>JBGTIU010000218.1:0-11933 GCA_041745515.1 Hyphomicrobiaceae bacterium | reverse complement strand
CACGAATTCTCCGGCGGCCAGCGCCAGCGTCTCGCGATCGCGCGCGCGATCATCCTGAAGCCGAAGCTGGTGGTGCTCGACGAGCCGACTTCGGCGCTCGACCGTTCGGTGCAGCAGGAGATCGTGGCGCTGTTGACGGCGCTGCAGGCGCGGCATGGCCTCGCCTACGTGTTCATCAGCCACGACCTCGCCGTGGTGCGGGCGATGGCCGATCGCGTGCTCGTCATGCAGGCCGGCCGCGTGGTCGAGGCAGGAACCGTCGATGCCATCATGTCCAACCCGCAGCAGCCCTACACGCGCGAGCTGATGGCGGCGGCGTGGATGTAGGCCCGACGAATGGGCCACTGCCCTCTTCCCGAGAAAAACGGGGAGAGCAAATGATATCATTTGCCCTTGCGAGCGAGCCAGTCGTTCATGAAGGCTATTTCGGTTTCCTGGGCTTTGATGATTTCCTCGGCAAGCTTTTTAAGCTCTGGGTCGCGACCGTACTGCAGGGCGACTTTGGCCATATCGATCGCGCCCTGATGATGCGGGATCATGCCTTTGGCGAAGTCGACGTCGGCATCGCCCGTGAAGCGGATGTCCATGCCCTTGTGCATGTCGCTGTTGGCCTGGCTATAGGCCTTGCTCGAGGCGTTCTGATCGCCTTTCGGGCCGGCGCTCGCGGCACTTCCCGAACCCTTGCCCTTCTGCTTTGTCGCGGCGGCTGAGCCTGATCCCGCTCCAGAGCTTGATCCGGCGCCGGCGCCAGAGCCTGATCCAGAGCCCTTCATCTGGGTTGATTGCACGCCGCAGCTCGAACCCGAGCAACAGCCGGACCCGGCTCCGGACCCGGCTCCAGGCGCTCCGCACATCTGCTGGGCCGATAGCGGGTATGCAATTGCGAACCCGGCCGCGACCGCAATGACGACTGCCGGAACCACACGAGTTATAATTTTCATATTGAATCTCCGAATGAGGCGCGCTCGTCGCGGCGTTGCCGGCGAGGCGCAGTGATACGATTTGAGTTGTAACTCTCGAATGTGCAATCAGGTTCGGGGCGGTCGCGGCAATGGAGCCGGCCGTCTGCCGTCGGCAATCGCGACGCGCGATGGACCAGTCATGGGGTCGCCAGCCGGCGTTGACGTCGATGTCTCGGCAACCATGGCCGAAGCAGTGTTACAAAAAATACTGCAATGACAGTTACTTAGCGTCGCATCGTTCGGCAACGCACTCGGCATTGCATCGGAAGCTGGCTCACTCTCGTGATGCCGGGTGGCATGCTGGGGACACGGCAACTTGCCTTGCATCGAGGCAGGCATCGAACCCATGCTCGCGTGCGCCATCGAGACGGTCGCAAGCGTCGGCGCGGCGGCAAGCGTCAGCGCGAGGACCGCAACAAAACCCGAAAACCGGCGCCGTAATTGATCGAACCGCCTCAACATGGGTCAAGACTTATCACAATTTGTGGATGCGCATAAGCGCCTCGAGATGCTTGTCCGCCTGCGGCACCATCACCTGCCGCCAGGCGCGCGCAGCCTCCTCCAGTTCCTTCTGCGGCAGCATTTTCAACTTGCGGCCGGTCGACTGGGCCAGCACCTGCTGGCGGCACGCCCGCTCCAGGTAGTAGAGGTCGTCGAAAGCCAACGCCACCGATGGTCCACCGACAGTGACGCCGTGATGCTCGAGAAAAATCACGTCGGCGAACGGGTCGTCGCGTTGCGCGCCGGCGATCCGTTCGCCCTCTGCCGCATCGAGCGCGATGCCGCCGAAGTCCAGATAGGCCGTGCGGCCATGGAACCGCGCGGCGGTCTGATGCGCCATCTCGAGCCTGCCATCCTCCAGCATCGTGATCGAGGTGGCCCACGGCATATGCACATGCAGGATGCAGGCGTGCCGGGCGTTGGCACGATGGCCGGCGATGTGGATGTGCCGGGCGGAGGCTTCGACCTCGCCGTCGCCTTCCAATATGCGGCCGTCACCATCGATCAGCAGCAGATCAGAGCCACGCATTTCCGACCAGTGGATACCATAGGGGTTGATCAGATAGCGCTCCGCCGCACCCACCGTCGGCAAGGCATAGGAAAAATGGTTGCAGATGCCCTCGTTGAAGTCGAAGTGCGCGGCCAGTCGGAAAGCCGCGGCAAGCTCGCGGCGTGCCGTCTTTACATCGACGTTTGCAACCATGACTATCATTCCAATGATCGTTTGAGGCGAATGAGCGGTACGCTATCGCGCGCCACGCGGGGCTGACAACATCGGATTCGCATCGGAGATGTGTGTTGCTCAAGCTCAGCTGACAGAAGGACGCGGCGATGAATTCTGATTCGAGTGCAAAACGCCCCGAGCGAGCGCAGGTCGAAGCGGCATTCCGCACGATCATCCGCTGGATCGGCGAAGACCCGAGCCGCGACGGCCTCGTCGAGACACCGGCCCGTGTCGCGCGCGCCTTCGAGGAGTGGTTCGGCGGCTATCACACCGACCCGGAGGAACTGCTGCAAAAAACCTTCGAGGAAGTCGAAGGCTACGACGAAATGATCGTGCTGCGCGCCATCCCGTTCAGCAGCCACTGCGAACACCACTTGGCGCCGATTATCGGCCAGGCCTGGGTCGGTTACATTCCGACAGGGCGCGTCGTCGGCATCTCGAAGCTCGCCCGCGTGGTCGATGCCTATGCCCGCCGCCTGCAGATCCAGGAGAAGATGACATCGCAGATCGCAAATACGATCGAGAAAGTGTTGAAACCACAGGGTGTGGCGGTGGTGATCAAAGCCAATCACCAATGCATGTCGACGCGCGGCGTCAACAAGTTCGGCACCGATCTCGTCACCAGCCGCATGCTGGGCGTGTTCCGCGACAATGCGCTGACCCGGCAGGAATTCATGGCCATGGTCGATTGAGTTCACCAGGGGCGACGCCCACCTCGTTCCCGCATTTTCCCCTCCCTCCCCCCTTGGGGGGGCCGGGGTGGGGGGGTACGAACGGGTCGAGACCTTCACCCCCACCTGACGCGGCAATCGGTTTTTGCGAAGGGCAAAAACCGAGCCGCGTCTTCCTCCCCCGTCAAAAGGGGGAGGAGAAAAAGAAATACCCAGGATTGACCCGCGCACCCCCTCGCCTTGCAAAAAAGTGCAGCCCCTGGTCCTTTGACGGATCATGATCAGCGCCAAAGGTCAGGCCATGCCCTCGTCTGTGTTCGACTCAGAACTCTACCGCGATGCCTTCGGCACGCCGGCGATGCGCGCCATCTTCTGCGATGAGGCCTTTGTCGGCCACGCCATCGACATCGAGGTGGCGCTGGCCCGGGTACAGGGCAGGCTCGGCGTCATCCCGCCCGAAGCGGCGGCGGCAATCGAGCGGGGCCGAGGTCTGGTCAGGGTCGATTTCGTCCGGCTCAAGCAGGAGACCGACAACGTCGGCTACCCGATCGTCGGTGTCGTGCATCAGCTCGCAGGCGCTTGCGGTGACGCGGGTCGCTATCTGCACTGGGGGGCGACCACGCAGGACATCATGGATACCGCCACCGTCCTTCAGATCCGCGACGGTTTAGCGTTGATCGAAACCGACCTCGCGGCACTCGACGCGACGTTGAGCACGCTCGCGGATAAACATCGTCTGACCCTGATGGCGGGGCGAACGCACCTGCAACATGCGCTGCCGATCACGTTCGGACACAAGTGTGCGGTGTGGCTGTCGATGATCCGCCGCAACCGCGAGCGCCTGATGCAACTGCGGCCACGCGTTCAGGTCGGCCAGTTTGCAGGGGCAGCCGGCACTTTGGCTTCGCTCGGCGATCAAGGGCTAGCGGTGCACGATGCCCTGATGGCCGATCTCGATCTCGGCGTGCCGTCGATGACCTGGCATTCCGCCCGCGACAGCTTGGCCGAAACAATTGGCTTCCTCGGCCTCGTCACGGGCAGCCTTGCGAAAATTGCGACCGACGTGATGCTGATGATGCAGACCGAAGTCGGCGAAGTTTTCGAGCCGTTCGTCGAGGGGCGCGGCTCGTCGTCGACGATGCCGCAGAAGCGCAACCCGATCGGCTGCGAGCTGATCATCGCGTCATCGAAAGCGGTGCGCCAACATGTCGGGTTGATGCTCGACGCGATCGTGAGCGACCACGAGCGCGCGACCGGGCCTTGGCATCTCGAATGGATCGCCGTGCCTGAGAGTTTCATCGCGACGGCCGGCGCCTTGCAGCAGGCACGTTTCATGCTGGGCGGACTCGTTGTCGAACCCGAAAGGATGCGCCGCAATCTCGACATCACCGGCGGCCTGATCGTTGCCGAGGCAGTGATGATGGCGTTGGCTGTCCACACTGGCCGGGGCGCCGCGCACGACCTCGTCTACGCCGCATGCCTTCGGGCGAACGAGCAAGGCACGGCGCTTCTGCCGCAGTTGCAGGATGATGCGGAGATCATCCGCCACATCGATGCGGAAAAACTGGCGGCCCTGGTCAATCCGGTGAATTACCTGGGCTCCGCGCCGGCCATGATCGATCGGCTGCTCGCCTCACCCTGACGAGAGTATGGCCGCGCACCGCTCTCCCCTCCTGATGGTGCTGCCATGCTCCGACCCGGCAGGCAAATTCGAGTAGCCCTCACTCGCCATCGGCATCCTCGTCCGGCATCGCGACGCTTGGCGTGCCATAGTCGACGCGCGCGAGATAGAGGCCCTCAGGCGGTGCGACCGGCCCGCAGGCTTCGCGATTTTTTGCCGCCAGCGCGTGTGCCAAATCGTCGACCCGCCAACGGCCTTCGCCGACGCGCTTCAAGCTGCCAACCATGGAACGAACCTGGGAATGCAGGAACGAGCGCGCGACCGCCGTGATCTGCACTTCGTCGCCAAGCCTTGCGACGGCAAGCCCATCGAGCGTGCGCAGCGCCGATGCTGCCTGGCAGGACGCTGCCCGGAACGTCGAGAAATCATGCCGCCCGACCAGATGCTGTGCGGCCAGGTGCATGGCTGCATGATCGAGCGGGTATGGCACGTGCCAGACACGATTGGCGTCGAGCACCGGTGGCGCACGGCGATTCGAGATCCGGTACAAATAGTGCCGCGATGTCGCCGAGAACCGCGCCTCGAAATCGTCTGCTGCATTCTCGCAGGTGACGATCGCGATCGGATGCGGTTGCAGATGAAAATTCAACGCCTCGCGGATCTTGAGCGACGGCCACACGCGGGCCAGATCGACGTGAGCCACCTGGCCCAAGGCATGAACTCCGGCATCGGTCCGCCCAGCCCCGCGCACGTCGACGACCTCGCCGGTGAATTTATGGAATGCCGACTCCAACGCCGCCTGCACGGACGCCACACTCGGCTGCTTCTGCCAGCCGGCAAACGACGTCCCGTCATACTCGATGGTCAAACGATAGCGCGGCATACTGCTCTTGCGGTCCGAAGCTGACACTCGGGCCGGTCTAGTCGCTCGCCTCGCGCCTCACAAGATCGAATGCGGCCACACGCACGCGTTCCGGAAAACCACGTCGACCGCAGGGAGGCGTGTTTGTCCGGATCTTTACCTGTCTCAGCCGCGCCGCATCCCAACAGGTAAAGGGGCCCGGAGATGGAAAATTGGATTGCGCCGCATCAATGGTGCGGCTGTCTGGGCCGATGCGTGTGACGCCGGGGGCCGACCGGCTCACCGTGAAGTCGCTGCTTATGCGGCCGATGCACGTTGCCACCGAAGGCATAGCCGCCATGGCCGCTGCTGTAGATGGCCGGGCCGCCATATGTCGCCCCGTCATTGCCGGCGGCGACATGGACGGCGCTGCGATGTTCAACCGTGTGATTGAAGCTCACATTGAGCGGCGTCCGGTTGGGATTGATGATCGTCAGCCGCGGCGTCGGCAGCGGGCGGAACACACGCACATTGTGCTCGATTGTAACAACCGCGCCATAGTAGGGGCGAGGCTCGATCCGGATCAGGCCGTCATCGCTGGCGTGCGCGGATGCGGCGAAACCGACGAACGCCAGCACGGCACAGCAGAACGTACTCAGACGCAGCATTACACAACTCCATTATCTGGCTGATTCAACGCTTGTTTATAACGATAACTACTGACACGTCCCGGCGTGCCTCAAACCTGCATCGAGGGTTAATCGTTACAGGCACTACCATCGGACAATGGCCTCACCACCGCCGCCCAAGTCCGCGTCGACAGTGTAGAAGGTGCCCAATGGTTACTTTAGCGCCTATCTGGCGCCTATATTGTCATTCGGCAGAGTTGAGTGTCACGCCTGGATCGAGCGCAAAGCCGCGCAACAGTTCGGCCGCAGGCATCGGCCGCTTGCCCGCGCGCTGGAGCTCGATCAGCCGGACCGCGCCATGCCCGCAGGCCACCGTCAGGCGCCCGTCGAGAATTGTGCCCGGTGCTCCCGCTCCGCTTGCCGGTTCGCTGCGGAGCACCTTGATACGCTCGCGCTTCTGCCCCGCGCCTGCCTCGAACCATGCACCAGGATGGGGCGACAGGCCGCGAATGTGATTGTGCGTGAGCGTAGCGTCGCGATTGAAATCGATACGGGTTTCCGCCTTGTCGATCTTGTGGGCGTAGGTGATGCCGACCGTGCTTTGCGCGGTGAAAACCAGGCTGCCGCGTTCGAGCTCCGCCAACGCCCGTACCATCAGCCCGGCGCCCAGCGTCGACAACTGATCGTGCAGCGCGCCGGCTGTCATGTCCGGGCCGATCGTAACGCGCTCGGTGAGGCACACCGGTCCTGTGTCGAGCCCGGCCTCCATGCGCATCACGTTAGCCGCGGTTTCGGTATCACCCGCCATTACCGCGCGCTGAATTGGAGCCGCCCCTCTCCATCGCGGCAATGCGGAGGCGTGCATGTTGAGGCAGCCGAGGCTGGGGCAGGCGAGAATGGCTGGCGGTAGCATCAAGCCGTAGGCAATCACCACCGCAACATCCGGCTGGTGTGCCCGGAACTGCTCCAGCGCGTCGGCGGTTTTCAAGGTGCGCGGCGTAACCAGCCGCAGTCCTGCCTTCTCGGCAAACGCGTGAACCGGTTGGAACCGCTCGTCCTGTCCACGCCCGGCCGGACGAGGCGGTTGCGAATAGACGGCCAGCACGTCGTGCCCGGCCGCGATGATCTCGGCCAGCGTCGGCACCGCGAACGCCGGCGATCCCATGAACACGATGCGCAGGCTCATGCGACCGGTCCTGCTTTGGCGATCTTGCGGAACTTGCGGATCACCATGTCGCGCTTGAGCCGCGAGAGAAAATCGATGATCAGGCGCCCATCAAGATGATTGATCTCATGCTGGATCGCAGTGGCCAGGAGCCCTTCGGCGTCGAGTTCCTGCAGCTTGCCCTTGTCATCGAGATACTGCACCCGCACCGTCGAAGGCCGCTCGATCTCGACGAGCGTGTCGGGGATCGATAGGCAGCCTTCTTCATGAATACGAAGCTCCGGTCCCAGCGTCAATATCCGCGGGTTGATCATCGCGATCGGTCTTGGTGCGTCGTCCTCATCGGCGACGTCGAGCACCAGCAGGCGACGCGGCACTGCCACTTGGATGCCGGCGAGCCCGACACCGGGCGCGGCATACATAGACTCGAACATGTCGGCGATCAGCCGCCGCATATCGTCGTCGACGCGCTCGACTGGTGTCGAGACCGTCCGCAGCAGCGGGTCTGGAAGTTGAATGATCGGGAGTTTCGCCATGGCCGTGAGATAGGCAAAGCGGCATCGCCGGTCAATTGGCAGAGCGTTCGCATTGGGCGGCTTTTCCCTCTCCCCGTCAAAACGGGGAGAGGGCAAAAGAAGGGATCAAACTCAACTTTGTGTTGCCGCCCGGCGGCTGCGTAGCGCATGCCGTCCGATGATGAGCAGGATTTTCGTTCCGGCCTTGATCGTGCCCTTCAGTGTGCCTGAGATCTTGGAAACACCGATGCGGCGGCGATAGCGGACCGGCACCTCCTGCCAGCGGAGCTTGTGTTCGGCTGCCTTGATCTGCATCTCGACCGTCCAGCCGTAATCGCGATCGGCCATGGCGAGCGCTTTCAGGCTGTTGGCGCGGATCGCGCGAAATGGCCCAAGATCGGAGTAACGTGCGCCCCAGACCACCGCAATCAGCGTCGTCGCCAGCCAATTTCCGAACATCTGCTGTGGCGTCAGCGCTCCACGCTCGCGAGCGCCGGTCGCGCGCGAGCCAACGACGAAATCGGCGATTCCGTTCGCGATCGGATCAACCAGATCGCCCATGTCGGCTGGAAAATCGCTGTAGTCACCATCGACGAACACAACGATATCGACCGGTTCCAGCGCGCCGATGCCGGCGAGGCAGGCCGCGCCGTAGCCAGGCTCGGACTCGCGAACAACAATCGCACCGCCTGCGCGTGCCACATCGCCAGTCCCGTCCGTCGATCCGTTGTCGGCAACAACGATGCTATCGACCCAACCCGGGATTTCGGCGATGACGCTGCCAATGGCGTCCGCCTCGTTGAGGGCCGGGATGACGACACCGACACGACATCCGTTACGCATTTGCAGTTTCACTTGCGCCGGTCGTGCGCCGATATCGCAACCCTTCAATCATCAAACCACTCCAGATGGGCAACCAGATCAGCCAGACGAGATAGTCACGAAATACGTAGTAAATGTCGCGCGGATGAAAATAGAACGACGCGTAGTAAAATGGCAGCGTCACGGTGAGGCCGAGCAAGGCGAGCGACGGCAGAAAACACAGGAACGGAAGCGTCCACGTCGCGTACCAGGGAAACTGCGCAGGGGACAGCAGGAACAGCGCGGCGCTCATGATGCTGGCTCTGCGCATCAATTCCAATGCGCTGGCCCACGGCCTGGCGGCGAGCCGCAGGGCAATTGCGCCGACGGCCAGCACAACGATGCCGCGTACGATCTGCCCTGCCCCCTCCGCATCCAGGGCAGCCGTGGCAAGCAGACTGGAGACCAGCCGCTCCAGCGCCGGAAACAATGCGCTGTTGGTCTTCCAGTACGAGGCGTAGGCGACGAAGCCGGAAGTCGCGTCCAGTCCACCGAGCAACGGCAGCATTGCCCACAGCGCCGTCATGCTGCCAAGCAACAGCACGGCTGCGAACAGCCGTTTCGGGTCACCGAGCAGCGGCCGCAGCAGCAGCGGCGCGAGCATGGCCGGCCAGACTTTAGCGCCGATGGCAAGCCCCAGGATCGCGACAGACGTGACCGGCCAGCGTTTCACACCGAGAAGCAAGGCGCCAAACACCAGCGGCAGCACGATTGCTTCCATGTGAGCGGAGTTGACCAGCTCCTTGATGACCAGCGGATTCCACCAGTAGAGCGCGACCCACAAAGGCGACCGCCCTGTTGCATTCAGCAGCGCAATCAGCAGGCCGAGCGTCACCAGTTCCCCGCCGAGGCAGACCGACCGCCACGCCGTCATGCTCCACGGCTTGATCCAGTGAGCCAATGCAAACGCCGCCTGTGCAACGGGCGGATAGATGGTCTTGAGGTCGGGGTGATTGATGCGTTCGAGAACAATGCCGGCGTCGCTCGCGAGCCGGCTGATGATAGCCCCTTCTGGTTCGTGAGGAGCTTCGCTTGGTGCAAGCGCATATGGATTGATCCCGTGCGCCGCCACGCCACCGTCCCACAGATAGCGATAGTAGTCGTCTTCGAGTATGGGCTCGGTCGCGAACAGGACGCCGCGAAGAGCGATCCCAACCACGATGACCGCCAACAGCAGTCGGTGTTGGATGATAACGTCGAGCCGACCCGTCCGCTCGATCAGCCGCGGCAATGGCATGATCAGCAGTCCGGCGAGGCTGAGCCCGATCGCAAATTCGATCGCCGGAATCCGGCTCAGCTCGAAGGCCCAATCGAAGCGGTGGCGGTTCGCAAGGATCGTTGCTGCGGCAATCGCCAGGCCGGCTGCGATCGCGGCCCACTGCCCGCACACACGTTGCGCGCGGGCTGGTGGATGCAGGCGCTCGGTTGTCGAATTTTGAGACAAGCAGTTCAACCCTTTGTTCGCCGCACGGTAATGCAGTCACTCGAGGCATTGGATCACAGTCTCGCGATTGCCGCTGCGCACGACATGAGTTACCTCCAAGCCTATGAGCCAACCGCCCGGACGCCCGACAAAGAGCGCCCCCTTCATCATGGGATGGGAAGAGTGGCTTGCTTTGCCGGCTCTCGAATTGCCCGCGATCCGAGCCAAAATCGACACCGGTGCAAAGACGTCCGCCTTGCATGCCTTCGTCATAGAACCTTTCGGACCTGGGAGCAGCCGCCGGGTCCGTTTCGGCATTCACCCGATCCCGGGCCGCGACGACATCGAGCGCTATTGCACGGCCGCCGTCATCGACCGCCGCGAGGTGACCAGCTCCAACGGCGACAAGGAAATGCGGTTCGTGATCCGCACCGGAGTGATCATGGGATCATTGAGCTGGGAGATCGAGGTGACGCTGACAAACCGCGAAGGTATGGCGTACCGCATGCTGCTCGGCCGCCAGGGCATAAAGAGCGGCATGCTGGTTGACCCGTCGACCTCATTCCGCCAGCCCAAACTTTCGGCGCGGCTGTACCGTGCGGCTTCCTGACCGCATCAGGCTTTGGCGGTTGCTTTCGCCTTCAGCCGCTTGGCAACTGCGGGCGTGACGAACGTGCCGACATCGCCGCCGAGCATTGCGATCTGCCGGACCAGGGTCGCCGTGATATGGCGCACACCCGGCGAAGCCGGGAGAAAAACCGTGCCGATGGCCGGCATCATCGCGCCGTTCATGCCGGCCATCTGCATCTCGTAATCAAGATCGGTGCCATCGCGCAGACCGCGAAAGATCACGCGCGCCTCCACCGAACGCGCCGCGTCGACGGTCAGCCGATCGAACGTGAGGATGTCGAATGCAGCGCCAGCCTTCCGGGCGATCGGCTTGACGTCGCTCTTCAGCATCTCGACCTTTTCAGCTGCCGTGAACAGCGGCGCCTTGCCCGGATGAACGCCGATACCGATGATGAGCACGTCGACGAGCGCCATCGCACGAGTGATGACGTCGAGATGGCCAAGCGTGACGGGATCGAACGAGCCGGAGTAGAAACCGATACGGGTCATGGGGGGCCTATGGTGGCGACTGAAGTCCCATTACTGCCTCGCCCACCTCGATCCGTCCAGATCGGTCGCCAGGGCGCCGCTATTCGGCGATCCGCTTGCCGATGATCAGATCCCAGGCAACGTTGATCTCCTTGATGCGCGCATTTCGCAGCTCGCGGTCTTCGTCGCCGGTGCTGAGGTCGGGATGCCAGCTCACGCGCAAGGCATCGACGAGCTTCTTCAGTATGTGTTCGCTGACGCCGGGATTGACGCCGAGCACCTCGTAGGCCTCGGCCACGTCGCGCGGCAGGGCACGCCGCTGCGTCAATCCCGTCAAACTCCTGACCGCGCCATCGGTGATCTGCTTGAGGCGGTCGAGGTCGTGGACGACGCGCTCCATCCGGCTGCAGGCGCGCCGCCAAGCATCGAGCTCGGTTGCGGCCTTGGCCGGGGTCGCATTGAGCAGGATCGAAAGACGCCGCTCGGAGCCGGCCAATTCGCGAGCCAGCGCATTGCGCAACGGTGGCACCGACGCCAACCGATCAAGTGCGGCACGGATCTGTACCATCTGACCGTCGGCTTTGACCTGAAGGGCTCCGGCGCGCTGTCCATCCGGCAAATCGGCGGCAACGCCGACAGCGGCAGCGAACGGACGAGGCGGGGTAGACGGGTTGAGACGTTGACTTTGCCGCAACCAAAGCGCCGCGCTAGCCCCCAACACAGCGGCCGCCAGGACCAGAAAACTCAACGCTTCCAGCCAACCCGGCATTGCTGTTGCAGCGCGCAAATCGGGCGCCACGAAGACTGCCGTTTCGACTTGCGTCACCCAAGGCGGTTGCGCGCGGGCCGCAGGTAAAGGTGCAACGGGCTGCGGCGCGGGCGGTTGGACAGGCACGGCTACAGCCGCCGGCGACACCGCCGC
>JBGTIU010000217.1:0-8356 GCA_041745515.1 Hyphomicrobiaceae bacterium | reverse complement strand
CCTGCGCACTCATGCGGGCCTTGTCCCTTGCGGCTGGCGGCAGATCCCGCGGTAGCCCGCGATCCGATGCGGCGCAGTCGTAGTACAAATTGTGCACTGCGGCAATATGGCCGGAAGGCTCGGAAAGCGGCAGCGCGGCACGCAGAACACGAGTATTTCCGGCTTTCGCGGGGAAGCGCGCCATATTCTCGCCCTACACGCTCCCGTATGGCCCCGCCTTGGATTAATCACAGGGGGCTCAATTGATCAGACTTGCAATGCTTGCTGGGGTCGCCGCGATCTCTATTGTGCTGCCGACGCTCGTCCATGCCGACAGTCCGCTGGCCGGCGAACGGCTGCGCGAGGCAATCTCGGGCCGCACCGTCACCCTTGACACACCCCTCGGCGCGCTGCCGATCAACTACGCTGCGGACGGCACGATGCGTGCCCGGGCACTGAAACTCGTCCAGTATACGGGTAGCCCGCACGACAATGGAACTTGGTGGCTCGCGCGTGAGAAACTGTGCCAGCGCTGGCGCACATGGATGGATGCCAAAGAGCAGTGCTTCGCCCTGCGCCGCGACGGCGATACGATCCATTGGCAAGCTTCCAACGGGCAGACCGGAACGGCGGTCATCTCACGCTGACAAACCTCATCGTGACTCATCTGTCCCGGCCACATCGACCCAGCTCGCGAGGCTGTGGCCTGCCGACGAAATGACAACACCGCCCACTGGCGCCACGTCGGCGAAGTCGCGTCCGACTGCGACAGTCACATGCCCCTGATCGACGACCACCCCGTTGGTCGGATCGAGGTCGACCCATCCGTGCTCGCGTCCACACCACACCCTCGCCCATGCGTGCATGGCGTCAGCACCGAGCAGACGCGGCTGCCCTGACGGCGGCGACGTTGCCAAATATCCGCTGACGTAGGCCGCCGGCACGCCCACTGCCCGCAACGCCGAAATTATGACGTGGGCAAAATCCTGACAGACGCCTCGGCGCCATGCGAACGCATCGCCGACCGGCGTTGCCGCATCGGTCGCGGCAGGATCGTAGACGAAATCCTGGCGCATGCGCCGCATCAGATCCATGGCACAGATGAGAACCGGCTGCCCGGCGCCAAAGCTCGACCGCGCATAGTCACTGATCTGCGGCAGCGGCCCGGCCAGGCGACTAGGGAAGACGAAATGCGCCGGCGAATGCGCTCCCAAGTCGAAGCTTGCCATTGCATCACAGCCAACCGTTTCCCACGGTTGTGTCCGCTCCATCTCGACGTTTGCACGGGCATGAACGATGATGCTGTCGCGACCGCGAATGCTCAACGAACGGTGGTCGGTATCGATGGTGATCTCGGTCGCCCGATTGCCGAAAGCGTCGATAATCTCGTGCCGTTCGGCGGGCGGCGGCTCGATCGACAATGATGTGGCAAGCACAGTCTGTGTCGCATTGCTGATCGGGGTCAGGCGCAACACATGCTTGGCAAGCGGTACGATTGACCGGTATTCGTAATGCGTTCCATGTTGCACATCGTATTTCATCGAGGCGCAGCCCCAAGCACGGCCGGCGTCGGATCGCGTCGCGTCAGGTAGGCGGACGAGACCAGATCGCCGAAGCCGATGAGCTTCGATTCCAGAAGCGGCAGCAGCGCCTCGGCGGATGTCTTGTCGATGATATTAATGGCGAGCCCGGCCGTGGTATTACAAGCTGCGACAACATCCTGATCGGCATGAGCGATTGCCGGCAGTGCGCTGCTTGCGGTCCGAAGGACTTCAATATCGAAAGCAATGGACGTTGGCGCCGTTACAGCGCCAATCAACCGATCGAACAATGACGACGGAGCGGTTGCCCGCGACTGGACGTCTCCACGCCGGATTTCGAGCGCCAGAGCGTCGGCTCCGGCAATCTGCGATGCGGGGCCAATGGCGTATCGCTCGGCAAGTCTACAGCCGATGATCGCACGCTCGACGTGACGACCGATCTGCAGAAAGGCTGTCGCATGATCGTCGCGCCTATGGCTCGCTAGCGCCACCTGCATCGCTTGCAGCCGGTCGATCGTCACCGCTCTCTGCTCGATGGTCCGAATCCGGATGGCATTGATCAGATCGGCCAGATCGTCGGCGACTGCTTGAGGCAGGAGTTCGCCCGCTATGCAATTGGCATTGAGACGTGCTGCATTGAGCAGCCACGGCAAGCTGCCGACATAGTCATGCGCCGATGATGCAATTGCCGCAGCAACCCGCCGATCCGCGTAAGGTGCCGCGCCCCAAGCACCGAGCAATTGAGCCAAGTCGAGTGTCTCGCTCCAACCGGCCGCAGGCATCTCGGTCACCAGCCGGGTTTCAAGGGCTTGGAGGACAAGTGCGACACCTACCGCCCGCTCGAAGTAACGCCCGAACCAGAACAGGTGATCGGCGACGCGGCTCGTCAGTTGCTTGCACGATCCGGCCGCGAGTATGCAAGGCGGCGGCTTGCGATACGCTCGGTCGAGTACCCAAACATCGGCGGCAACAGTCCTGCTTCTGTCCCCCAGCTGAGCGACACCGCCGCGCATCACTTGCCAGCCATCAGGCGTGCTGACGGCAAATACGCGGAGCGTTACCGGTCGCGGCGATATTTTCGTGCCGTCCCATACGGGCATTGTCGATGCAGCTTCGGTCACGTCACCAAGCTGCAGAGACAGCTTTTCACGCATCAGATGGCGCGCGATTGCATCGAGATAGGGGGCCAGTGATCGCGATTCCGCCAGCCCGGCTCCCAAACTGTTGGCAATCACGACATTGCCGGCGCGGATGACCTGCGTAAGCCCGGGTACTCCGAGGCGCGACCGGGCGTTCAATGTCAGCGGATCCGCAAAGTCGCCATCGAGACGCCGCAGAACGGCGTGAATGGGTTCGAGACCCGCTATGGTACGCACAAAAAGCTGCGACCCCTGCACCAGAAGGTCGCCGCCCTCGACGAGACGCAGGCTCAGCAGCCGCGCCAGCATCTGGTGCTCGCTGAAATTCTCGCTGAACGGTCCCGGCGTCCAAACGCAGACATTGCCATCGCGGCCGTTCCCTCGCAGCGTACCGTTCAACGTGTGAAAGAAATGTTCGATCTCACAAATATCGAGATGGACCGCGACATCGGCAAACGCTTGCAGTGTTGCCTTGCGGCTTTGCACCGTATTGCCGAAGCCTGTCGGCGCCTGCGTGCGGTCCCGCAGGACGCGCCACATGCCGCCGCGATCGCGCCCGAGGTCAGCCGCATAGACCAACAGATGACGTCCGCCCGCCGGGCTGATCCCCAACAGCGGGCGCAGAAAATCCGCGCTCCGAGTGAGCGCTGCGGCCGGAACAATGCCGTCACGACAGAGCAACTGTGCGCCATAAGCGTCCGCCAGCACGGTTTCCAGCAAGCGCGCCCGCTGCGCAATCCCAGATTCGATCAAGCGCCATTCGCGTTCGTCGAGCAGCAACGGCGGCGCGGTCGCGGTTCGACCGAACGCGGGGGAGAGTGCCGCGTAGCGGGCCCTCACATGCCCCGCGTCATCTACCATCTCATCGTAGCGATCAGCGTCGGGGCGATAACCCGCGAGGCCTGGCGCAGGCATCATTGGTCAGCTCTTTTGCGGCCGGCGCAGGTCGAGCGTGCACGGGAATTCGGCCGAGCGCTCGTCCTTTGGCAGGTTGATTTCCCCCGGGGTGTGGCCGTGAGCTTCGAACCGAGCCAAACGACGGGCTTCAGCTTCATAGGCATTGACCGGGAAGGTTTCGTAGTTGCGGCCCCCGGGATGGGCGACGTGATAGACGCAGCCGCCAAGCGAGCGCTTGTTCCAGCGATCGACGATGTCAAAAGTCAATGGGGCCTGCACGGGCAGGTTCGGGTGCAATGCCGAGGGCGGCGCCCACGCCTTGAAGCGAACTCCCGCGACATAGGTGCCGTTCTGGCCGGTAGAGTTCAATGGCACCATCCGGCCGTTGCATGTGATAGCGTGCCGCGCCAGGTTGATGCCTTCCGCTCCAACCTGCAGCCGCTCGACCGAACTGTCGACGAACCGCACTGTTCCAGCCCCGGTGCCCTCCTCGCCGAGCACGTGCCAAGGCTCCAGCGCGTGGCGGATCTCGAGCTTCACGCCACCGTGCTCGATGGCACCATAGAAGGGAAACCGGAATTCGCGCTGCGCCTCGAAGCACCCCGGATCGATAGCGTAGCCGGCCCGCGCGAGGTCAGCGAGCACATCCTGGAAATCAGCCCATACAAAATGCGGCAGCATGAACCGGTCCGCCAGCGTCGTGCCCCAGCGAACGCATGAACCAGTTTGCGGCTCGCGCCAGAACCAGGCGATGAGCGCGCGGATCAACAACTGTTGGGCAAGGCTCATGCGCGCGTCCGGCGGCATCTCGAACGATCGGAACTCGACCAGCCCGAGACGTCCGGTCGGACCGTCAGGAGAATAAAGCTTGTCGATGCAGATCTCGGTGCGATGAGTGTTGCCGGTCTGATCAGCGAGCAAGTGCCGGAACAGGCGATCGACCAGCCAGGGCTTCGCCGGCATTCCCGGGCCCCCAGCGGCAATCTGCTCGAACGCGATCTCGAGCTCGTACAACGCATCGTGACGGGCTTCATCGACGCGCGGCGCCTGGCTCGTTGGGCCGATGAAAAGGCCGGAGAACAGGTAGGATAGCGATGGGTGCCGCTGCCAGTACAGCACGACGCTTTTCAGCAGATCCGGGCGCCGCAGGAACGGGCTATCGGCTGGTGCCGCACCACCTACCACCACGTGGTTGCCGCCGCCGGTACCGGTGTGGCGTCCATCCATCATGAACTTCTCGGTGCCGAGCCGAACCAGGCGCGTATCTTCGTAGAGACCGCGAGTTGTATCGACGCAGGCCTGCCAGGTCGCGGCCGGTTGCACGTTGACCTCGATGACGCCGGGGTCCGGTGTCACTTTGATCACATCGATGCGCGGATCAAGCGGCGGCGGATACCCCTCGATGTGGACGCGCAGTTTCAGGTCGGCTGCTGTCGCCTCGATCACGGCCAGCAGTTCAAGATAATCTTCCAGCTCTTCGACCGGCGGCATGAACACGCAGAGGCGGCCGTCGCGCGGCTCCACGGACAGTGCAGTGCGCACGGCGTTGCCATCGCCAATCGTCTGCTCCACGCGTTCCTGACGTTCGCCGCTCAGCGCATCCGGGGAAACACCGGTGCGGCGGAATGCCTGCACGACGGCCGCCTGGTCGGGCAGGCGTCGACGCGGTGCAAACGGGTCCGGATCGGCAATCTGCGGACGCTCGGACGCCGGCAGCCACGGCAGGCTCGCCAACGGCAGTCGATAGCCGACCGGGCTGTCTCCCGGCATCAAAAACAATCGCTGCCGACGCAATTTCCATCGTTCGCTGACCCAACGACCGGCGGTCGCCTGCGCGTTCCACGGCTGCACCTTTTCATGCGCCCGTTGAATTCCCGGCTCGCCAACACCGTCGCCGGTGCGCTGAATTGGCAGCACGTAGCCCGAGGGCTTATCCAGGCCGCGTTCAAAAACACGGGCGAAGCGCGCGCGGGCTTCCGCATCGTCGAGCTTGGTATCGTAAGGATTGGCATTGGCGGGAAGGTTCGCCTCCTTCGCGATCCACTGCATTGGATCTTCGAACGCCTCGACTGCGTTATCCGTGGCAACGCCCAGTCGATCCGCGACGCCGGCGACCAAGAGGCGCGCGCCTTCGATTGTCGCTACCGCCGGAGTGTTTTCGAGCGCAATCAGGTCGGGGTCATGCCAAATCGGTTTGCCGTCTTTCCGCCAGTACAGTGCGAACGTCCAGCGCGGAAGGCTTTCACCCGGATACCATTTGCCCTGGCCGTAGTGCAGGAAGCCACCCGGCGCGAAGCGGTCACGAAGGGAGCGTATCAACTTGTCTGAAATATCGCGCTTGGTGGGGCCGACGGCCGTCGTGTTCCACTCGTCCGACTCGTAATCATCGATCGACACAAATGTTGGCTCGCCTCCCATGGTGAGCCGCACATCCTGGGCCGCGAGATCGGCATCCACTTTGTGGCCGAGAGCTTCCAGTTTGCTCCAGGTCGCGTCGGAAAAGGGCGCGGTAACGCGCGGCCGCTCGTCGACGCGGGCCACCGTCATCTCGAACTTGAAATCGACCTTGGCTGCGCCGACCAGGCCGGAGATCGGCGCCGCGGAGCGATAGTGCGGCGTCGCCGCGAGAGGAATATGTCCTTCGCCTGCCAGCAGACCGGACGTTGGATCGAACCCGATCCATCCAGCGCCGGGCAGGTAGACCTCAGCCCAGGCGTGCAGGTCGGTGAAATCATGATCGGTCCCGGCCGGCCCTTCAAGCGCCTGCAGGTCGGGCTTGAGCTGAATAAGATAGCCTGAAACGAAGCGCGCAGCGAACCCCAGGTGCCGAAGTGCCTCCACCATCAACCAGGCAGTATCTCGACAAGAGCCGGAGCGGAGCCGCAAAGTTTCATCTGGCGTCTGCACGCCGGGCTCCAGGCGCACGAGATAACGGATCGTCTGCTGCAGCCGGTGATTGAATCCGACCAGAAAGTCGACGGTGGGCTTCGCTGCCATATCGATCGCGGCTACGAACGCGGACAGCAATGGTCCGGCGGGCTCCGGTGCCGTATAGGCGATGAGGTCAGCCTTCAGTTCGGGAGGAAGGTTGAGCGGCAGTTTTTCTGCGTCTTCCTCCACAAAAAAATCGAACGGATTGACCACCGCCATGTCGGCCAGCAAATCGACCGTGATGGCGTAGAACGTGGTTGGTTCGGGGAACACAAACCGACCGATCCAGTTGCTGGCGGCATCCTGCTGCCAGTTTACAAAGTGCGGCCGTGGTTCGACTTTGAGGCTGTAGTTCAGGATTTTCGTGCGGCTGTGCGGTGCCGGACGCAAGCGGATCAGTTGGGGGCCAAGCGCCACGGGGCGATCGTAGGTGTAGCGCGTCACGTGATGAAGGCGTGCAAGGATCGACATGAAGATCGGTGCCTGACGATTGCTGACGAGGATACAGTAAGCCCGAGAATCGACCGGTCTTGACGGCTAAAGTTCAAAGCTGCTCAAGCACGGCCCGTCAAGCCGCCGGCTGGAGTCGCGCGGCGACGACCGTCGTGTTGTCCTGATGCCTCTCGCGAGCGCTGTCGACGGCGCGGACGAGTGCATCGGCCACCGCCTGCGGACCATCACCGGCATAGGCGCCTATGATCCGTGCCATCTCGGATGTCTCCAGCGTATGGATGCCGTCGCTCGCCACGATGACATAGTCGCCGGGCTCAAGCGGCAATGGCGCTTTCGAGAGATCGACGAGATCCAACTCCTCGCCGGTCACTGCCGATCGCAGCATATGCCGGCGATGATCGTTGCGCGCCTGCTCCAGCGTGATCTGGCCCTCCGCCGCCAGCTTGTCGAGAGCCGGCGCCAGCGAATGATCCTCGTTCAGAAGCGCGATCTCCGCGCGTCGATAGAGATAAAGCGGACTGTCGCCAACGCTCACCCAGCTCAATCCGGATTCGTTGAACACCGCCCCCACCAGCGTCGAGCCCATGCCCGACAGCCCGGGATCACCGAGAACTTCGGCGGACAAACGCCGGTTCGCCGCGTCAAGCGCTCTGGCCAGCCGGCTGTTCATATCTCCATCGGCTTCGCTGAATGACGTTATGAAGGTCTCGCAAACCAGCCTGCTGGCGAGGGCGCCACCTGCGTGCCCTCCCATACCATCGGCCAATACCGCGACAGCAGGGGCGCCCCCCGTCTGATGCTCGGCGGCTGCACGCCAGATTTCCGCCGTGTCTTCCTGATAGTTGCGCGCGCCTTGAGAGGCGCATCTGCCAAACTCGAAGCGTGCCGGAGTAATTGCAGACATCACGGCTTCGCGTCTGTGAGCTCCGACCAGTCGAACTCCGGCCCACAGAATGGCACGAACACACACTGCGTGCGCCCCATCACGATCACATCCATACCTGCCAATGGCACGGCGCCGGTCGGGCGTTTGCCGTTGACCGACACGATGTTGGTCTTCGCCAGATTGGGCACGAACAGGAAGGAGCGTTCTGCCGAGTCATATCTTATGTAGGCTTGTTCCTCGGACGAAATGGTGTCGTCGCCGAAATCGAGATGCACGCGCTGGTCGGGCGACCGGCCGACCGAGTTGTTGCCTTCGAACACTGGGCGGAACGAGCCGAGGCCCGGCCCGCCGACAACCACCAGCCAACCGACGACGGGATCGCGCTCGAATTGGCCGCGGACAACCGATTGCTTGCCGCGGATCAACTGCGTGCGGACCGGACCGTCGACGGGGGAAGCCTTGACGGACGCTGACCCGCGCAAAACTTTTGTGGTCGGCGCCGCTTCGTCCCCACTCTCAACCACGGTCGG
>JBGTIU010000216.1:0-18911 GCA_041745515.1 Hyphomicrobiaceae bacterium | reverse complement strand
CGGCTGGCTCTCGGATCGCATGGGTCGGCGGCGCCCGCCGTTTGTTGCGGGCGTCCTGCTGTGCGCCGTGAGCATAACGACGACCGTCTACGTGCCCGGCCTGTCCGTGGGCGCCATCACCGCGCTTTGCTTGCTTTGTGGCTTCGGAGGATCGGCGCAGATCATCGCGTTTGCCGCCGCGCGGGAGCACAATCCGGCCGCGCTGAGCGGCACAGCGATCGGCTTTGTCAACGCCCTGGTGACGGGCGCGGGCGCGTTATACCAACCACTGATCGGCTGGTTGCTCGATCTTGCATGGAACGGACAAACGGTCGCGGGCGCCCGGGTTTATGATGCGGCGGCCTACCGGTTCGCTTTGGCAACACTGATAGCTGGCACCGTAGTCGGGCTGCTGTGCACGCTGGCAATCCGGGAAACCCATTGCCGGCAGGTCGGCTGATTGGAGTTAGGATGTACATGAGCGACGATCCCAGACGCTACGCGCCGTCCGCACTTCGCAACAGAGATCCCATCCTCAACGTGCTGCGGAGGCACCTGCCGAAATCTGGTCTCGTCCTCGAGATTGCCAGCGGATCGGGCGAGCACATCACGTACTTTGCGGGCGCCAGCGTTGCGGAGCTGGTCTACCAGCCGAGCGATCCCGACGATGCTGCGAGAGCCAGTATCGACGCCTGGGTCGCTGAACGCGGACTGACCAACGTCCAACCAGCAATTGCGATTGATGCCGCGGCGCAGACTTGGCCCATTGCTCACGCCGATGCCGTAATCTGCATCAACATGGTCCACATTGCTCCCTGGGACGCGGCCGTGGGATTGGTGTGTGGCGCTTCCCGCATCCTGTCCACCGGCGGATTGCTTTACTTCTATGGGCCGTTTCGAAAGGGTGGCGCGCATACTGCCGCAAGCAACGCAGCGTTCGATCAGGAGCTGCAAAGCCGAAATCCGGCGTGGGGTGTGCGGGAACTCGAGAAAGTCTCATCGCTGGCGGCTGGCCATGGCTTCTCGGCCCCGCTCATCGAGGAAATGCCGGTCAACAATTTGTCATTGATCTTTCGGCGTCGATCCTAGTTCAACCTGGGCAAAACTCGCGCAGCGGTCGCTCCCGAAGATCGCGACTCGTGTTAGTACGATGACCGTCGATCGAAGGCGCCGGGTATGAGGGATGCGGATTGAAAGTGGGCCATGGCAAAAGCGGTTGAAGCATTTCGAACCATCAGCGAAGTCGCCGATGAACTCGCGGTCCAGAAACATGTGCTGCGTTTCTGGGAAAACAAATTCCCGCAGATTCGCCCGATGAAACGTGGCGGCGGCCGGCGCTACTATCGGCCCGACGACCTCGATCTGTTGCGTGGGATTCGCTTCCTGCTGCATCGCGAGGGTTACACCATCAAGGGTGTGCAGAAAATATTGCGTGAACAGGGCCTCGACCACGTCAAGTCGTGCTGGCATGTACCGCCACCGAAACAGGTGGAGCCAGCCCCCTCCGTCCAACCCGCGACACCTGCCCGAAAGTTGCGGCAGGAAACCAGCAGTGGGCGGGCGTTGTCACCACCAAAGTCGCCTGGTGCGCGCTCGCCGGCGGGCGCCAAGGAGGCGTTCCGGAAAGACAAGGCCGCTCCACTGGAGGGCCGGAATTTTGGCCGCGATCGCAATGCCGCATCGAGGGCTTCCGAATTGCACAAGCAGCTACGGGCATTGGCGGCCGAACTGCAACAATGCCGGCTCATTCTGCGGGGAGAAGACGGTGAGCGCGAGATGCAAAAGCCAGCATCGGCGCGCGCGCGCGCCGGACGCTGATGTATGGCCGGCCGAGCCAATCGAACGATAAGCCCGGCTGGCCGCAGATTTGGTTGGCCGATCTGGATGCACTTACTCCGACACTGCTCGCGATCGAGGCGGCAACACCGCGGCTGAGCCCCGATGAGCGCGAGCGCGCGGCGCGCCTGACGAGCACCGAACAATCGCGGCAATGGACGGCATCGCGCGTCGCGCTGCGTATTCTACTGGAGCCGCATGGCGGATTGGCTGGTCGAGGTCAGCCGTTCGTCTACACTGCCGGAGGTCGCCCTCGGCTTCCCTCTGCCGACGTCAATTTCAGCCTGTCGGATACCGGTCCGTTTCTTTTGATCGCCGTGTGCCGGGCGGGGCGTATCGGCGTCGATATCGAAGCGCAGCGTCAGCTCAAGCTATCGCCCGACCGCGCGGGGCTCTGGATTGCCGCAGGCCAAGGTCTGACATACTCGGCTTCCGTTGATGACGGCGCCTTTGCGACTCGAACTCTCAACGCCTGGACCCGCATCGAAGCGTTTGCGAAGGCGTACGCGCCGACGCTTGCATCATGCCTGTCCGATCTGGGTCTGGCTGGTCGTGGAACTCGCGTGGCGGACCCGGCCCAAGCGCGTCAACGAGCCGAGGCGCTGATCGATGCGGCGGGCCTCGAGGTTCATGATTTGAGGTTGCCGGATGGGCTGATGGCATCCGTGGCGACCGAGCGCGGACGAGGACAGCTATCAGTTGCTGCACGGCTGTTGGACGTGGCCGCGTTGGCCGAGCTTTGCTCCGGGGCAGCCGGCGTCGCGACAATCGATTGACCGCGCCTCGCTTACGAGGCACAACGACCGAGGCGGAGCGTGGCGCAGCCTGGTAGCGCACTTGCCTGGGGGGCAAGGGGTCGCAGGTTCAAATCCTGTCGCTCCGACCAACACGATCAAGGATTTTCGAGGGTTCGTTGGCGCGCACCTGCCTTCGCGCTCGCAACATCTCAGCGTGAAGGTGTGGTGCCGGAACTCGGCGACCAGGACCACACCTCGTCGATCCAGTCTATCCCCGATGGATTTGCATGTTCGTCACGGGCCGGGATCGCAAAGCGGATACAGAATCGGGCCTGACCGTTGCCGATGCCCGCCTGACAGGTCACGAGGCTACCCCAATGCGCGCGTTCGATTGCGCGGCCCAACAGCAGGTCGAGCTTGTTCAGCAACATCAATTGACTGGCGAAATCGATGGCCTGATCGAGTACGTAGCAATGGATCCGAACATTGCGGCTCATCGCCCCATTTCGATTGAGCTCTACCGCCATCGACAGGATGTCGGCCAGCTCGGCACTGGCATCGCTTTTGATGGATGTCGCCGTGCGGCGGGCCATTCCTCCTGATCTCCTCGAGCCGCGATCAAACGTAGTTGGTGCCCTTCTTGAATTCGTTTCCTACCGGACTGGTCTGAGCCAGAGTCCTCCGCCTCTACAGCTTACGGCTGGCGCGTTGCCGCGCAAGCTCCGTCGACTCACGCGCTGCGCAGGACCTGAGTGCATCGCGTCGGCGTTGGCCGAAGTTTCCTCAACTGGCTGCGATCGATCGAAGAGCGAGCGACGCGACCTTCTAACGACGTACGAAACGTTTGTGGGAACAGCTGCAAGTTGATGGCGTTAAGAAGAAACTACGCGTGGTCGTCGTGAGAGACACAGTTGCACAGTTTCGGGACTTTGGAGGTCGTTGCCCATGGAAATCGAGCGCACCCCGGTCGAGAGGGTAGCCGACCGGGGGCAGGACTGGCGCGCTGACGTTGGCGCGCAGAGTAACTCTGGTCGCTCGGTCGATCTCAAGCGTGCCACAGAACCAGGCCGCGGGCGCGAAGCAAACACGCCAGAGCAAATCCCGCCTCGCGGATGGAGGGATGTCTTTTGGCGGGTGCTCTGGTCGATCTCGGAAGATCGGATCCTGTCCACTTCCGGCGGCGTGGCGTTCTTCGCACTGCTCGCCGTCTTTCCCGGGATCGCGGCCATCGTATCCCTGTACGGGCTATTCGCCGACACGAGCACGATCGGCAGCCACCTCTCGCTTCTCTCCGGATTCCTCCCCGGTGGGGTGCTGCAGCTGATCGCCGAACAGATCACTCTCATTTCCAGTCAGGGCAACAAGACGCTCGGAACGGCCTTCCTGGTGGGTCTGCTTATCGCATTCGGAAGTGCGAATTCCGGCATGGCAGCACTCTTCGACGCTCTCAACGTCGTCTACGATGAGCGGGAAAAGCGCAGCTTGGGACGATTCTACGCCACCACATTTTTATTCACGCTGGCCGGAATCGTGTTCGTGATCGTTGCGATCACGGGGGTAGTTATCCTGCCGCTGATGTTGAAGTTCGTCGGTCTGGCGACGACGACGGAATGGCTGCTGGCGATCCTGCGATGGCCGATCCTTTTCGTGACCATCGTGGTAAGCCTCGCCTGCATCTACCGCTATGGCCCGAGCCGGAGGGACGCCCGCTGGCGTTGGGTGACATGGGGGAGCATCTTAGGGGCGCTGCTATGGATGGCGGCCTCAATGCTGTTCTCTTGGTACGTCGCCACCTTCGACAGCTACAACAAGACATATGGCTCGCTTGGCGCCGGCATCGGCTTCATGGTCTGGCTATGGCTCTCTGCGGTGATCGTCCTGCTCGGCGGCGAGCTTAACGCAGAGATGGAGCACCAGACCGCTCGCGACACGACGGAAGGCGGCTCGAAGCCTCTTGGCGCAAGAGGGGCGATGATGGCCGATCATGTCGGCGAGGCACAAGGCTAGCCCAAGCGGCAATAAGCCGGAATTCTTCCATACCCACGCCGCAAAATGATGCGATCAGTCTCGACTGAAATGCTTCATGCGGAGCCTGAATATTTCACAAGCGACGGCAATACTCGGTTCAAGTTGGTTTCCGCCTGCGAAGCGATCAGCTGGCATAACACCACTGGCAAATGCGCTTGTCTTTGTGGTTTCAATGACCTTTTTTTGTGTCGCGGCCCGCGCCCAGTGCCACAAGAGTGGCGCCTACCACCCTTACGAAATCGCAAGCAGCACGTTCTTCAGCACGCGCGAGCAAACAAAGTTCGCGCCGGAGGAGCCACATTACCCGCTGGCCGCAGGTGCAAGTGCGCGCTACTGCTTCTCACGCGGCTGCACGGGCCAACTGACGGTGAGGTGGACGGAGCAAGAGCAGAACCATTTGCGCCAACTCCGAGCCACCATCGTCGGAAAAGAAACTCCTTTATTCGAACTTCGGTACATCAAAGTCGCGACCCTGCAAATGGAAGCCTGGCTTTATAGGCGTCTGCGAAATCTGGATTCCGAGACAGTCAGCCGGATTATGCGGCGAGCCGCTGGCCACTATGGCGGTTCCCAGTCGGATACCATGACCTGGATGACCGACGCGATGGGCAGCTACAGCCGCTTCGATAAAGAATGCGCCACCTATGCGATGGAGGCCACCCAGCATCTGCTGGTGCTGGCCAATTTGGGCCTAATTCAGCACTGGAATATAACGGCGCCGGTGTATCGATACGGAATCCCAGGTCACTGGACAGCAGGCCTGGAAAATCGCGACACCTGCGAAAATTATCGGTATGACTTCAACTCCCGGGCGTCGTCCCGCTATGATCTGCACGTCAGAGGGCAAAATCCCGCCGCCTTGGCGCTGCAGAATCCCCAAGGTTACAGCTACTTGTTTCCCGCGATGGACGGCAATGGCATTGGTGTTCCTACTGGGCGCCGACGCCCTGTTGCACCGCGTTGAGCCTTCTATCACGATCGGCCAGCAAGTGGCCGATGGAGTAGATCAACGGCAGTCCGCAATCGGCCGCCGGCTTGCGCGAGCATTGTGCGGGCTTTCTCCAAATCGCATCCGTTGAGCAGCAGGACGGCGAGCTTGATGCTTCCGTCAGCGCGCGAGATCGCTTTGCGCGCGTCCTCGCGATTTGTGCCGGTCAAGTACGCGAGCATCTCCTCCTTTCGCTTGATCAGTTTGTTGTTGGTGGCCTGCACTTCGATCATCAAGCCACGATAGACGCGCCCAAGCCTGATCATCACCAGCGTCGACAACAGGTTGAGAGTTATGCGCTGTGCGGTCCCGGCATTCATGCGGGTCGACCCAGCAATCGGCTCTGCTCCGGTTTGCAGCAGGATTGCGTGCTCAGCCTCCAGGAGCAGAGGCGTGTCGGGATTGTTGGCGATGCCTACGGTCAGGGCCGCCAGCGGTTTCGCTGCACGCATACAGGCCAAGGTGAACGGAGTGGTTCCGCTTGCGGCAACCGCGATAACCACGTCGTTGGCCTCGACACGGTGGCGACGCATCAGGTCTGCTGCGTTGCCAAGCTCGTCTTCAGCGCCTTCAACAGCCTGCACCATCGCCTGATCGCCGCCGGCAATGAAGAGCAGGAGGCGCTCGGCCGGCCAGTTGAACGTTGGCATGAGCTCGGCTCCATCCTGGACTGCAAGGCGACCAGAGGTTCCGGCGCCCGCATAAATCAGCCTACCCCCATCATTGAGCCGCTTCTCCATAGCCAGTGCCGCTCGCTCGATTGCCGGCAGGGCCGCACGTACCGCAGCCACCGCAGCAAACTGCCCTTCGATCATGGCATCCAGGACATCAGCGGGTTCCCAGAGATCAATGTCGGCATAGCGTGGGCTTGGGCGTTCCGTGTCCATGAAATGCACCTCGGAATGGCAACGCCTTGAGCCCCTTTCAGGTTCGAGCGCGTTTACCTGAAAGAACACATAGATACGGAAGTTAATGTGCAAGCGGATGTTCTCCTCCTTGGTGTCGACGGCGGCGGAACGAAATGCCGCGCCCGCTTATCCGATGGCAAAGGCACCATCCTTGGCGAGGGCGCCGGTGGCCCGGCGAATATCCGCTTCGGGCTCTCTGAGAGCTTCTCGGCAGTTATCGAGGCTGCCGATCAATGCCTGCACCAGGCCGGCCTGTCTTACTGCGATCGACAGATTGTCGCCTGCCTTGCATTGGCCGGTGCCAGCGACCCCATTGATGCGACTGCGGCGCGATCCTATCCGCACCCCTTCTTCGCGGTAACCCTCACGACCGACGCGCGTGCGGCGTGCGTGGGTGCACATGCCGGTCACGACGGTGGGATCATCATTATCGGCACCGGAACCGTGGGATGGGCCATCATGGCTGGCCAGGAATACCGCGTGGGTGGGTGGGGCCTTCCCGTTTCCGATGAGGGCAGCGGCGCATGGCTCGGCTGTGAAGCGCTACGCCGAGTGCTATGGGCACGAGATGGCCTGATAGGGTGGACCAGCTTGCTGCGCCACGTATTCGAGCGGTTCGGTTCTGACCCCCATGCCATCGTGCGTTGGATGAGCAGCGCACGGCCTCGTGACTTTGGCAGCCTTGCGCCGATCATTATTGAACACGCGTTGCGCGATGATCCCATGGCAAGAGAACTCGTGCTGCTCGCGGCCAAACATGTCGACCTCCTCGCGGCACGACTGATCGAGCTGGGTGTATCCCGCCTCTCTCTCATGGGCGGCCTAGCAACTGAAATTGCGCCGAGCCTTGCAGATGAGACAAAGAGCGTTTTGGTTCGAGCTGCGGGGGATGCGCTGAGCGGCGCATTGCGGCTTGCGCGCTTGGAGGCTGAGCACCTCGCATTGACGTAGTGGCATTTCGGATTACAGCACATGAGCATCTTGAATTCCTTGATGGCCGAGGAGATGCTGGCGGCGCCGGTCGTGGTCGCGCAGCAGGAGGTCGCGCTCGAGCAGCCGATGGCAGAGCTTGTCAGCCAGCTCAGGCGCCGGCCTCCGGATGTGGTCGTGACGTGCGCGCGCGGCAGCTCCGCTCATGCGGCGACATTCGGCAAGCACCTGATTGAGCGGTATCTGGGCATCCCGGTCTCGGCTGCTGCGCCAAGCATTGCGAGCATTTACGGGAGGCCCCTTCATCTCAAGAACCAGCTGTTTCTCGCAATTTCGCAGTCCGGAAGAAGCGACGATCTGATAGCGATGGCGCGTAGCGCCAAGGCGTCAGGCGCGCTTACCGTGGCGATCGCCAATGCACCGAACTCGCCGTTGGCAGCAACGAGCGACATAGTCCTTCCTGTCGGCGCGGGATCCGAGCTGAGCGTCGCCGCCACCAAAACCTTCGTCGCAACGGTCTCGACCCTGCTGAGGCTGACGGCAGCATGGACTGGCGACATTGCACTCAACTCTGCGATCGGCCGGCTGCCGCAGCGCCTCACCTCCGCGGCGATGCTCGATTGGGGTGCAGCTATCGAGATCCTCAGTGCCGCCAGCAGCTTGGCAACCATCGGCCGCGGCCCCACGCTATCGATGGCCTGCGAAGCTGCGCTCAAGCTCAAGGAAACGTGCTATCTGCACGCCGAAGCCTTCAGCGGCGCCGAGTTTCTGCATGGGCCGGTAGCGTTGGCCTCACGTCGCCTTCCTGTTCTCTTGTTCATGCCGGCGGATGCTGCTGCCGCGGGTATGCAGCAGCTGACCGCCAGTCTGAGCCGCAAGCATACGCCGATGTTGATTGCAGGACCGACGCCGACTGGCCATGTTCACCTGCCTGTGCTTGCGCACGACCAACCCGAAACCGACGCGGTGTGCCTCATTCAAAGTTTCTACGCCCTGACTTTGCGTCTGGCTGAACACCTCGGTATCGATGTGGATCGGCCCCGCAATCTCCGCAAGGTTACGCGTACCAGATGAACGGTCTGGGGAAACACTTGATCGCAGCCGACCACGTCTTCGACGGCCACGTGATTCATCGAGATAGTGCGGTGTTGGTAGACGAAGGCTTGATCGCAGCGATTGTGCCGCGCAGTGAATTGCCGGTTGCAATCCCGGTGCACTCCCTGCCCGCCGGGGCCTGGCTGGCACCTGGCTTTATTGATGTTCAGGTGAACGGCGGAGGAGACGTGCTTTTCAACGACGAGCCGACCCCCGCGGGGATTGCGCGGATCGTTGCCGCCCACCGCAGTTTTGGCACCACGGGTCTGTTTCCGACACTGATCAGTGACACGCCTGAGAAGATGCGAGCCGCGCACAACGCGGTGCAAAGCATTGCCTCTGCCGAATCAGGGGTCCTTGGCATCCACTTCGAGGGGCCGTTCCTCTCGCGCGAAAAAGCCGGCGTGCACGATCCTGGGTTGTTTCGCCCGCCGACATCAGAGGACTTTGATCTCCTCACGTCGGCGCGCGGCCTGTCCACGGTGGTGACTTTGGCGCCCGAAATGGTGCCGGCTGGCTTGATTGCCCGCTTATCGGCCTGCGGGGTCCGCGTCGCGATAGGCCATTCCATGGCCACTTACGTGCAAACCAGACTTGCCCTGTCGGAAGGCGTGACCTGCTTCACGCATCTCTTCAATGCGATGCGCCCGCTTGCCAGCCGCGAGCCCGGACCGATCGCCGCTGCGCTCGAGACGCCTGGAGCGTGGTTTGGAATGATCGTAGACGGCATCCACGTCGACCAAGCGATGTTGCGGTTGGCTTTGCGGGGACACGCGCAGCCGATGCTGGTCACCGACGCCATGCCCCCCGTCGGCGGCATGCAATCGAAGTTCTCGCTGCGCGGTCGAGAGATCTTTGTCGAGGATGGCGCGTGTAGGCGTGACGACGGCAAGCTTGCCGGCACCGCACTCAGTATGGCTGCAGCAGTGCGCAACTGCGTGCAGATGCTGGACGTACCACTTACTTCGGCGTTGCAGTTTGCTTCCGCGGCACCAGCGAACTTTCTCGGACTGGGCGGCTCGCTAGGCCATCTGGCACCTGGCTTCAGGGCAGATATGGTTGCCTTCCTTCCCGCCGACTTCCGTGTATTGGCGACCTGGATTGCCGGTCGTGTTCTGGTCAATCGCACGGCGGATTAATCGATCTGCTTCTAGCCGGAGGGTTTGTCGTCCGGCGGCGCATCGGGGGCGGTCTCAACAGTTTCGGGAAGACCGAGCACCACTGCGCCGCGCAGAACAATGAAGGTGCCGTCGCGCATTTCGACATTTCGTGCGCCGAGCCCGAGTGCCGCTGAAGTTGCGATGCGAATTTTGGTGACGCGACCATCGTCAGCAACGGAGATTTCTAGAGCCTCCCCAATTTCCTTACCGTCGACAAATACAGGAGCCCCGAGCAATTCGTCGGCCAACTCGGTTGCTTGCGAATTGAGTGTTTTCGCGGAGCCGCCGCTAGAGATTTGGCTTGAAACGGTGAGCAGAAAAGCGGCTGCACCGAACATGCACGACAACTTGCCTGCTTTGGCGGCGTATGTGGAAACACTCACTTTGCCTGCCTCACCATCGTCACCAGCTCTAGTGATACGACGGCAATGCGGCGGAGCTGCAAAAGTTCCATTTGCATACGAACAGCCGACTGAAGCAATACCCGTCAGCGGGGCGCCGCCTCCGAGAGACGACGAGGGCAACCATCGTTGCCAAAGTTCACACCGTACTGCGCTTGCCTCTACCGGCGCCGCTTTTTCTTTGTTCGTCGCGCAGTGCTGCGAACTTTCTGCAGGATGCGAGCTTCCGGTTGCACGACTCTTTACGCGCAGTGGTGAGTTGCTGCACCTTGCTTGAAACTGATGGCCGTACGTGAGGCGCCCGCAAGGTTTGAAGCAGCGGTGCTGTCGCAAGTGCGATGCTGTCTCGCGTCACCTCCCGCACGCACTTTGCGAGCAGGTCAGACGCGCTCATGCGGGTCATGAATGGATTTGCCTTGATGACGGCCGATGAGAGTATTTGCGCGGCCGGTACCTCCGGTGCTGCGCGCATCACCCGCGCGGCATCTGCTGGTCCAAGGAGAAAAGCGAGCCGCAAGTGCGCGAAGGTTGGCTCAAACCCTTGTTTCTTGAGATACCCGATATTGTCTTTCGAAAATGCTGCAGCCGTACGGCGCGAGAAGTCTCGGTCAATCCTCAGCTGGAGAATCTGCTTGTCACTCAGACCGGCGACCTCGGTTGGAAAATGTCGGTGGGTCAGCTCGAGAAACGTAGACTTGATGAATTGAAATGCGCCCAGCGCCGTCGACCGCGGGTTCTTGGCGTTGCTGCGGCCTCCCGACTCCGCCCCCATGAGACGATCGAGGAAGATGTCGAAGGAAGCTTCGGGCGCGTTTTCGGCGGTCTCATTCGCGAAGACAACGTCTGCGGACTGCGCAGTGGTCGATGCTATCGCAACAAGCCCGCACGCCAAGAGTCCCGCTCCCGCGAAGCTCAAGCACACACAGAAATTACGCAACAGAAGAATGCCCCCAATTTTGGGGTGGTCGGAACCTCGTCCCACCCAGTGTGCTGCTCATTGCACGATCGGGTGTCGTCAATCAACCATGGCGGGCCGGAATCGGAATTAATTCCGCGTAATCTATGCGCATTTGGTCGAAACTTCGGCCTCCGCCGCGTTATTCAGATGAAACACGACCCCTTTTGGGTACGACCAGCCGCATACTGCGTCTCACTTTCGCTGCAATCAGCCGACGCGAAAAGCTTTGCCCTCTATGACCGGCTTGGCCGCGATGGTGAGGCCCGTTTTCTCCATGTGTCTGCGCAGGAGCGCCATGTTCTTCATGTTGGCACGGTACATCACGTCGAAAGCGTCGCCGATAATCGGGATCGCGCCGATAGTTGTATCCAGGAATGTATTCGCCACCATGCGCGCAATCAACCAGCGGGGCGCTCCGAGCTGTCGTGCTTCCCAAATGAGGTAGCTCGAGATTATTCCGGAGATCATATCTCCGGCGACAGGCACCAGCCCGATCACGGCATCAAGGCCCATGCGGATGTTCGTTCCGGGAATAGCGACGGCGCCATCCATCAGGCGCGCCAATGCTTCGATGCGCGCCATCGATTGCTTGGTATCGCCTAGTGGGAAGGGTCTTGGCCGGTCCATTTGCGTGCCTCGTTCAATAGCTCCGAGGCCACTTCGCCGCAGCTCGGACTGCATCAAGTCAAAGTGCGGCGGTTCTGGAATCCGCCGAACACGGCGAGAAGGACGATTGCGCCGGCGGTCGCGACAACGATCGATGGCAAATTGAAGCCTTCCGTGTATCGGAAGCCAAGTAGTGTGCTGATAAGGAAAGCACCGACGAAGGCGCCGATGACGCCGACGATAAGGTTTAAAAACAGCCCATGATTGCGCCCCGTGATTCTTTCAGCGAGCCAGCCAGCTAGTACGCCGACAACGATACAGGCAAAGATGCTCATGACGTTTCCTAATCGAAGAGACGCCGGCGCACCCGGGGCCCTGGGTTAGGAGGCAAACGCTGCTGTTCAAGGTTGGTTCCAGCTCGGCGCGGCCGTGGGCGTCGACAAGGTGCCGCTGACGCCTCATCCGTCCGTGCAGCCGCGCGCAATGCGGCCGCCGATGGTCATCACTTCAGCAACAAATGGTATTTGTCCGCTACCGGAAGCGGTCCATAGTCTGCAACCACTGTCCTCAACGTTGGCAGTGAGCCAAGACTGGCAGCGTCAACGGACTTCGGTTGCGGAGGAGTATCCTTTCATGCCCACGATGTCGGACTCGCGCCGCAAGCGCATACAAGCCAAACAACGGAAGGCGACAAACTCCATAAAGCGAGCAGCTAAATTGGCGAAAAAGCGCAACCGCTTCAAGGAAACGACCTGACGCGTCGTTCCTGCCGCGTCGCACGTAGGGCTTCACACAGGCAGGATCAGCCGCATCGCGTGGCCGAGCTTGATCACGCATGCGCCAATGCTGCGCCGTCGCGCGGGTCCAACCAACCATGGCACCTGCAAATTTTTGGCAGCTACAATTGTGACAGCAGTCGGTAAATCGGCTTGTTGACGGCAACCGGCGTTGGCGCCACCCGCTCAACTCGGATATGTTCGCCCCGGGGACAAGCCCACGGTTGTCCGGTTTAAATGGAGGCGGTCTGAAAGATGACCCGGCGGCCATTGAGCCGGAGTTGGGCGATCCGCGAGCGGACATGGAAATGGGGTCGCGCTCTAAATGGCATCGACCGATCGCATCTCTTTCAACTGCGATCCCGGATAACTGTGCCTACCGGTCGACGCGGTTTTCCGGAAACGCGGGCATTAAGGAGTTGAGGTTTTCGCGACAGAAGGGTGGTCCGTGGGCAGTGACGCGTCGAGCTGGCCGCTGGTCGTTGATCTAGACGGCACTCTGATCAACACCAATTCAGGTGACGAATCGTTCCTCAACTCTCTGAGGCAAGGCCCGGTCGCGCTGTGCAGGCTGCCGATCGAACTGTTTGCAGGTCGATCGGCGGACAAGGCCTGCCCCGCGGACGTCTCGTCACTCGATGTCGAGACATGGCCGGTGCGGCAGGATTTCATCGACTACCTCAAGGGCCAGGTCGAAGGCGGACGCACCGTCGTGCTGGCAACGGCCGCGGACCGGTCGGTGGCGGATGCGGTGGCCGCTCGTTTCCCTTTCATCAGCGAAGTCATGGCGTCGAGTGCGGACTGCAGTATGAGGGGCCGCGCAAAGGCCGCGCGTCTTCGCGAGCGCTTCCCGCTCGGCTTCATCTATGCCGGCGGCTCGGCCGCCGATCTCGTGGTGTGGCGGGAAGCCGCCAGCAGCATTCTCGTCAATGCGCCCGGCAGCGTCGTGCGTCGCGCGGCTCAATTGCGCGAGCCTTCGGCCGTATTCCCGCGTCCACCGTTTACGCTGCACCTTTTGCGTCGCAGCCTGCGCCTGCACCAGTGGATCAAGAACGCTTTGATTTTCGTGCCCCTCGTGCTCGGCGGCAAGATCGGCGATGCCCATTCCTGGTTCAACGCTTTCCTTGGGTTCATTGCCCTCGGCTTTGCGGCCTCGGCAACCTACGTCGCAAATGACCTGTGGGATCTGCCGAACGATCGCCGCCATTGGACCAAGCGATCTCGGCCGTTGGCGAGCGGTGACCTGTCCATTCGGATGGGGCTGTTGCTGGCTGCCGCCGGAATGGCCATCGGCCTCGGATTGGCGGCGGTTCTCGGCCCGGCGGCGTTTGCGGTGATGGCCCTGTATGTGGCGTTGACGCTCGGCTATTCGTTCGCCCTGAAACCTGTGCCCATTCTTGACGTACTTACTTTGGCGAGCCTGTTCACGCTGCGGCTCGGATTTGGCATCGTGCTGGTGGACGTCCGGTTGTCACTGTGGCTGCTGGTATTTTCGATGTTCCTGTTTCTGTCGCTGTCTTTGGCGAAACGCCATACCGAGGTTCGGCGGGCCAACGAGTTGGGGCTCGGTAGCGTGCCGGGTCGCGGCTATCTCGCGACGGACGCGCCCTTGACGCTCGGGATGGGGCTCGCCGCGATGCTTGGCGCTATCCTCATACTTGTCCTTTACCTCATAGAGGATGCGATACCGCGCGAGCTTTACGGAAACCCCACCTGGCTTTGGGCTATCCCACCTGCAATGTTCCTGTTTCTCGGCCGGGTGTGGCTGCTGTCGCAGCGAGGCCAGCTTCAGGATGATCCCGTGGCGTTCGCGCTCAAGGACCGGTGGAGCCTGCTGCTGGGGCTGCTGAGCGGCCTTTGTTTCGTTGCCGCCTTGGTCGGGGTCGGCCGGCCGTGACCCTACGCTCTGCTCGACCACCAGCCAGCCAACCGGACGCGCCGGACGCCGCAACGATCCATCGCGTTTTTTTTGCCTTGATCGCGGGCGCTGCGTTCGGCCTCTACTGGCTCTCGTCGTTCGTTCTCGAAGCGCGCAACGCTACCAAGCATTTCGGTGCGGACACTTGGTTTTACGCGGAGATCGCCCGGGGAGATGTCGTCGGCCGCATACCGTACAGTTACCATCTTGATCGGATTGTGCGCTTCCACCCAACTACGGTGGCCATGGCGGTCGGATGGATGGAGGCTCTTGGTCCTGTGACGCATAGGATGTCGCCGCATCATTTGCTGAGAGCAATGTTTGCCGCAGTCGGCGCCATCGGGGTGTGGGCGGCCATGTCGGCATTCGCTGCAATCATTCCGCGCGGCTGCGTGTTGCTGTTCGGGATCATTTATGCGGTTTCGCTGGACGTCTGGTATTTCTCCAGCATCGAAGAATCGAAAATCGTCACGGCCTCGCTGTCCGCAATATACATAGCAGTTTACTTGCGGTTACGCGCCAATTGGACCATGCGCGGAGCCGTGTGTTTGACGGGAGTCCTGCTGCTGGCCTGCCTGAATGAAATTGCCTCTGGGGCTCTTATTCTGATTCCTGTTGTCGACACGCTGGTGCGGCAAGGCTGGGCTTGGCGCACTGGGCGATGGATCGCCGTGCACGGGCTTGCAGGTCCGCTGGCATTGATTATCCTGGAAGGCATTATCAACGGCCGGTTGTCGGCTGCCGGACGGCACCCCGAAGGGGCGTCTCATTTCAGCATGTTCCTGCACTACATCTCCAATAACGATTTCAGTGCGGCTAGCTTTTATTCGTTCGTATTGAACTGGCTGTTTTTCAACATCGCAGCGCCGACCGCCCACGCGACCCATGCCGTGGCCGCCTGGCCTGACTACAAGGGTTTTTTCGAGCCGGCGCTGGCGAACTATCTTTCAACGCCGGTATCGGTCGGCCTGGTGGCGCTGTTTGGCCTGATGATCATCGCCGGTGTGTTGTGCAGGGGCCACGGCAAAGGCGCTACTACTGGCATTATCGTGGCGCTCATGACCTATGCGCTGGTTCGCGGTCTGTTTTTCTTCATCTTCAATCCGGCTGAACCGCTGCTTTTCAGCCCAGCCGTAACGTTGGCCCATCTGCTGGTGATTGGCATACCATTTGCAGCCTCGACTTTTCCCGCGAAGCGAACGCTCTTGGCGATGTTCGCGACCCTGCTGTTCGTCTGCAACAGCGTCTTCATTTTCGGATAGTGCAGCCGGCGCGCAGGTCGGATCGTCAGGAGCGAGGATGCACGCCAACCCAGCAGGGCAGTCCGGCCGGATCGATCCGCAGGCCCACCGGGCCAGCATGCCCAGATCCACAGCTTGGGTCGTGTGCGCGGCGTTCGGCCTCTACTGGCTCTCGTCGTTCGTTCTCGAAGCGCGCGATGCCGCGAGAAGCTTCGGCGCCGATACGTGGCATTATTCGGAACTGGCACAAGGCAACGTCTTCGGCCGAATTGCCGGAAACTATTATCTCGAGCGGATTACGCGCTTCCATCCGGTAACCGTGGTCTTGGCGGCGGCCTGGATGAAGCTCCTGGCCCCTTTGACCGTTTGGATCGATCCGCACCATCTGCTGCGAGGGCTGTTTGCAGCAGTCGGCGCCGTCGGGGTATGGGCTGCGATGTCGGCCTTCGCGGCCACCCTCTCTCGCCGCTACGTCGTTCTTTTTGGCATCATCTATGCGATCTCGTTCGATATCTGGTATTTCTCCAGCATCGAGGAATCTAAAATCGTCACGGCCTCGCTATCTGCACTTTATATCGCAGGCTATTTGCGGCTGCGGGAAAGATGGTCAAAGCTCGGCGCCGCGACCCTGACGGCGATCCTGCTGCTCGCCTGCCTGAATGAGATCGTCTCCGGCCTTCTGATCGTCATCCCGGCCGTCGACACGCTGGTGCGGCGCGGTTGGGACTGGCGCGAGGGATCGTGGATTGCCGTGCATGGACTGGCTGGTCCGGTTGCTCTCGTCATACTCGAAGGTGTGATTCAAGGCCGGCTGTCCACCTTGCCGCACGCCGAAGGAACTTCCCACTTCAGCTTGCTCTTGTTCTACATCGCGAAAGGCGATCACAGTTTCGCAAGTCTCTATTCGTTCGCGGCGAATTGGCTGTTCTTCAATATTGTTGCGCCAACGCCCAATGCGCCGCTCTGGGCCAACCTGTCGCCTGAGTATGGCGGTTATTTCGAGCCGGTGCTGGCAAACTACCTTGCATCGCCGGTATCGGTCGGGCTGGTGGTCTTGTTCGGCGTGATGATCGTCGCGGCTGCGCTGCCGCGATACCGAAGCGAGAGCCTCGGCCGCAACACGACCGGCATCCTGTTGGCGCTCACGGCCTACGCGCTGGCGCGGGCCCTGTTCTTCTTCATCTTCAATCCTTCGGAACCGCTGCTGTTCAGCCCGGCCGTAGCCTTGGCGCATCTGCTGATCATCGGCATCCCGTTTGCTGTCTCGGGTTTGCCGGCGAAGCCAATGCTGCTCTCGGTCCTCGCCGCGCTTCTGTTGATCACCAACGGCGCCTTCATCTTCGCCAAATGAGCCCGATCAACTCGCCAGAGCCTTGCGGAAATAGGCGATGGTCTCCTTCAAGCCGTCATCGAGACTGACCTCGGGGGACCAGTCGACGAGGCGGCGCGCCTTGGAGATGTCGGGTTGGCGCTGCCGTGGATCGTCCGGCGGCAGAGGATGTACGACGAGCTTGGATTTCGAGTCCGTCATCGCAATGACGGTCTCCGCCAGTTGCCGGATCGTGATTTCCGCCGGATTGCCGAGATTGACGGGTCCCGTGACGTCGCTGCCGGTGCGCATCAGCCGCGTGATCCCCTCGACCATGTCGTCGACGTAGCAGAACGATCGCGTCTGGCCGCCGTCGCCGTAGACGGTGATGGGCGCGCCGCGCAACGCCTGCACGATGAAATTCGATACCACGCGACCATCGTTGGGCAGCATGCGTGGCCCATAGGTGTTGAAGATGCGGATTACCTTGATCGCCAGCTTATGTTGGCGGTAGTAGTCGAAGAACAGCGTTTCCGCGCAGCGCTTGCCCTCGTCGTAGCAGGCGCGTGGCCCGATCGGATTGACGTTGCCCCAATACTCCTCCCGCTGCGGATGCACATCTGGATCGCCGTAGACCTCGCTGGTGGACGCCTGGAGGATGGGTATCCGCAGCCGCTTCGCAAGGCCCAGCATATTGATCGCCCCCAGCACGCTGACTTTCGTCGTCTGCACCGGATCGAACTGGTAATGCACCGGGGAAGCAGGGCACGCGAAATTGAAAATCGCGTCGACCTCGACATAGAGCGGGAAGCAGATATCGTGGCGCAGTGCCTCGAAGGCCGGATTTCCAGCCAAACGATCGAGGTTGCTTCGGCGCCCGGTATAGTAGTTGTCGACGGACAGAACTTCGCACCCTTGGTTGAGCAGCCGTTCGCACAGATGCGACCCGATGAACCCGGCGCCGCCGGTCACCAGAATGCGCTTACCCGCATAGTTCCATGTCATGGTCGCGCCTTCCTCTAAAAACCGGTCCAGAGATTGTAGTTGCCGACGGCGGCGGTACCGTTGATGGCAAAGGCGCGGCAGGGCGCGAACTCGGTCAGCTGAACCTGCAAAATCTGCACGCCATAGCCGTTCAGCGCCCGACCAACTCGTTCGGTCAGGCGCTGGTTGAACGCCACGCGGTCGCCCTGGATGCCCTCGAGCGTGTTTTCGCCGATCTCGGCCAGGATTGCTTCCAGCGACCGCTCCATGATGTCGGAGGGCAGATCCGCGATTTTCGAAAGTGCCGACACGACGTCGTCCACGTGGCAGGTGACCAGGGCTCCGACGATGACGGTACGCAGGTCCTTGGTCATCACGACCTTGGACTTGATCATCTGCGTCTGCCGCACCGTCGCCATCAGCTTATAGGTCGTCACCACCGGCCAGTACCAGTGCAGGCCCGGCTTCCATTCCTTGACCCGATAGCCGCGCACGAACGCCACGCCGCCGTGCGTCGCCGGCACGATGACGAGCCAGGGAATGAGCTTCAAGAGGGTCTGAAAAATCTCCCCGATCCAGCCGAATGCTTTATCCACGTGTCGCTCCAAGGTTCCTTGATTGAGGCCCGCGTCGTTTTTTACTCATCTGCGACGGCGCTCGCCGCGTTGGTCACCACGGCGATACCATAGCCATCGAGGCGGACGGTGCCGTCATAAGGCTCGCGCACCACCCGGTTGCCGGTACCAGCATCGACGCGCAGAACCAGGTCGCATGCCGTCAGCCCGCTGTCCCACTCGGATACCGTCAGCACGCGCGGCCCAGGCGCCGTGCTGACGAACACGCCACTGCGGCGGCCGTTGTCGTCCCAGGCGACGACGGCGTCCACGTCGGGCGATTCCAGATGATGCCCGGGGAAGCGGATCCAGTCGTCATACCTCACGCATTGCGCGAACAGTTGCTTGGCGAGGCAGGCAGGCGTCGGCTCGCCGCGCGCCGTCATCAGGCCGTAGGCGTCGCTATGCGCGTCGTGGCCGGTTGCGGTCCAGCGCATCTCCAG
>JBGTIU010000215.1:0-19649 GCA_041745515.1 Hyphomicrobiaceae bacterium | reverse complement strand
TCATGGCCCCCGTGGTCGTCGAGCTGGCGGCCGAAAACGACCTGGCAGTGCCGCTCATCGCGGTCCACATGTTCGTGTTCTACTTCGGCCTGATGGCGGACGTTTCGCCCCCCGTGGGCCTCGCCGCCTATGCCGCGGGCGCCATCGCCGGCGCCGATCCGATGAAGGTCGGCTGGCAGGGCACGTGGTACGAGGCGCGGACGGCGCTCTTGCCTTTCATCTTCATTTTCAACCCTGAGCTCTTGATGATCGACATCAAGGGGATATGGCATTTCTTGCTGGTCGTCGGCTGCGCGGCTGTCGCGATGATGGCGTTCTGCGCCGCCATGCAGGGCTTCTTCCTGACACGGAATCGCATCTGGGAGACGGCTGCACTTCTGCTCGTGTGCTTCACGCTGTTCCGGCCGAACTTCTGGATGGACCGGATCGTGCCGCCACGGATCGACCTGGCCGCAGCCGAGGTCGGAAAAGTGATCGACGCGACTCAGGGCGTCGGTTCGCTACGCCTGCGCATTGAAGCTACCGATGTATTCGGCGAGAGCGTGATCAAGACTGTCCGCCTCAAGGTCGGCGACAAGGGCGATGCGCGACAAAGGCTGAGCGAAACCGGCTTGACCGTATCAGCGCTTGGAGCAGCACCGGTGATCGCCTCGGTGCGTCCCGGATCCGAAGCGGCCCGCCTGAAGCTGCGCCCAGGCGACAAGATTGTGAGTGTCATGGTTGCCAATCCACGCGCCGAACCGTTCCTGTTCGCGCTGCCGGCGCTCGCCCTGCTCGGCCTGATTGTTCTTCTGCAACGGGGCCGCCGAACGGCCGTGCCGCAACGGGCGACGGCATGAGAAAGCGCTTTTCTCGTCCGCCAAGCATTCGCTACTTCCATTCTAGGGAGCCTCACCTCAGACGCACGAAAAAATCGCGCAGCAATGAGGCTGCGTCCTGCTCACCGATGCCGGCATAAATCTCCGGCGCGTGATGACACGTCTTGTGGGAGAAAATTCGCGGCCCGACCTCCACGCCACCGCCCTTCGGGTCGCTCGCTCCGTAGTACAATCGCCGGATGCGAGCCGCTGACACAGCGTGAGCGCACATCGGGCACGGCTCCAGCGTAACGTATAGGTCGTGGCCGGTCAGCCGTTCTGATCCGTTCAGTTCGCAGGCCGCACGAATCGCGATGATCTCGGCATGTGCAGTCGGATCGCGCCATTCAAGCGTCCGGTTGCCGGCACGCGCAACGACGCCGCCCGCAGGGTCCACAATCACCGCGCCGACCGGCACTTCTCCTCGGTTCGCAGCGGCACGCGCTTCGGCGAGCGCCAGCTCCATCGGGGTGCCGACAACCGATTGCGGCAGCGGGTGGCTTCCAGGAGGCGACGATGCCATAAGGGCTCCAAACCAGCAGAATGCGTGATCACATGCCCAAAGACACGACCCGTCAACCCCGCAACGGGCGGGACCAACGCGCGGTCAAGCACCGCGGCAAGACGCATCGGCCTGGATTCCGACCGGAGAAGCCGCCCAACTTCGGTGCGATGGCCGAACCCATGCGCATCGCCAAGGCGATGGCACGCGCCGGGCTGTGCTCGCGCCGCGACGCGGAACGGTGGATTCTCGATGGCCGGGTCACCGTCAACGGCGAGACGCTGAAAAGCCCGGCACTCGATGTCTCGCCCGCCGACACCATCAAGATCGACGGCCAGCCGCTGCCGGACGCGGAGCCGGCCCGCCTGTGGCGGTTCCACAAGCCGCGCGGTTGCGTCACGACGCACCGCGATCCGGAAGGGCGGCCAACCGTCTTCGAAAAACTGCCCGCCGAAATGCCCCGCGTGGTTTCGATCGGGCGGCTCGATTTCAATACCGAGGGGCTGCTGCTGTTGACGACCGACGGCGGGCTCGCGCGGCACTTCGAACTGCCCTCGACTGGTTGGCTGCGCCGTTACCGCGTGCGCGCCAACGGCCGCGTAACGCAGGAACAACTCGACGCGCTGAAAGACGGCATCGAGATCGAAGGCGTGCGCTATGGCGCGATCGAAGGCACCGTCGACAGCGCACAAGGGGCCAACGTCTGGCTGACGCTCGGCCTGCGCGAAGGCAAGAACCGCGAGGTGCGCAAGATCCTGGGCTCGCTCAGCCTCGAGGTGAACCGATTGATCCGCATTTCTTTCGGACCGTTTCAACTGCTAGACCTGGAGGAGGGGGCGGTCGAGCAGGTCAAGCGCCGCGTGCTCGCCGATCAACTCGGACCGCAACTCACAACGCAGTTCGGGCTCGACATTCTGGCAACCGACGAGCGCCCGACGAAGAATACTGGATATCGCGCGCGGACGCCGGCCAAGGAGATAGAGCAGCCAGACGCCCGGAAACGACGAATGGGCGGCCGCGACACGCCGCATCAAAAGACAAGGGGACGCCGGGCTCCGTGAGAATTGTCGCCGGACGATTTCGTGGGCGCGCCATCGCCGCACCCGAGCATGCGGGCCTCAGGCCGACCTCGGATCGGGTACGCCAAGCCCTGTTCAATATTCTCGCGCACGGCATTGCCGATTTCGATCTCGATGGCGCAACGGTGGTCGATTTTTTTGCCGGCACCGGCGCGCTCGGGCTAGAAGCGCTGTCGCGCGGCGCCCGGTTCTGCGTGTTCGTCGAGGACGACGCGGATGCCCGCGCGCTGATCCGGCGCAACGTCGAGGCGTTCGGCCTGACCGGGCATACGCGCATCTACCGCCGCGATTCCACCGATCTGGGACAGGCCGCCCCGCGCGACGTGGCGACACTGGCGTTTCTCGATCCGCCCTATGGTGCTGGGCTCGGCGAGCGCTGTTTGGCGTCTGCCATCGAAGGTGGCTGGCTGGCGCCCGGCGCTGTGATCGTGTGCGAGGAACGCGCTGGCATGTCCATGACGCTGCCGGACGCGATCACCCCACTCGACCGGCGCATCTATGGCGACACGCAAATAATGATCGGGCGGATGAGTCCCGCTGCCTAATGTTCAAAACAATCGTCATGGCCGCGAAGGCGGCCACCCACGACAAGTATCTGCAGGTTCTCTGATGTGAATGAGTTGCAGCAGCCTGCCCAGCTGCGGATTTCCCCACGGCTACGTTCCGTTGAGGCCTGTCGTGGGTGGCCGCCTTCGCGGCCATGACGGAATGGGGGACAAGCGTCGGAGTCAAATTACTGACCGTCGAGTTCGGCGTTGTCGGCACCGAGCGCGGGCGCGGCGATCACCTCGCCGAGGCGCGGCCGGAATTGCGCGGCGATCGGCACGGGCAACGCCACCAAGGTGTCGCCGGCTTCGTTGGCGATGCGCTCATCGAACAGACAGCGCGCCTTGAACTGCGGGTCACTCATCGCTTCGGCGAGTGTTGCGACGATGGTGCAGCAGCAGTCCGCTTTGGCTAGAATCGGTCGCCAGTGCGCCGCCGGATGCGCGGCAATGATCGCCGCAACGGCCTTTGTCGCGCTCGCGTCGTCAGCGTTGTCATCGACGAGCTGCGAGGGGAGGCCAATCGCTGCCGCGAACGCCTCCCAGAACTTCTGCTCGATGGCGCCCGTTGCAACGAACCGCCCGTCCTTGGTCGGATAAAGCCGGTAGCGTGCCGTGCCGCCGGTCAGCAGGTTCGCACCGCTGCCCGGCCATTTCCCTGTCGCCTGACCCTCGCCCAATGCCCAGTAGGTGAAGGGCAGGACGCCATCCGCCATGGCGATATCAAGGTGCGTGCCCTGGCCGGATTTGTCGCGCGCGCGCAGCGCCAGCAGGATGTTGAGCACGGCCGGATAGGTCCCGCCCGCAATGTCGGCGATCAGGGCCGGCGGCAGAACCGGCTGCGCTGGCGTGCCGAGGCTCAGCGCCAACAGCCCTGCATCACCCATATAGTTGACGTCGTGTCCCGCGGCTTCGCGCTTCGGGCCGGTCTGGCCGTACCCACTGATCGAACAGTAGATCAGCCGCGGGTTGAGCGCATTGACCGCTGCAAACCCCAGGCCCAGCCGGTCCATCACGCCAGGGCGGAATTGCTCGACCAGGATATCGGCCTGGCTCAACAGCGGTTGCAGCTTTGCGAGATCGGCCGAGTTTTTCAGATCGAGGCTGAGGCCCTTCTTGCCCCGATTGAGCATCGCGAAGCTGACGCTCGAACCACCCCAGGCCGGCGCATAGCCGCGCATATCCTCGCCGGTACCGGGCCGCTCGATCTTGTAGACTGTGGCCCCGGCTTCGGCGAGAAACAGCGTCGCCATCGGCCCTGGCAGCAGGGTCGAAAAGTCGAGCACCGTCAATCCGGCAAGCGGCCCCGCCATCGCTCAAGCCGCCAGCCGCTCGAATTCCTTGACGATGGCCGCACCCATTTCGGCGGTACCGACCGCACGCATGTTCGGCTGCATGATGTCGGCGGTGCGATAGCCCTGGGCCAACACGCTGGCGATCGCCTTGTCCAACAGATCGGCCTCGCGCGCCATGTCGAACGAATAGCGCAGCGCCATGCCGAACGACGCGATGGTGGCGATCGGATTGGCCTTGCCCTGGCCGGCGATGTCGGGCGCCGAGCCGTGCACCGGCTCGTACATCGCCTTGCGCTTGCCCGTCTTTGCATCGGGCGCGCCCAGCGACGCCGATGGCAACATGCCGAGCGAACCGGTCATCATCGCCGCTTCGTCCGACAGCATGTCGCCAAACAGGTTGTCGCACACGATCACGTCGAACTGCTTCGGGTTGCGCACCAGTTGCATGGCGCAGTTGTCGGCGAGGATGTGATGCAGCTCGACGCCGGCGCCGTGCGCCTTGTGGGTGGCAGTGACGACCTCGTGCCACAGCACGCCGGTTCTCATGACGTTGCGTTTCTCGGCCGAATGCAATTTGCCGGAGCGCTTGCGCGCGAGGTCGATGCCGACGCGGGCGATGCGCTCGATCTCGCCGGTGGTGTAAACGGTGGTATCGACGTCGCGCTTCTGGCCGTCCTCCAGCGTGACGATTTCCTTGGGCTCGCCGAAATATGTGCCGCCGGTCAGCTCGCGCAATATCAGAATGTCGAGCCCCTCGACGATCTCGCGCTTCAGGGGTGAGGCTTCGGCGAGTGCGGGATAACAGATCGCCGGCCGCAGGTTGGCGAACAGGTCCATGTCCTTGCGCAGCCGCAGCAGCCCCGCCTCGGGGCGGACGTCATAGGGAACCTTATCCCACTTCGGGCCGCCGACCGCGCCGAACAGCGTGGCGCTGGCACCTTGCGCCTTCGCCATGGCGGCGTCGGTGAGCGGCACGCCGTGCTTGTCGATCGACGAGCCGCCGACGATATCGGTGGTGGTTTCGAAGGTTCCCTTCTTGCTCTTCTTGTTGAGCACGCTGAGCACGCGCTCGACCTCGGCCATCACCTCGACGCCGATGCCGTCACCGGGAAGCAGGAGCAGTTGATGCGTGGTCATGTTGAGAGGCTTTCTGTGGGGTGGTGCTGTCAGAGAAAGTGCTAACGCGGGTCGGCGCGTGGTGCAACTGGGCTTCCGGTTGCACCCTGCAATGCCGGGATGAAATTCAAGGTGTTTAGCTCGAGCGGTAGAACTGAGATGGCGCGGCGAATTGCTTCGGTTACATATCTTCACCGCTGACAGCTTGGACAAAAAAACGTCGAGCGGCCGGACTGGACGATGCGGGCGATGGCGCTGGAACAGCCGGGCGCTACGCACGGCTCGCCCTCGCGGCCGTAGACCATGAAGCGATCCTGGAACGCCCCAAGTGCCCCGTCGGTCTGCTTGTAGTCGCGCAGCGTCGAGCCGCCGGCAAGGATTGCTTCGTCGAGCACGGCGCGGATGACCGGGACCAGTCGACGGCCGCGCACTGTCGGGCCGCCCCGGCTGTCGGACAGGCAACCGGCGCCGCGGCGCGGACTGAGACCGGACCGGAACAGCGCCTCGCAGACGTAGATATTGCCTAGCCCAGCGACGATCCGCTGATCGAGGAGAAAAGCCTTGAGGTCGGTGGCCTTGCCGAGCGCCTTCTCGGCCAGATAGGCGGCCGACAACTCGTTGCCGAGCGGCTCGATGCCCAGGCAGGCGAACAGCTTGTGGCGCTCGAACTGGCTTTCAGGAAACACATCCATGAAGCCGAAGCGGCGGGGGTCGTTATAGGTGACGGTCGCGCCGCCTTCCATGGTGAACACGACGTGGTCATGGGCGGGATCGGCACCGGTATCCTGCTCGTAGGAGCCGATCTCCCGTGCTCGGCCTTTGGCATTCGGCGGCAGGACAAGGAACCGCCCGCTCATGCCGAGATGCATCGCCAGGATTTCACCGCTGGACAGATGCACAACGAGGTATTTCGCGCGCCGGGCGAGCGTCAGCACGCGCTTGCCCCGCAAACGCCCGACAAAGTCCACCGGAAACGGAAACCGCAGATCAGGCCGGTTCTGCCTGACGCGCACGAACCGCTGCCCGACCATCACCGGTTCCAGGCCTCGCCTGACAGTTTCAACCTCGGGCAGTTCGGGCATCGCGTGACGGTCGTGACGTTGTGGGAGTTTCAGCGCAAGGCTATGCTCCATTTCATGAACGAACACAAAGCAGATAGTAGCGAAGCCACGTTCGGCTTCAAGCCGGTGGCGATGGCCGAGCGGCAGCGACTGGTCAACGAGGTGTTCGCGACCGTCGCCGAACGCTATGACCTGATGAACGACCTGATGTCGGGCGGGCTGCACCGGCTGTGGAAGTCCGACTTCGTGACAATGCTCAACCCACCACGTACCGATCGGCCGTTCCGGCTGCTGGATGTGGCGGGCGGCACAGGCGACATAGCGATCCGCTATGCGGCCACCGGAGGGGTTGGCTGCACGGCGATCGTTTGCGACATCAGTCCGAAAATGCTCGCCGTCAGCCGCCGCAGGATCGAGGCTGCAGGGCTCGAAGCGCGCATCGATCTCGTCGAGGGCAATGCGGAGACGCTACCGTTTGCCGATCGATCGTTCGACGCCTGTACGATTGCCTTCGGCATCCGCAACGTGACGCATATCGACCGCGCGCTTGCCGAAGCGTTCCGGGTGGTGAAGCCGGGCGGGCGCTTCCTGTGCCTCGAATTCAGTCACGTCGATGTGCCAATGCTCGATACGCTCTACGACTTTCATTCGTTTGAGGTCATCCCGCGCCTCGGCCGTATGGCCGCGGGCGCCGCCAGTCCCTACACGTATCTGGTCGAGAGCATTCGCCGGTTTCCAAAGCAGGCGATATTCGCTGATATGATCAGGACCGCGGGGTTCGAGCGCGTGAGTTACCGGAACCTGGCCGGCGGCATCGCTGCGATCCATTCGGGCTGGCGGATCTGATTTCTGCGGGAGCCAACGCGTTGGCGCAGCACTACGACATTGCCATCATCGGGGGCGGCATCAACGGTTGCGGCATCGCGCGCGACGCGGCCGGCCGCGGCTACAAGGTTTTCCTATGTGAAATGAACGATCTGGCGAGCGGCACGTCGTCGTGGTCGACGAAGCTTGTGCATGGCGGTCTGCGCTATCTCGAGTACTACGAATTCCGGCTCGTTCGCGAGGCGCTGACCGAGCGCGAGGTGCTGTTGCGGATGGCGCCGCACCTGATCCGGCCGCTGCGGTTCGTGCTGCCGCATCATGAAGGTCTGCGTCCTGCATGGCTGTTGCGGCTGGGACTGTTCCTGTATGATCACATCGGCGGTCGAAAGCTGCTGCCCGCCACGCGCACGCTCGATCTCAGCCACGATGCGGCGGGCGCGCCGTTGAAATCCAACGGCGTAAAGGCGTTCGAGTACTCCGACTGCCGGGTCGACGACACCCGCCTCGTCATTGCCAATGCGCGCGACGCGGCGGATCGCGGCGCGGTGATCAGTCCGCGCACGCGTGCGATCGACGCCAGGCGCGCCAATGCGCATTGGGAATTGCGAACCCGGAGTTCGCTGACGGGTGCCGCCGAGACGGTCACCGCGTCAGCACTCATCAACGCCGCCGGCCCTTGGGTCGCAGACGTGCTTGCGACCAAGCTTGGCGTCAGTTCCGGTGCCAAGGTGCGGCTCGTCAAGGGCGCCCACATTGTCTTGAAAAAACTCTTCGACCACGATCGCGCGTACATCTTCCAGAACGGCGATGGACGGATCGTGTTCGCGATCCCCTACGAAGGCGATTTCACGCTGATTGGTACGACGGACACGGATGTCGAAGGCGATCCAGCCAAGGTTGCAGCCACCGACGCAGACGTCGACTATCTGTGCCGGGCGGCGTCAGAGTATTTTATCAAGCCGATCCTGCGTTCGGACATCGTCTGGAAATTCGCCGGTGTCCGGCCACTCTATGACGATGGCGCGAGCGATGCCAAGTCCGCCACCCGCGACTATGTCTTCGAGCTCGACGCGAAGCCTGGGCAGGCGCCGCTACTGTCGATCTTTGGCGGCAAAATCACGACTTATCGGCGCCTTGCCGAAGCGGCCCTCGCGCAGCTGAATGGCACTTTGCCTGGCCCGAACAAGCAGAGCCTGGGGTGGTCGTCAAACCGACCGCTGCCCGGCGGCGACTTTCCGGCCGACGGGCGCCTCGCCTCGCAAGCCGGACTGGAAGCCGAATACCCGTTTTTGGACCCGGCATTCGCCCGCCGTCTCGTGCACACCTATGGCACGCGCGCCAATCGCGTGCTCGGAAGTGCGCGTTCGTTGGCGGAGCTCGGCCATCACTTTGGCGCGACGCTTTCGGAAGCTGAGGTGCGCTATCTGATGACGCACGAATGGGCGCTGACGGCCGAGGACGTGATCTGGCGCCGCACGAAGCTGGGGCTCAGGCTGCCGACTGCCCAGGTGACCGCCCTCGATGAGTGGATGCAGGCGGCAATAGTGACGCAGGAGTTGTAGCAACCGTGTTTTTGCCCGTAAGAACACGGTGGCTACCTATTGTAGCTACGCGCCAGCCGGTTCCGGCTTGGTCGCCACACGCGGGATATAGGCCGGGATGGAATGCCCCTGGTCACGACGGCGCGGCTGTGGTGGCTGGAAGGCGCGGCGCGCATGAAATTCGCAGTACGGCAATCCCGGAACCTTGTCCCGGTTGCAGAAGTGGAAGTCGGCCATCTGCGGGTCGCCGATCGGCCACCGGCAGCTGCACTCGGTAAGCGTCGCAATCGTGCGGCGCTCGTTCAGCGGGATATCTATCTCTTCCGCAGCCGGTATGAACGGCTCGGCATCAGGGCGATAAAGGTCGCGAAGAGCCGGGTTGCCGATAGAGTGCCCTGACCGCGTCTTCAACATGCGTTTCGGCTGATCCGCGCGCGCGCGCGGCCGATGCGTTTTCATCCTCGAGGTCGTTGCCCGGCCGGACAGGCCCAGTCGATGGACTTTTCCGATCACAGCGTTGCGCGTGACGCCGCCAAGTCGTCCGGCGATCTGGCTGGCGCTAAGCCCCTCGGACCAGAGCTTCTTGAGAAGCTCGACGCGCTCGTCGTTCCAAGCCATGAAATGCACTCCTGAGCAGAAACACTGCAAAGCCCGGCCGAATGGACGAACTTCGATGGGATCGAGCGCACTCGGCCATGGCGGCAGACGGCAACAGGTGCCGACGCAGACCATTGCTACGTACGATCGGATAAGGACGCTGATACTTGGGGACGCATAACTTGGGGGAACGCGAGACTTCGAGATGACGCGTACTGAATGGGCAAAAACTCAGCCCGGAAATCGTGCAAATGGCACGAGACGCGATTTACATCTTTACTGGAGGCCAACGGGCCAATACTTGGGCTTGCGCCAATAAACGTCGCTGCACTTGCGGCCGTCTATGCAGCTAGTCTTACAGCACGGACGATTTGCGCGACAAGCCGCGCAATGGGTGATGGCAGCCTATTGACAGGCGCTCGTGTCTCTATCGCCACAGAACGATTCGTGTTCGCTGTATGTTTTTGCAAGACATGAGTGTCGATCGGCATCGTTGGCTGAATCGCGGCTCGCGGTACGGCCCATGCAAGCGGCATTGACAGTCGACACGCGCACCAGCATTATTTGTGCATGACACTTCACAACCATCATGCCCTGCGACGTGGCGATCGTCGGATTGCGCCGCGACTGCGATGACGATCGTTTGCTGATCGTGCCGCAGGCCGCGCTCAGCGCGGCTTTTTTCTTTTCTGCATGATGGATACTGACCCATGACCGTTTCCGAGAAAGACCCCACCAAGTCGCAATTGAACGCTGCGACCACCGCCACATCGCACGTGATGGGCACCTATGCCCGGCAAGACGTCGTCTTCGAGCGTGGTGAAGGCACCTGGCTGACTTCGACGACCGGCGAACGCTACCTCGACTTCGCCAGTGGCATTGCCGTCAATGTCCTCGGCCATGCTCACCCGCACCTTGTCCAAGCGATCACAAGGCAGGCAGAAATGCTTTGGCATACCTCCAACGTCTATCGCGTGGCGGGCCAGGAAACGTTGTCGGAGCGGCTGTGCGACGCAACCTTTGCCGACAAGGTCTTCTTTTGCAATTCCGGAGCCGAGGCCTGCGAGGGCGCGATCAAGACTGCACGGCGCTACCACCACGTCTCCGGCCACCCCGAAAAAAAGCGTATCATCACCTTCAAAGGCGCCTTTCACGGCCGCACGCTGGCGACCATCGCTGCCGCCGGCAACGAGAAGTACTTGGAGGGCTTCGGTCCCGATATGCCGGGCTTCGATTGTCTGCCGTTCGGCGATCACGAAGCGTTGCAAAAGGCGATCGGCCCGGAGACCGCCGCCATCATGGTCGAGCCGATACAGGGCGAGGGCGGCATTCGCGTGATCCCTAAACAGTGCCTCATTGGCCTGCGTGAGCTGTGCGACGAGCACGGGCTGCTGTTGATCCTCGACGAAGTGCAATGTGGCATCGGTCGCACCGGCAAGCTGTTCGCCCACGAATGGGCTGGGATCACACCCGACGTCATGGCGATCGCCAAGGGTATCGGCGGCGGTTTCCCCGTCGGCGCGTTCCTGGCGACCGACGATGCCGCCAAGGGCATGGTGGCGGGCACGCACGGCTCCACGTTCGGCGGCAATCCGTTGGCCATGGCCGTGGGCAACGCCGTTCTGGACGTGGTTCTGGAGCCCGGCTTCCTCGATGCGGTCGGGCAAAAGGCGCTGCGCCTCAAGCAGGAGCTCGCGCGCGTCCAGGACGAAAACCATGGGCTGATCGAGGAGATCCGCGGCCAGGGGCTGCTGATGGGTGTGCGCATCAACGCGAAACTGCCGGCCGGCGATGTGGTCAAGGCATGCACGGCCGAGAAGTTCCTCACCGTTTCGGCTGGCGACAACGTCGTCCGTATCATCCCGCCGCTCAATGTTACGGATGCAGAAATGAGTGAAGCAGCAAACCGGCTATCGCGAGCGCTCAGCCGCGCCTCTGCGGCGGCTTGACTCTCTGACTGGACAATGGCGCCACTAAGATGAAGCCTCGTCATTTCATTGACCTCGATGCACTCGATGCCGTTACGCTGCGGCTGATCGTCGACAACGCTCATGCCATGAAGCGCGCCGGCAAAAGGGTCCCCAAGCACCTGCGCCCTAAGCATATCGAAGATCAGATCCTGCTGATGATCTTCGAGAAGCCCTCGACGCGTACGCGTGTATCCTTCGACGTCGCGATGCGACAGCTGGGCGGGCAGACGATCGCGCTCAACCACGCCGACCTGCAAACCGGGCGGGGCGAGAGCGCGTCCGATACGGCCAAGGTATTGTCGCGTTATGGCGACGCGATCATGATCCGCGCGCATAGCCATGGCCGGATCACGGAGCTGGCCGAGAATGCGACGGTCCCGGTCATCAACGGCCTCACCGACCGCAGCCATCCCTGCCAGATCATTGCCGATATCATGACCTTCGAAGAGTCGCAGGGGCCGATCAAGGGCCGCTCGATTGCATGGGTCGGGGATGGCAACAATGTCGCTGTTTCATGGATGCAGGCGGCGGCGCGTTTCGATTTCGAGCTTCGCATCGCCTGCCCGGCGCAGTTGAAGCCGGAACGCGATGTCATCGACTGGGTCGCGCAGCAGGGGGGCCGGGTCGTCATCACCGACGAGCCGTCCGAAGCGGTCAAGGGTGCGGATTGCGTCGTTACCGACACCTGGGTGTCGATGGGCCAATCCGATGAGACCCGTCGAAAACAGCTGCTCGGAGCCTATGCCGTCGACAAGCGGCTTATGAAGTCGGCTGCCAAGGATGCGATTTTCATGCATTGCCTGCCGGCCTATCGCGGCCACGAAGTCTCGGCCGACGTGATCGATGGTCCGCAATCGAGAGTGTTCGACGAGGCCGAAAACCGGCTGCACGCCCAGAAGGCGATCCTGGCCTGGTGTCTTGGTGCATGAGATGACGTCTGCAGCGCCTTCCGGCCCACCGGCTGCGAGCGATGATCTTGTGCTGCCGTTTAGAATGGCAGCATCTGGGGTCAGCGGCAGGCTCGTGCGGCTCGGGGGCCTCGTCGATCATATCCTGACCCGTCACACCTACCCCGAGCCGGTGAGCGAAGTACTCGGGCAGGCGCTGGCATTGACAGGGCTGCTTGGCACCGCGTTGAAGTTCGACGGCAAATTGATCCTGCAGACAAAGTCCGACGGGCCGCTCGGCTTTCTCGTCGCCGATTGCGAAAGCCCGGGCCGGCTGCGCGGCTACGCGTCGTTCGACGCGGCGAGAACACAAGCGCTTATCGAGACCGGGTCGAAAAACCCTGGCCGATTGCTCGGCTCGGGGCATCTGGCGATGACGATCGATCGCGGCAGCGAGATGGATCGATATCAGGGCGTTGTCGGTCTCGATGGCGAAACTTTAGAGGCGGCAGCGCACTCCTATTTCAGGCAGTCTGAGCAGTTGCCTACGTTCCTCAAGCTGGCGGTGGCCCGCCATTTCTCGGCGCAGACCAAGAGCTGGCATTGGCGCGCCGGTGGCCTGCTCATCCAATATGTGTCGACCCAGGGCGGCCATGATCGGCCGCCGCCAGTCACCGACGAGGAGGCTACGCTGGTCCTGGGCGAAGACAACGACGATTGGCAAAGAACGGTCATTCTTGCGCAGACAATCGAGGATCATGAACTGCTCGATCCCATGCTGGCGCCCGACCGTTTGTTGTATCGACTGTTTCATCAGGAAGGCGTCAGCACGCACGAGGTCGTTCCCCTCGAATCCTATTGCAGATGTTCCCGCGAGCGCGTCGAGACGTTCCTGAAAAGCTTCGGTGCACGCGAACTCGCCGACATGCGTGAGCCGGACAACACAGTCTCGGTTACATGCGAATTTTGCGCGTCGAATTACCGATTTACGGACCAGCAGCTAGGGTAGTGCGTTAACCGGCAGCGCGGTTGGATTGGCGCAGCGGCGCAAAGCCGCTTGACGCGGCATCGCCGCGCCGCATTGTGCCAGCTCAACGTCGATCGGACCTGATTCCCTTTCCATGAGCAGCGCTGTCTTGAATATCATGCGCCTCGGGCGCGCCGGCTTCGTGCTGGCGCAGCATGGCGTGCGATTTGTACCCAAGGGCACCAAAGTACCTTTGGCGTTGCACCTGGCGCGGGCCGCAACCTGGCCAATTCGTGCGGTCACATGGGTGTTTCGACGGACGCAAGCGCCCGAGACGCGCGTTGCCACCGGCCTGACGAGACTGGGTCCGAGCTATGTCAAGCTCGGCCAGTTTCTGGCGACGCGGGCCGATCTGATCGGCGCCGAACTCGCCTCCGATCTTGAGCACCTGCAGGACCGCCTGCCGCCGTTCTCGATGGCGCAGGCGCGGGCGGCCGTGGAAGAGGCGCTCGGCGGCAAACTCGAGGATCACTTCGCCGAGTTCGGCCCGCCCGTTGCAGCGGCCTCGATTGCACAGGTGCATAAGGCAATCGTCGACGAGAACGGGGTTCGCCGCGACGTGGCCGTAAAGATTCTACGGCCGGGCATCGAAAAGCGTTTCCGCAATGATCTCGAAAGTTATCGTTTCGCGGCCGGTCTGATCGAGCGCTTCGTCGCGCCGGCCCGTCGTCTGAAGCCCACCGCCGTCGTCGACAATCTCGCCCGCACGACTGCGCTCGAGATGGACCTGCGTCTCGAGGCGGCCGCCATCTCCGAGATGGCCGACAACATCAAACCGGAAACCGACTTCAGGCTGCCGACGGTCGACTGGCGGCGGACGCAGCGCCGCGTTTTGACGCTCGAGTGGATCGATGGCACACCGATTTCCGATATCGCTGCGCTGAAGGGACAGGGCCGCGATCTCAAAGCTTTGGGACTGACAGTACTGCAGACGTTTCTGCGGCACGCAATGCGCGATGGCTTCTTCCACGCCGACATGCATCAGGGCAACCTGTTCGTCGACCGCGAAGGCCGTGTCGTCGCGGTCGATTTCGGTATCGTCGGGCGATTGGGGCCGCGCGAGCGCCGGTTCCTGGCGGAGATCCTGTTCGGATTGATCACTCGCGATTATCGCCGCGCCGCGCAGGTACATTTCGACGCCGGGTATGTACCGGCGCACCAATCGGTCGAAGTGTTCGCACAGGCCATGCGGGCGATCGGTGAGCCTATCCACGGCCGCACTGCGGATGAAATTTCGATGGCCGACCTGTTGGGACAGCTTTTTGCCTACACCGAGTTGTTCGATATGCAGACCAGGCCGGAGCTGATTCTGCTGCAGAAAACCATGGTCGTCGTCGAGGGTGTCGCGCGCTCGCTCGATCCGGCGCTCAATCTGTGGAGTGCCGCCGAACCGATCGCGCGCGAGTGGATCGATGCAAACTACGGCGTCGCCGGGCGGCTGAAAGATGCCGGGGAAGGCGCCGAGGCGATGGGCCGCATTCTGGCCGAGGTGCCGAGACTGCTGGAACAGGCCGAGCGCACCGCCGTGTCGTTTGCGGACATGGCATCACGCGGCCTACGGCTTGATGACCATACGATTGCACGGCTCGCGGAAGCCGACGGCCGCGTGCGATTCCGGCAGCAGCGCGGCTGGTTGCTCACAGCCCTGATCGGCGCTGCGATCGCCTATGCGGCCTACCAGTGGCTGTGGCTTTAATCCTCGCGCAAGAGGAAACCTACTGCTTCGGCGCCGGCGCACCGGGAGCTGCCTTCTCGGCCTCGACCTGCTTTTTCACCTCGGGATCGACGTACTCGAGCTTGGCCTTGCCCCGCAAGCCGTCGAGCAGTTCCTGCGCCTTGCGATGCATCAACGAGGCCATGATGCGGTCCTTGACCTCGGCGAACTCCGGAACCTTCGCCGCCAGCTTGGCACGGCGATCCTCGACTTTGATGATGTGCCAGCCGAACTGCGTCTGGATCGGTTGCGAAATTTCACCCTTCTGCAGTTTGAACGCTGCTTCCTCGAACTGCGGCACCATCTGTCCGCGCCCGAAGTAACCGAGGCTACCGCCGTCGTCCTTGCTGCCTGGATCGATCGAGTGCTGCTTCGCGGCCTCGGCAAATGTCTTGTCGTCGCCGTGCGCGATCTTCTCGGAAATTTCCTTGGCCTTGTCTGCCTCCTTGACAAGTATATGGCTCGCTTTGACCTCTTCCTCAGCCTTGGTGCTCGCCATTTGGGCTGCCTGCCCATCGTAAAGCTTTCGCGCCTCGGCTTCCGAAACGGCGGACTTTACGCTGGCATCGAAATAAGTCTCGCGTAGTGCGCGCCGGCGCCAATACTGCAATCGCTCGTCAAATGCTGCCCCAGCGCCCAATTTCTGCGCCTCGGCGGCATCGGCAAACAACTGGTTCTCGATCAGGTATTCGATCAGGACTCGGCGGCGCGTGACTTCAGGCAGAGTGCCGATGTCAGCGCCGATCTCGGCTTCGGCAAACTTCAAATCGCTCTCAGTCAGCGCCTTGCCATTGACCTTGGCGACGATCTTTTCCTGCGCAACTATTCCGGGCGCAACGGCCAGCAGAGCTGCGACCGTCGATACAGCCAATGATAGGCGGGCCTTGGTGCCGATCACGATGAATTTCCTTCATATGCTAATTGATGCAGGCTCTTAGAACGAAGGGGCGGCCTTGCCAAGTTAACAAATGGAGAGATGGCAGCATTGCGACGGGGTGTCCTAACGGGGCGGAACCTCAAGAGATCGTGATTCATTGACAATCCAGGCTGCGGGTCACTATCTCACGGCTGCACGGGGCGCATGTACCAGCGCCTTCAACGTATCCTCGACTCTCTGCGGCGTCTGCGACCGCACGAATCCGCACTATCGGCAAATCGTGCAGTATCGTGGACGATTTAAGGAATGACCGGCATGGTTTCTTTGGGCGCACTTGCGGCAAAAGTGTTCGGCTCCGCCAACGACCGCAAGGTCAAGGCCACGCGACCCAAGGTCGACGCGATTAATGCGCTCGAGCCTGAAGTATCAAAGTTGTCCGACGCGGAGCTGCGCGCGCGCACACCCGAGTTCCGCCAGCAGCTGGCGAACGGCGCCAAGCTCGACGATCTGCTGGTGCCGGCCTTCGCCACTGTGCGCGAGGCAGCCAAACGCACGCTGGGCCAACGGCATTTCGACGTGCAGTTGGTCGGCGGCATGGTGCTGCACCAGGGCAAGATCGCCGAGATGAAAACCGGTGAGGGCAAGACGCTGGTCGCAACGCTCGCGGTCTATCTCAATGCGCTGCTGGAAACAGGCGTTCACGTCGTCACGGTCAACGATTATCTTGCCAGCCGCGACGCGGAGTGGATGGGCGCGATCTACAAGTTCCTCGGGCTGACGGTCGGCTGCATCGTTCATGATCTCGACGACGAACAGCGCAAAGCAGCCTACGCATGCGATGTCACCTACGGCACCAACAACGAACTTGGCTTCGATTACCTGCGCGACAACATGAAGATGAGCCAGGACCAGATGGTGCAGCGTGGACACGCGTTCGCCATCGTCGACGAGGTTGACTCGATCCTGATCGACGAGGCGCGGACACCGCTGATCATCTCAGGCCCGGTCGAAGACAAGGCCGACCTGTACGTCGCCGTGGACAGGCTAATTCCAAACCTCCTCAAGGAGGACTTCGAACTCGACGAGAAGCAGAAATCCACCTCGCTGACAGAGGCTGGCAACGAGCACATGGAACAGTTGCTGGAAGCCGCCGGCATGATGAAAGGCTCGCTCTACGACATCGAGAATGTGACGATCGTCCACCACGTCACCCAGGCGCTCAAAGCCCATAAGCTGTTCCTGCGCGATCGCGACTATATCGTGAAGAACAATCAGGTCGTCATCATCGACGAGTTTACCGGGCGCATGATGCAGGGCCGGCGCTACTCGGAGGGCCTGCATCAGGCTTTGGAAGCTAAGGAGAACGTCGAGATCCAGCCCGAAAACCAGACGCTGGCGTCGATCACGTTCCAGAACTATTTCCGGCTGTACAAGAAACTTGCCGGTATGACAGGGACCGCCGCGACGGAAGCAAACGAGTTCCTGGACATTTACAGCCTCGACGTGCTCGAAATACCGACCAACGCGCCAGTAGAGCGGCTTGACGAAGACGACGAAATCTACCGCACCGCACGCGAAAAGTGGGAAGCAATCATCGCCGAAGTCGCGCGCGCGAAGGAGCGCAAGCAACCCATCCTTGTCGGCACCGTCTCGATCGAAAAAAGCGAACTGCTATCGGGAATGCTGAAGAAGCGCGGTATCGAGCATCAGGTGCTCAACGCGCGCTTCCACGAGCAGGAAGCCGAGATCATCGCTCAGGCTGGCAGGCCCGGGACTGTTACAATTGCAACCACCATGGCCGGCCGCGGCACCGACATCCAGCTCGGCGGCAACGAAAAGATGCGCATTGCGGCGGAAACCGCGGAGATCGACGACTCTCGACAGGCGGAAAAGCTCGAAGCCGCGATCAAGGCAGACATCGCTAAACAGCGCGACTTTGTACGTGCCATAACAGACGTCGTCGAACTCGAACCAGCAAAAGGCTCAAAGCCGGCAAAGACCGCAACCAAGCCCGGTGGGCTATACGTGCTGGCGACGGAACGGCACGAAAGCCGGCGCATCGACAACCAGCTGCGCGGCCGCTCCGGTCGGCAGGGAGATCCTGGTCGTTCCAAGTTCTACCTATCACTGGAAGATGATCTGATGCGGATCTTCGGGTCCGAGCGGATGGATTCCGTACTCAAGACGCTGGGGTTGCAAGAAGGTGAGGCGATCACCCATCCCTGGATGAACAAGTCGCTGGAGATGGCTCAGCGCAAGGTCGAGGCGCGCAATTTCGACATCCGCAAACAGATCCTCAAGTACGACGACGTGATGAATGACCAGCGCAAGGTCATCTTCGAGCAGCGCCTGGACATCATGAGCCAGGACGACGTCAGCGAAACCATCGTCGGTATGCGGCATCAAGTGGTCGAGGAATTCGTCACAAAACATATCCCTGAAAACGCCTATGCCGAACAGTGGGATACCAAGGGTTTGAAGGAAGGGCTTGCAGGCATTTTCGGCGAGGAGCTGCCGATCGACTCCTGGGCCGCCGAAGAAGGCATCGCTGACAAAGAAATTCTCGAGCGTGTGCTGGCGGCTGTGGATGCCAAGGCCGCACGCAAGGAAACCGAACTGGGTACGGAAAACTGCCGACAGATCGAAAAGATGGTATTGCTCCAGACCCTCGATCATCTTTGGCGCGAACATCTCGTGACGCTCGAGCATTTTCGGCAGGTCGTCGGCTTCCGCGCCTACGGCCAGCGCGATCCGCTCAATGAATACAAGACGGAAGCCTTTGTGCTCTTCGAAGCCCTGCTCGGACGCCTGCGCGAAGCGGTTACGGGACAGATGATGCATATCGAGCTTGCGCCGCTCGAGGAACAGCCGATGATGCAACCGGTCGAATTGCCGCCAATGGTGGCGCACCATATCGACGCGACAACCGGTTTGGACGAATTCGCGATGGCCGACGCGGTGCTGACCGCGGAGCGCAATCCGCGCCGGCCCGCCCCTGAAAAACGCAGTCCGATGCAGACGCGCAAGGTTGGCGCCGGCAGCAGCTTGGACCCCAATGATCCCTCAACCTGGGGCAAGATTCCACGCAATGCACTTTGCCCTTGCGGAACCGGCAAGAAATACAAACACTGCCACGGCGCGCAGGACTGATCCACGAACGAACCTTCGCGCACCGCGGCCGGCTCCCCGGCAGGGAGTCACCCTGCGCCATCAAAACGATGGCAGCATCGGATAACATCTATGCCGCTGAGATCGACGATCAGCAGTTTCGGCACCGCCCGCATCCGGTTGCCGCCGGCGTCGGCCGGCCAGCGCATCGGCATCATGGGTGGATCGTTCAATCCGCCGCATCAGGGCCATGTCCGCATCACGCAGATTGCGTTGCACCGTCTCGGTCTCGATGCGATGTGGTGGGTCGTAACGCCGGGAAACCCGCTGAAAGGAGACAACCGGCTCGCGCCACTCGAGGCCCGCGCAGCCGCATGTCGGCAACTGATGCGGCATCCACGGATCCATGTCACCGGTTTCGAGCGGGAACTCGGCACGCCCTTCACCGCCGCGACGATCGCCTATCTGCAGAGGCGCCTTCCCTGCGTGCATTTCGTGTGGATCATGGGCGCGGACAATTTGACAGGGCTGCACAGGTGGCAGCAGTGGCGCACGATCATGGCGCGCGTGCCGGTCGCCGTTGTCGATCGCCCCGGGTGGCGGCATCGCGCGCTTGCCTCAGTGGCCGCACGCAGCCACGCCAGATCA
>JBGTIU010000214.1:0-9779 GCA_041745515.1 Hyphomicrobiaceae bacterium | reverse complement strand
GCCGATCAGGAGGCCTGCTTCCTCGAAGGTCTCGCGGATCGCAGCAAGACCGAGCGCCCGCGCGCGGCTGGCGCTGGCCGTGCCCTTCATCTCAAGCATCAGTTTGGCGGCTTCGCTCGGCGCCAGTTCGTCAGCGCTCTCGACATGCCGATCGGCTTTGTCGACGCGGCCGCCAGGAAACACGAACTTGCCAGGCATGAAAACCTGTTCCATACGCCGCTTGCCCATCAGCACCCGCGGATTCGCACCGGCACGGTCGACAATGATCAGCGTGGCCGCGTCGCGAGGTTTGAGAAGTTTCGATGGCGGCGCGACCTTGCCGTCCGAGACAGGGCTCGCCATGGATCTGGACCTACCGGCTGGTTTGTGGCTCGGCCACTTCCGGAATGGGGGCCGGATCGGCAGGGTCCGCGCCACTGCCGAAGCCGTGAATGCGCAGCGCCCACTGCAACCCGATCAACGCGCCCTTGACAGCCGGCAGCAACGTCAAACTCAGCGCAATGGTCAACGGCAACCATATTGCCAAATGCACAGCAACGCTTGGTGCCAACGCTTTCTCGGCGGTCAGAATGCCGGCGACGACGATGTGGCAGACCACAAACATCGTGAAGTAGGCCGGCGCGTCGTCGGCGCGCTGATGATGCATGGCTTCGCCGCACGAGGGGCAGTGGTCGGCAACCTTCAAGTACTTGCGAAACAGTCGGCCCGCGCCGCAGGCCGGGCACGCGAGCCGCATCCCACGCAGCATGGCGTTTGCGACGGAACGTCGCGACTCTGGTAACGGACGACCGGCGGATCGGATGATGATGAAAGCCATGGCGGTATTGGCCACTTCTGCGGGTACAAGGTCAAGCTCGCCGGCTGCGTGGCAGCGTCGCATTGCCATGTGAGCGGTCGATAGCGGTTTCACCTCCGGCGCGGTGGCCGGCGGCCGGCCGGCATTCGCTTGGGTCGCCAGCCTTTCATCAGGCTGGAGTGCGAAGTTTTGGGTTCGCTCAGCATCTCGAATCGCATGGCGCCGGCGCTCGCAATCACTTCGACGAGGCGCACCTCGACCTCGTCGCCCAGACGGAACGAGCTATTGGTGCGGTTGCCGACGAGCGCCTGCAGTTCCTCGACATGGGCAAAATACTCAGCCCCCAAGGTGGATACCGGGATAAACCCGTTGGCGCCTGTGTCCTTCAGGCGCACGAACAATCCGGATCGTGTGACGCCCGAAATCCGCGCCTCAAATTTTGCGTTGATCTTGTCGGCAAGGTGCGCTGCGATCAGCCGATCGGTGGTCTCGCGCTCGGCCGCCATGGCGCGGCGCTCCGCATCGGAAATCTGTTTGGCAAGATCGCGGAGGCGCGGGTGGTCGGCCGCTTCCATGCCGCCCTGGCCGAGCTCGCAAGCTGTGATCAACGCACGATGCACCAGTAGATCGGCATAGCGCCGGATGGGCGAGGTGAAATGCGCATACTTATGCAAGTTCAGCCCGAAGTGCCCATAGTTGTCGACCGCGTATTCTGCCTGCGCCTGGGATCGCAGCACGATCTCGTTGACCAGTTCCGGAACCGGCAGCTTCTTCGCATCGGCCAGCACCTGATTGAACATGCTGGCCCGGACAGTGCCGGAACTCGGGAACTTCAATTGCAGGCTATCGAGCACGTCCTTCAACGATTTCAGTTTTTCCTTCGACGGCTGATCGTGGACCCGATACATGCAAAGCGACTTGCGGGCTTCCAGCATCTCGGCCGCCGCGACGTTGGCCTGGATCATGAATTCCTCGATCAGACGATGCGCCGCCAATCGTTGCGGAATGGCGACGCCAGAGACGCGGCCGTCAGCGTCCAGCAGGATTTTGCGCTCGGGAAGATCGAGATCGAGGGGCCCTCGCCGGTCGCGTGCTTTCGATAAAGCTGCGTAGGCGGCCCACAATGGCTTTAGTGCCGATTCCAACAGCGGCGCCGCGTTTCTCGATGGCGTGCCGTCGATTGCCGCCTGGGCTTCCTGGTAGCTCAGTTTGGCGGCGGACCGCATCATCGCGCGCATGAAGGTGTGGCTGCGCTTCTCGCCGGAACGGTCGAATACCAGGCGCACCACAAGGCAGGCGCGATCTTCGGCTTGCCTGAGCGAACACAGATCGTTCGAAATGCGCTCCGGCAGCATCGGCACGACCCGGTCGGGAAAATACACCGAATTGCCGCGCAGCTGCGCCTCGCGGTCGAGCTTGCTGCCGGGGCGGACAAAATTGGCGACATCGGCAATGGCGACGTGGACGACGAACCCGCCAGGATTCTTGACATTGGGGTCGGCAGCGGCATGCACCGCGTCGTCGTGATCGCGGGCGTCGGCGGGATCGATTGTGATGAGCGGCAGTTGCCGCAAGTCGGTGCGGTCCTGCATATCGGGGGGCTCGAGGCTTTCCGCCTCGCGCATCACGCTTTCCGGAAAGTCGTCCGGGATGCCGTGCGCGTGGATGGCGATGAGGCTGATCCTGCGGCTGTCCGACGGATTGCCGAGCGCTTCCAGTATGCGGGCTTGCGGAACCGGGATGCGGCCGCGGCGCGCCAAGTCGAAACGAACGAGGTCACCGTCCTTGGCTGGCCCCTCGTCGCCTTTCTGCACCGCGAACTCACGCAAGGCCGAGCGATCGATGGGCTGGATCAAACCACCGCCGCGGGCGTGGGCTCGGAATATTCCGAGCAGGCGGCGTTTCTCTCGCGGCAGCCGCTTCAACGCGGTGCCAACGAAGCGAATGCCATCGCTACCGCCGGCGTCCTCGTCAAGCCTCGCGATACGGGCCATGACCTGGTCGCCGACGCCGATGGCATTGCCGCCTTCGCCCTCGATCGTACCCTCGATGATCAACCGTAGCTGCGGCCGGTCGCTTTCCTCGTTGTTCCAGACGACGGGTTCGGCGATCAGATCGCCGTCGTGGTCGCGGCCGATGACCTCGACGGCTGCCACGGGCGGCAGGCTGCCATGCTCGCGCAGTTCGCGCCGGTTGCCTTCGAGTTTGCCGTTTCGCGACAGTTCGCCGAGCAGTTGTTTCAGCCTGACGCGGCCGTCTCCGGTGATGCCGAAGGCGCGGGCGATCTCGCGCTTGCCGGCTTTCTCCTGGTTCGACCTGATAAAGGCGAGCACTTGCTCCGGCGTTGGAAAAACTCCGGAAACTGCCAACGCGCGCCCGGGCGCCGGCTTCGGCTTCTTGTTTTGCTTGCGTTGGAGCTTCGGGCTCGGGCGGCGTGCCACTGGGTCTCAATCCTCCACGGTGGCTTTGACCTTTGCCTTGGAGTTGGCGGGGGCCTTCACTGCGCCTGTCGGCTTAGTCTTGGCGGGCGGCTTGGCCTTGGCGGGCGCCTTGGGCTTGGCTGGAGTCTTGGCAACAGCTTGCTTCGGTTGTGCCCTGGCTTTCTTCGCCGGCTTGAGACCGCCTTTTGCTACACGTTCGGCGATGAACTCTACCGCGTCGGCCAGGCTGAGCGTGGCGGGGTCTTTCGATTTCGGGATCGTGGCGTTGACGGTGCCGTGTTTCACATAGGGGCCAAACTTGCCGGAAAACACTTCGATCTTGCCGCCATCGGGATGTTCCCCGATCGTGCGCAAGGCAGCGGGTGCGCCGCGCTGGAAACGACCCTTGCCGCCACCTGCGGCTTTTTCCGCGATGAGCGTGACCGCGCGGTTGATGCCGACGGTAAACACGTCTTCCATCGATTCCAGATTGGCATACTTGCCGTCGTGCAGAATGAAAGGCCCATAGCGACCGAGGCCAGCAGTGATCATGCTGCCGGTTTCCGGATGGGCGCCGACTTCGCGGGGTAGACGCAGCAACTGCAGCGCCTTGTCGAGATCGATGCGCGCCGCGTCGATGCCCTTCGGGATCGAGGAGCGTTTCGGCTTTTCCTCGCCCTTGGCGTCGCCTAGTTGAAGGTACGTGCCAAAACGTCCCGACCGCAGCGTCACCGGCAACCCGGTGTCGGGATCGGTGCCGAGCAGCGTGCCATCCGGCGAGGCAGCCTCCGGCGATCCGCCATTAGTGTCCGAGAATTGCCGGGTGAACCGGCATTCGGGGTAATTGGAGCAGCCGACAAAGGCGCCGAACTTGCCGACCTTGAGGCTCAGGCGGCCGGCGTTGCATGACGGGCAGCCGCGAGGATCGGAGCCGTCTTCCTTGACCGGGAAGATCGCCGCGCCGAGCAGACCGTTGAGAGTTTCCAGCACGTCGGAGACGCGCAATTCCTTGGTCTCGCCGATGGCGCCGGTGAACTCCTTCCAGAATTCGCGCAGCACATCTTTCCAGGCGAGCTTGTCGTCGGAGATCAGATCGAGCTTCTCTTCGAGGTCGGCGGTGAAATCGTACTCGACATAGCGATTGAAGAAGCTCTTCAGGAACGCGGTGACCAGGCGGCCCTTGTCCTCGGGCACCAGCCGTTTCTTGTCCATGCGCACGTAGTCGCGATCGCGCAGCACCGCCAGCGTCGACGCGAACGTCGAGGGCCGGCCGATGCCGAGCTCCTCCATGCGCTTGACGAGCGTCGCCTCCGAGTAGCGCGGCGGCGGTTGCGTGAAGTGCTGGTCGGCGTCGATGCTCTTGTCTTTCAGACGCTCGCCCGGACTGAGCGGAGGCAGGCGGCGGCTCGCATCGTCGTCGTTATCGGCCAGATCTTCCTTGCCCTTGGCGATGGCCTGAAAGCGCTCGTCGCGGCCTTCCTCATACACGCGCAGGAAACCATCGAACGTCACGATCGAACCGGATGCCCGCAGGCCGTACGGCTTACCATCGCGACCCTGGACAGCGATCTCGACACTGGTCTGTTCAAGTTCGGCCGGCGCCATCTGGCTCGCAATGGCGCGCTTCCAGACCAGGTCGTAGAGGGCGGCCTGGTCGTTCTCCAGATAGCGCTTGATGCTGTCGGGCTTGCGGCCCGGGTCGGTCGGCCGCACCGCCTCATGCGCTTCCTGGGCATTCTTCGCCTTGCTCTTGTACTCGCGTGCAAACGGCGTATAGCGGGCACCGTATTCGCGGCCGATCACAGCGCGGATCTGCGCCACCGCTTCCGGCACGATCTGCACACCATCGGTACGCATGTAAGTGATCAGACCGACGGTCTCGCCGCCGACGTCGACGCCTTCGTAGAGCCGCTGCGCGACCTGCATCGTCTGCTTCGCCGAAAACCCGAGCTTGCGCGACGCATCCATTTGCAGCGTCGATGTTGTGAACGGCGGATAGGGGTTGCGCTTCACCGGCTTTTTCTCGACAGCGCCGACCGTAAAGTCGCCGTGCTCGATCGCAGCCTTGATGGCCTTTGCTGCCGACTCGTCCTTGAGGTCGAGCTTCTTCAACGTGGTGCCGGCGATGGCGACGAGCCGCGCCCGCAATTCTTCGGCCTTAGCCGTGACAAGCAACGCCTCGATGGTCCAGTATTCGTCTGTCTTGAAGGCCTCGATCTCCGCTTCGCGGTCGCAGACAAGCCGCAGCGCGACGGATTGCACCCGGCCGGCAGAGCGCGCGCCGGGCAATTTGCGCCACAACACCGGCGACAGGTTGAAGCCGACGAGATAGTCGAGCGCGCGGCGGGCGAGATAGGCCGACACCAGTGGTTGGTCGATCTGCCGCGGATGCTTCATCGCCTCCAGAATGGCCTGTTTGGTAATGGCGTTGAAGGCGACGCGCTCGATCCGAACGCCTTTAAGCACCTTCTTGTCCGCGAGCACCTGCAAGATGTGCCATGAGATCGCCTCCCCCTCGCGATCAGGGTCGGTGGCGAGGATCAGCCGGTCCGCACCTTTCACGGCGCCGGCAATTTCCTTCATCACCTTGGCGCCACGGCCTTCCAGGTCCCAGTGCATCGCAAAGTCGTTATCGGGCTCGACCGATCCGTCCTTCGAGGGCAGGTCGCGGACATGCCCTACTGACGCAATGACCCGAAAGTCCTTGCCCAAATACTTGTTGATGGTCTTGGCCTTGGCGGCCGATTCGACAATAACGACGTTCATGCGCCCCGATCTTCTGGTGTGTGCGGCGTTCGGCCGGCAAAATTGGCGCGACCATGGTAGATCGATGGCTGACTGTCAAACCGAGGTCACCAGTGCAGGCCGCAACCAGGGATCACTGCACCGAAGCGCAAGCGTCAGAACGCCTCGGACTCCTCCGCAGGACCCTGCGGCCTCAGCGACACCAATTGTCCACTGTGAAATTCGATGCGGGCGGCGAGCGACAACTCCATCAGCACGATCTGGACGGCGCGGATCGGCAGGCCGGTTGCTCGAGCGATCTCGTCGGCGGCGATCGGCGCCGCGCCGAGCGCTTGCAGAACTTCGGCGCGATCGGTTTGATCGACGCCAGGTACAACTCGAGCAGGCGCCTCGGAAGTTGGCGAACCATAGCCTGCCGCATTGGGCAGGGTTCGATCTTCATAGCCGGTCACGACAGGCGTCAATGCGCGCCGAATGTCATCGACATGGGTCACCATTGTCGCGCCGTCCTTGAGCAGCTGATTTGTGCCTTCCGCGCGCGGATCGAGCGGATGCCCAGGCACCGCGAATACCTCGCGGCCCTGTTCGCCGGCGAAGCGCGCCGTGATCAACGTGCCAGACCGCCGTGCGGCTTCAACAACAACAATGCCAAGCGACAGCCCCGAGATGATGCGGTTGCGGCGGGGAAAGTCCCGCGCACGCGGCTCGAACCCTGTCGGCCGCTCAGAAACGAGGCAGCCACTAGTGCCGATCGCCGCATGCAATTCGGCGTGCTCGGGCGGATAGATGTTGTCGATGCCGCCGGCCAGTACCGCAATCGTGCCGCTTTCGATGCTCGCGCGATGAGCGCTGGCATCGATGCCGCGCGCCAGCCCCGACACCACGACATAGCCCCCGGCCCCCAATTCCCTCGCCAGATCGCGCGCCATCTTCCGGCCCGCTGCCGACGCATCGCGCGAGCCGACGACGGCAACCGAGGGTTGGTTCAGCAGTTCGATGCGGCCTTTGACATAAAGCAGAGGCGGCGGAACATCGACGTGAGCCAGCAACGCAGAATAGCCGGGCTCAATCGTGAACACGATTTTCGCGCCGGCTTTGGCCGCCGCCGCCAGTTCGGCTTCGGCCACATCGCGCGGACAGATCTGCACCGGCCGGCGGCGCCCACCCCTGCCAGCCAGTTCCGGCAGCGCCTCGAGCGCCGCCTGCGCGCCGCCAAAGTGATTGATCAGGCTGCGAAACGTCACCGGTCCAACGTTTTGCGAACGGATCAGGCGCAGGCATGCCAGACGCTGGGCATCATCGAGCGCCGCGACCGGTAGTGGGGCCGCGGTGAACCGATCGACCGATTCGAAGTCAAGCTCAGGACTTGGCACCAATTTTCGGCTCCTCCCTGCTCAGGAGCCGGCGGATGTTCGCTTCGTGCTTCCAGATCAACAGCAGCGATGGCACCAGCAGCAGAATTCCGATTTCAGGCCAGCCGAGCGTCCATACGGCAAAGGGCGTCACGACCGCCGACACTAATGCCGACAACGAGGAGATGCGCGTAACAATGGCGATGACGAGCCATACGGCACAAAAGGCCGCGGCCGCCGGCCAGTAGAGGCCGAGCAGCATGCCGATGTAGGTCGCAACGCCTTTGCCGCCCTTGAAGCCGAGCCACACCGGAAACAGGTGCCCCATAAACGCGCCGAACCCCCCGATGAACGCCAGCTCCGGGCCAATCATGTGCCCGAAGATGCCGGATTTGGCGAGCAGGGCCGCCGCCGCGCCCTTGAGCATATCGAGCACCAGGGTGGCGGCGGCAAGTCGCTTGTTGCCGGTGCGCAGGACATTGGTCGCGCCGATACTGCCCGAGCCGATGTGGCGCACGTCACCGAGACCGGCAAGGCGCGTCAGGATCAAGCCGAACGGGATCGAACCGAGCAGATAGCCGGCGGCAAATGCCAACAGGGCCGGCATCGACAGCAATGGGTGCATCGCGGTGTCGTCTCCAGGCTCGGCTGAACGGGAAGCCCTTAGTCAGGTACGCTCGATGCCAGCGTAATGATACACCGTCCGGCCCGCAACGACCGTACGCAGCACCCGGCCCTGGAGCTTGGCCTCGTCAAAGGGTGTGTTCTTCGAGCGCGCCCGCAAGGCATCCTTGTTGACGACCCAGGGTTCACCAGGATCGACGATGATCAGGTCGGCAGGCATGCCCTTCTCCAGGCTGCCGCCAGGCAAGCCCAGCAGCTTGGCGGGATTGCAGGTCAGCGTCCGCAGCAGCACGAGCAGCGGAACGTCGCCGGAGTGGTGCAGACGCAAAGCCGCCGCCAGCAGCGTTTCGAGCCCGATCGCGCCGTCGGCGGCCTCCGCGAACGGGCGGCGTTTGACATCGACGTCTTGAGGATCGTGACTCGAGACAATCACATCGACGTCGCCGTCAGCGAGCCCGCGTACCAGCGCCATGCGGTCCTCCTCGCGGCGCAGTGGTGGGCGCACTTTGAAGAACGTGCGATAGGGGCCGATGTCGTTCTCGTTGAGGGTCAGGTGATTGATCGAGACGCCGCAGGTCACCGGCAGCTTCCGGGCCTTCGCGCTGCGCACGATGTCGAGGCTTTCCACGCAGCTGATGTTGCTTGCATGGTAGCGCCCCATGGTGATCTCCACGAGCCGCACGTCGCGTTCGAGCATGATTGTCTCGGCGGCTTTCGGCGCTCCCGGTACGCCGAGCCTTGTCGACACCGCGCCGGCGTTCATCGAGGTGCCTTCGGCGAGATAGGGATCTTCGGTGTGATGCACGATCAGCGCGCCGTGGTCCTTGGCGTAGAGCAGTGCATTGCGCATCACCTTGGTGTTGGTGACGCTCGACTTGCCGTTGGTGAAGGCGATGGCGCCGGCGCGCTTCAGCAGGCCGATCTCGGTCATTTCCTCGCCGGCCAAGCCCTTGGTCATTGCCGCCATAGTGTGGACGTTGACGACGGCGTTGTCGCGAGCGCGGCGCTGAATGAAGTCGACGAGTGCGACCTGATCGATCACCGGACTGGTGTCCGGCATGACGACAATCGTCGTAATGCCGCCGGCCGCAGCGGCGTGGCTGGCGGTTTTCAGTGTCTCGCGATGCTCGGCGCCGGGCTCGCCGGTGAAAACCTGGCAGTCGATCAGGCCCGGGCACAGCAGATGCGCCTTGCAATCGATCACATCGGCGCCCGCCGTCGCGTTGCGGCGCAGATGACCGCCGACGTCGGCGATGACCCCGTCCTCGACCAGGAGCCCACCGGGTTCATCGCGGCCAGTCGCGGGATCGACGAGGCGCGCATTGATGAAAACGGTACGGCGATTCGGCGCCGGTTCGCTCGGGCGCATCGTCGGGTCACTCGGCTTGCGGGGGCGATTCATCGGCCTCACTGGTTCGGCAGGTGGCGAGCGAGCGCTTCGAGGACGGCGGCGCGTACTGCCACCCCCATCTCGACCTGCTCGCGGATGACGCTGCGCGAATGATCGGCGATCGTAGAAGCGATCTCGACGCCGCGGTTCATCGGGCCGGGATGCATAATCAGCGCATCGGGCTTGGCGAGCGCGAGCTTTTCGTGGTCGAGCCCGAAGAAGTGATAATATTCCCGCGTCGACGGCACCAGCGAGCCTTGCATGCGTTCGCGCTGCAGGCGCAGCATCATCACGATATCCACGTCCTTGAGGCCTTCCCACATATCGGTGAAGACTTCCGCGCCGAGCCGCTCGGGCTCCGACGGCAGCAGCGTCGACGGTGCGATGATGCGGACGCGTGCGCCGAGCGTGTTGAGGACATCGATGTTGGAGCGGGCGACGCGGCTGTGCAC
>JBGTIU010000213.1:0-5024 GCA_041745515.1 Hyphomicrobiaceae bacterium | reverse complement strand
CAAGCCGCACCGTGGCTTGCGCCTCCAGCCGCGTCGCGACCTCGCGGCCCACAATGCCGCTGGCGCCCGTCACAAGGATCACCCTCGCCCTCCGATGCACACGATGGGACGGCCCAATGCTGGCCGACGCTGAAACCGAGGCCGCTGGCGTGAAACGCAAAGAGATCGGTGGGTTTGCGGCCACGCTGGCCCTTATGCAGGTTCAAAACGGTCTGGCCGGCGACCGGCTGCCCCATCACCAGCTTTGCGCGTCCTTCGACATCCAGTGCAAGGATGTGCATACAGCGCCGCGCAACTACGCCACCAAGGTAAAGGAGTTGGAGAACGGATGTCGGTTCATCGCAGCATGTGGGACACTGCGTAGCTCGGCAGGTTGAAACGCCGATGTTCGCGCGAAGAGGCTATGGCGCGTGGCGCTGAAGTGGTGGAGGTTACGGCTTTCGCAGTTCTTGTCTGGCTAAAATCTGTTTTTCGGAAGGAATCGCCCATGAGCCTGATCCTGATTGTCGTAGTCCTCGTGCTGCTGTTCGGGGGCGGTGGCTACTACGGCTACAACAGGGGCCATTACGGCGGCCGTAGCTTCGGCGGCGGGTTGCTCGGCCTCCTCCTGCTGCTGATCGTCCTCTATTTCCTGTTTGGCAATGGGATCAACAGAGTGTTCTGATCCTCGCATTTTCGTGAGGTGTGGCTGCTACATAATACCGGATTTACCTTGCTGGTGGCAGCACGACCGCGATTGCAAAATCGCGTGTCAGCATCCGAACTTTGGTGCGTGGTATCCGTCAAGGCTTTGGCCTGCTATCAGAAGCGGGCGTGGTGATCGAGCCCAGGAAACTTGCTTTTCTTGTCTGTCTTCCTTCGATCCTGGCGCAATTGTACTTGCGAAGCTTCCTGGCCCGCCCGGCGTCAGAACTGATCTTGGCACGCCACGCCAATGCCGTGCCAGGCGAGATGGTGACGTTGGTTGAGGAGCTGCGCGCGATCGTTCGGCTTGAACCGCGTAACGCGCCCGAACTCGTAACACTGTCGGCGGCGGTGTTCGCCGCGGTCAGCCGATGATCGCCCGGGCTGGCAGCCGGGTCTCTGCGCGTGCTGTCGCAGGCGATCTGCGGCTGAAAGTTTTTCCATGACATTCGACTCGACTGCCGGGGCCGGACTTTGGCCATTCCTTGAGTCCTTGGATCATCCCCTAGGAGCAAACCCATGCAAATGATGAGTGCCGCCATTTTCGTTGAACCGGGCCGTATCGTGCTGGAGGACAAGCGGGTTCCCGATGTCGGGTCACTTGATGCGCTGATCCGCATCACGACCACCACAATCTGCGGCACCGATGTGCATATCCTGAAAGGCGAATATCCGGTTGCACGCGGGCTGACTATCGGCCACGAACCTGTTGGCATCATCGAAAAGCTCGGGTCCGCCGTGATGGGTTTCAGCGAAGGGCAGCGCGTGATTGCGGGGGCGATTACGCCAAGCGGGCACAGCAATGCCTGCCAGTGCGGGCAAGCGTCGCAGGATGGGCACGGGTCACCGCACGGCTGGAAAGCCATGGGTGGGTGGAAGTTCGGCAACACGATCGATGGCGCCCAGGCCGAATATCTGCTGGTGCCCGACGCGATGAGCAATCTGTCATTAATTCCGGACGGTCTGACCGATGAGCAGGTGCTGATGTGCCCCGACATCATGTCGACTGGGTTTAGCGGCGCGGAGCGCGGTGGCATCAAGATAGGCGACATGGTCGCGGTCTTCGCGCAGGGGCCGATTGGCCTGTGCGCCACGGCGGGCGCAAAGCTCCTGGGCGCATCGACGATCATTGCGGTGGACCGACTGCCTGAACGGCTCGCCATGGCGAGGCGCCTCGGCGCAGACCATGTCGTCGATTTCAGTCAAGTCAACCCTGTCGAAGAGATACTCCGGCTCACCGATGGGCGTGGCGTCGATGTCGCCATCGAGGCACTTGGCACCCAGGGGACGTTCGAGTCCAGTCTGCGTGTCCTCAGACCTGGCGGCACGTTGTCGAGCCTCGGCGTCTATTCCTCCGACCTACGCATCCCGCGCGATGCCTTCGCAGCCGGCCTCGGCGACTACACCATAGTGACAACGCTCTGTCCTGGCGGCAAGGAGAGGATGCGCCGGCTCATGACGGTGATTGAAGCGGGGCGGGTGGACCTCGGCGCTATGGTCACGCACCGCTTCAAGCTGAATGACATCGAAGCGGCCTATGACTTCTTCGCCAACCAGCGCGATGGAGTGTTCAAAGTCGCGATAACACCGTGACCGCGAGGAAACGACGCCAAGTGAACGAGCAAGGCAATCTTGAACAGCAGCATAGAATCAGGAAGGGACTGCACGACGCGGTCGCAACTCGATCGGCTACTCGCGCTGGCTGCCGAGCGGGAGCCGGTTTGAACCGCAATCGTCCATCCGTGTGACGCAGCGTCTCTTGAAGGCGTACTCGCAGCTTTCCGGATGAGACTGATCCTACCGGTGCTGGGCGGTCCTCCTGCGAAGATCATAGCCGCAGCGGCGGCAGCAGGCGAAGACCTCACCGGCATCCGCATCGTTGCGGTCGAGCACGGCCATGCCGCCGCCTAGGCAGGTTGCCGCCTGGCACGTGCGAGCGAGGTCGATGCCATTATGAAGGGCAGCCTCGGGACTGCCGCAAGATTGGGGGTGCGAGGGCGAGTTGGGTATTTTCGCGTCTGTTCTCTGACCAAGGCTGGATGCGTGGCTTGGATGTTGAAGTTGGTAAAGATCGGGGCTGAGGGCGAAGGGCCGTGCACGGACATCATGGAGATCCACCGGCCCGATGATCTCGGCGACATCGCTGATCTGGGTCTGACCCTGGCCGAAGCGAAGCAGTTGCTGGCGCGTGTTCAACAGGAGATCGTCGCCGCGCAGGCCAGGGACCACGCCGTTCAGCGACCGGAATGCCCGCATTGTGACCGCGCTTGCCGTGTAAAGGACTACCGGGACCATGCGGTCGCCACGCTGTTCAGTCAGGTCACGGTGCGGCTTCCCCGGTTTCGCTGCCCCGCGTGTGGCGGGATCGAGGCTGGCGTCGATTGGCCATCGCATTGTCGGTCGACACCCGAGCTGGACCGGTTGCAGGCGCATCTCTGCGTCGTGATGACCTACCGGACCGCCGCTGATCCACTGGGGCAAGTGTTCCCGGTCGACGCGGGAAAGCATCATGAGACTTTGCGCCGCGACACCTTGAAGGTCGGCGAGGCGCTTGGTGAGTGCGCTGTGATCAGGTCGGAAGCAGCAGCGTCGGCGATCATGGTGATCTTGGCTTCGACGTTCATCCGCAGCTGCGAGAACGGCGAGCGGCATCTGGAAATGCGGGTCGGCAATGTCGAAACGCCGTCCGGCGGCCGGCAGGTTTTCGGCGCCGTCGCCAAAGCCGATACCGACCTCCAGGCGCTGATCCGCTGCAACCTTGACGCTGTCGGGCGAGCCAAGGACACGGCGCTGACCGCTTTCACCGACGGCTGCTCTGGCCTTCGGCGCATTCTCGCCGACGCCGGTGTCATCACGCGTCCGATGCTCGACTGGTTCCATATCGCCATGCGGTTCCAGCACCTGAAGCAGATTGCCAGCGCACTGTCGGCTGACGACCCGGCGCGGGCCGACGCGAAGGCGATGATCGTGGCCCAGGTCGAGCGGCTGCACTGGCGCATTTGGAATGGCAAAGCCCAGGATGCCCAAGTCAGCATCGACCGGATCCGCGCGGTCATGCATTATTTTCAGGGTGAGCCGGATCAGCGAAGGTCTACCGAACCCTCACGAAAGCTGTGGACCGCCTTGCACGCATTGGACGGCTATCTGATCGGCCAGAGCGCCTGGCTGGCCAACTACGCCGAGCGGCATCGTGCGGGCTTGCGGGTTGGCACCGCGGTCACCGAGGGGACGGCCAACTTTCTGGTGAACCGCCGCATGAACAAATCACAGCAGATGCGCTGGTCGCGGCGCGGCACCGACCTGCTGCTGCAGGTTCGGTGCGCCGTCTATAATGGCACGCTCGGTTCCAGCTTCGGACAGAAGTTCCAGCCAGCAAACGATCCATACCCGGAAATAACAACCGCCGCCTGAACCCCAATCTTGCGGCAGTCCCGTCGCCCAACCCTGGCGCATCATGACCCTCGGCCTGCGCGACTGGGCACATCAGTTCTGATCAGAGAGACCCGGTATTAGGCGTCCTCTCGTCGGCTCCATGCCCGACTCCCCAGCTTGCGCAATTCGCTGAACCACAGCACCACGCTGGCCATTCCGGCGCACAGCAGCCATTGGTCGAATGCAAGCGGCACCGTGCCGAAGGCGAGATTGAGGAAATCGAGGTTGACGACCGCCACCTGCAGCAGCAGCGACAATGTGATCGCGCCCCAACGCCACGGGTTGGCGAACAGGTGCGCGAACGCACTCGTAGTGTCCGAGCGCGCGTTGAAGCAGGTGAACAAGCTGGTGAACACGAGCACCGTAAAGCCCGCGGTGCGGGCAGTAACGAGATCGTATGTGCCCTCGATCAGCCCGCCAGGCAGGTAGATGTCCATCGTCAGCAGCGTCACCACGGCTATCACCACGCCAGTTTGGATAACCCCCGCCCACATGCGGACGTCAATCAACCGCTCGCTTACGTGCCGCGGCTTGCGGGCCATGAGGTCGTCGGTGGGCGGGTCGACGCCCATCGCCAGCGCCGGCCCGGAGTCGGTGATCAGGTTGATCCACAAGATCTGGGTTGCGAGCAGCGGCAGCACCAAAGCGTTGTCGGTGCCCGTGAGTCCGATCACGCCGGCCCCTACCACGCCCAGGAAGACCGTCAGCACCTCGCCCATGTTCGACGACAGCAGGTAGCGCAGGAACTTGCGGATGTTGTCCAGGATGCCGCGCCCTTCGCGCACCGCCTCAACGATCGTCGCGAAGTTGTCGTCGGCGAGGATCATCTTGGCCGCTTCCTTCGTCACTTCGGTCCCGGTCACCCCCATCGCGATACCGATGTCGGCCGCCTTTAGCGCGGGCGCGTC
>JBGTIU010000212.1:0-3048 GCA_041745515.1 Hyphomicrobiaceae bacterium | reverse complement strand
GTGGTCGGACTGGTGGTGCTGGTCCTCGGCGGGCTCGCGGCGAACGCGCTGGCCGGCATCGTGCGTGGCGCGACGGCTCGCGCCGGGCTCGGCAATCCGGACATGCTTGCCAATGTCGCTCGCGTCGCAGTCTGGGGATTTGCCATCGTGATCGCGGTCAATCAGATCGGCATCGCGCAGACCCTGATCAACACCCTGTTCATGGCAGTCGTCGGCGCCGTTGCTTTGGCACTCGGTCTGGCTTTCGGCCTGGGTGGGCGCGAGACGGCGGCTGAGATGTTGCAGGAATGGCGGGACAAGGCGCGCGAAGCAGCGCCCAAGCTCGAGAAAGCCGCGAAAGAAGCCGGTCGTGAAGTGGATAAGATTGCCACTCGGCCGAACGGCGACCAACGCCGCTAGCGGCAAGAATGAGAGAGGTGGTGCCCAGGCTCCACCTCTCTCGTTCGTTTTTGGATATCAGGCCGACACGGGGGAAGCCGCCAGACGGCGAACCCCGATGACCTCCAGTTCCGCGAGCACCGCCACAGCCACCGCTTGGGCCGCGATGAACACAAAGCCGAACGCGTTTGGGCTGATGGTCCCGCCCACCAGCAGCCATAGACTGCCGGCAACCCAAGCGACGTTGCCCAGGATGACAAGCCACACCGCCGTCGACGACAGCGCGGCGCGTGTCGCGGCCACCGCCATGAACGCCGCAATCGGGAACAAGCTCAGCCCTGCGTACAAGAGCAGGTCCCGCGGTATGCTCGTCAATTGCGTGAGTACGCCGGATCCAAGGGTCATCAATGCGCCGGTGATCACGCACGTCGTTGCATCGATCAGTAGTACGTTGCGAAGGAAATTTGGAGATTGGAAGAAACGCATGTCATGCTCCTTGACTGGGTTGCGAGATGCCGGCTGCCGGACATCTGCGCCGACCCTGCCAAACCGCCAGGGACCAAGTCGATTACGTGCCAGGTAATGGGAGCGCCTGGTGAATGCGCTATAAGCCCTGCCCATGACCGGAACCGCGCGACCCTTCGGCGATCTCCTCCGCGAGTGGCGGCAGCGTCGCCGCCTGAGCCAACTCGACCTGGCGGCAGAAGCTGAAATTTCGCAGCGGCATTTGAGCTTCGTCGAGTCGGGCCGCGCGTCGCCAAGCCGGGAAATGGTACTGCACCTTGCAGACCAACTTGCAGTCCCATTGCGCGAGCGCAATGTACTGCTCACGGCGGCGGGCTTCGCGCCGGTGTTCAGCGCACGGCCGCTTTCGGATAACAGCTTACGCGCGGCGCGCGATGCGATCGACCTCGTGCTCGCGGGCCACATGCCGTATCCGGCCCTGGCCGTCGACCGGCATTGGCAACTGGTCGCCGCCAACAAGTCTGTTGGCTATCTGCTCGAGGGCGCAGATGCACAACTCCTGCAACCGCCGGTCAATGTCCTTCGTCTCAGTCTTCACCCGGCCGGACTAGGCACCCGCATCGTGAACTATGCTGAGTGGCGCGGACACGTACTGGCCCGCCTGAAGCGGCAGATCGAGGCGTCCGCCGACCCAGGCCTGATCAAGCTGTTCGCTGAACTGAAGGATTACGCGGTGCCGGCCGATGCGCGGCCGTTCATCGTCGCGGGCCCTGACGATTTTGGCGGCGTGATCATTCCGTTTCGACTGAAGGTCAAAAGCGATGTGCTATCGTTCCTGAGTACCACAACGGTGTTCGGGACGCCGATCGACATTACGCTTTCGGAGCTTGCCATCGAATCGTTCTTCCCGGCCGACAAGGCGACCGCCGAGGCCATGCGGCGCATCGCCGGGGAGGTCGACGGCAATTGACCTGCATGGCAGCTTGCAAACGCAGGCGGAGGGCTGCACCGATCAGATGCAAACCCTCCGGCGATAATAGGCATGGTGTTCTGCGTTCGCGGCAGGCTTACTTCATAGGTTGCGCCATCCTGCCGTGATCGAAGTTGAATTTATAGGAAAGGACCACCTGCCCGGTGTGTACCGATGGCTCCAGGGAAACGTCGATCAGCCCCGGTATGCTGAACACGCTCTCACTGTCATATTGCGTGAAGCGATATTCGGCCCTGAGCGACAAATTCGAAGTCAGCTTGGTTTCGATGCCGCCGCCCACGAACCATCCACTGAATGAAGGAATAGAAAGCGATCCGAGACCTGTAAAAGACAAGTCGTCGAACTCCGTGTGCGAGTAGCCAACCGTGCCATAAACCAGCGTCCCGGGATTGGTCAGGAAACCCGCGCGGCCGCCGATCGACCAGGTGCTATCCTGCTTCAATGATATGCTTCCAAGGCCCGTGATATTGAGATCGGTGGAAATGTCGGAGAAGCTGTATTCGCCGAAAATGCCGACCACAAAATGTGACGACATCTGGTGGTCGTAGCCGGCGACCAGCGTGCCGAAAGCACCTTCACCGCCGATGCCGTCGAAATCGATGCTGCCGCCGAACGCCGAGATGTTGAGATCGTGGACAACGGCACCGGCGCCCACACCCGCGCCAATATAGAAGCCACTCCAGTTCGAGCGCGGCTCGTAGTGGTGCGACGTGTCCATTTTCTTGGAGCCACCGGCGTAGGCGGCGCCGGCAAACGCTGCAAGCATGGCGGCGCTGGCGAGGGCAAATGACAATCGTCTCATTCTTGTTCTCCTTAAGCGAAGTGTCGGGCGGCTACAGGCAGCTGCGTCGATCGATGGCGCCGAATGGCAACAGCAACGAAATGTTTACCTGTGCCTGCATCGATCGGATGATTCGGGGGATGGAGCCTATTGCCGCCAGGCCACAGGGACTGCTCAATCGTTGACCAGTGAACACATGACTCCACGCGGCTAGTCTGCCGTGCGCCGTGCGGTGCCGGATGCTACGGTGATGGCCGAAACATCGTTATTGCCGTTGCCATAGAATGCGAGCCATCCAACCGAGGAGCCAGCCAATGGCCAGCACCGCCATGTTTGCGGAGATCGCGTCGCTCGCCGGCGACCCCGCCCGCGCGACGATGCTGCACGCACTGATGGATGGTCGGGCGTTGACGGCGACCGAGCTCGCACGCGC
>JBGTIU010000211.1:0-13200 GCA_041745515.1 Hyphomicrobiaceae bacterium | reverse complement strand
GCCCGCGTGCCGCGCTCCGCTGTGCTGGCGCTGCCGTCGATATGGTCGGGAGAACAGATACTTAGTGTTGCTGCAACGTCAGTGGAACAGCGCCCCACCGTTCGACAACCGTTCGATTGCCGCTGGGCCGATCAGCTCGCTCGGGCACTCTATTGGCAGTCGGATCGAGATGACACGGCATACTGGTGAAGGGCGCAAATAAATGAAACTGTGCGGCGATTGCGGCCAACGCTCAACTTGGCAAACATCCTGCAGATGCCTATCTTAACTGCAACGCCTCACTCAGGTGTATGAGCGGCCGATCTGGTGCCGCAATTTGGGCCGTCCCCTGCGGGTCTTGGCTCCTTTTAAGGAAACACGATGAATTCGAACTTCCGCAACTTTGCGATTTGGGTGTTCATCGCCCTTCTTCTGGTCGCGTTGTTCAATCTGTTTCAGAATCCGGCTCAAAGCCGGCGCGCCAACAATATTCCCTATTCCGAGTTCGTGAACGCCATCGAACAGCGCTCGGTTGCGGAAGTGTTGATTCAAGGCAATCGGATTTCGGGTAAATTTGTCGACAACTCGCAGGCCTTCAGCACTTACAAGCCGGACGAAGACCCGGGCTTGGTCGAACGCCTGCGGCAGAAGAACATCAAGTTCGAGGCGCGACCCGCGGATGAGGAGACATCGCCGCTGCTGACGGTGCTGATCTCCTGGTTTCCGATGCTGCTGCTGATTGCGGTTTGGATCTTTTTCATGCGGCAGATGCAATCCGGTTCCGGCCGGGCTATGGGTTTCGGGAAATCGAAAGCGAAGTTGCTGACCGAGCGTCATGGCCGAGTTACGTTCGATGACGTAGCTGGTGTCGACGAGGCCAAGTCCGATCTGCAGGAAATCGTCGAGTTTTTGCGCGACCCCCAGAAATTCCAGCGCCTCGGGGGCAGAATTCCCCGCGGTGCGCTGCTCGTGGGACCGCCCGGCACCGGCAAGACGTTGATCGCGCGCGCGGTCGCGGGTGAAGCCAATGTGCCGTTCTTCACGATCTCCGGCTCCGATTTCGTAGAAATGTTCGTCGGCGTCGGCGCGAGCCGCGTGCGCGACATGTTCGAGCAGGCCAAGAAGAATGCACCCTGCATCATCTTTATCGACGAGATCGACGCGGTCGGCCGCCACCGTGGCGCCGGTCTCGGCGGCGGCAACGTCGAGCGCGAGCAGACCTTGAATCAGCTGCTTGTCGAAATGGACGGATTTGAGGCCAACGAAGGCATCATCATTATTGCCGCGACGAACCGCCCTGACGTGCTCGATCCGGCGCTGCTGCGTCCGGGCCGGTTCGATCGCCAGGTCGTCGTTCCGAACCCCGATGTCGGCGGTCGCGAGAAGATTCTCAAGGTACACATGAAGAAGGTGCCGCTGGCGCCGGACGTGGATGCACGCATCATCGCGCGCGGGACGCCGGGGTTCTCGGGCGCCGATCTCGCCAACCTCGTCAACGAGGCTGCATTGCTGGCAGCCCGCCGCAACAAGCGCATCGTGACGATGGCCGAGCTCGAGGACGCCAAGGACAAAGTGATGATGGGCGCCGAGCGCAAGTCGATGGTGATGTCGGAGGAGGAGAAGACCCTCACCGCCTATCACGAGGCCGGCCATGCCGTCGTCGGCGTAACTGTCCCGCAGGGCATTCCGGTGCACAAGGCGACGATCATCCCGCGCGGACGTGCGCTTGGCATGGTGAAATTTCTGCCCGAGGGTGATCGGTATTCGATGAAGTTCATCGAGTACACGTCACAGTTGACGGTCGCCATGGGCGGCCGCGTCGCCGAAGAACTGGTGTTCGGCAAGGAGAACATCACTTCGGGCGCGTCGGGAGACATTCAGCAAGCGACGGCGATGGCGCGCGCCATGGTGACGCGGCTAGGCTATTCCGACGACCTCGGCACGGTCATGTACGGTGACAACCACGAAGAGGTGTTCCTCGGCATGTCCATGGGCCGACAGACCAGTATCTCGGAGGCAACCGCTCAAAAGATTGATGCGGAGGTGCGCCGTCTTGTCAGTCAGGGCTACGAGGACGCACGCAAGATACTCACTGAAAAGCGCGCGCAACTCGAAGCCGTTGCCCAGGCGCTGCTCGAGTACGAGACCCTGACCGGCGAGGAGATCAAGGGATTGATGGCCGGGCGACCGGTCGTTCGGTCAGATTCCGATGACAGCTCGAAGGGGCCCACCGGATCGGCTGTGCCGACCGCGGGCAAGGTCCGCCCACCCCGCGAGGAGCCCGGCACCGGGACGCTGGAGCCGCAGCCCACGACTTGAGGTTGAGGACCTGATTTTTCGGTTGGACGCAAAGAAAACGGCGCCGGAAATTCCCGGCGCCGTTTGGCGATCAGATCTGAGAGTTAGTAGTACCACTGTCCGCCGCGGTGAGCATAGCCGGAGCGGTTGCCAAAACTCAGGGTAATGCCGTTGCCATAACGATTACCGTAGCGATTGTTGTAACGGTTGCCGTAGCGATATCCGTATCGGTTACCTTTACTGTAGCGACGGTTGTATCGATTACCGTTGCTATAGCGGTAGTATGTCGCCTTTTCTACTAAGGGTTCTGTCGCGGAGGCGACGTTGTTGAACGTCGAGCCAGCGGGGGCCGCCGAAGCTGGCGAGAGCGCAGCGCCGATGGCGACGGCGACGGCGAAAATAGGCACAGAAACTCGCATTCGGTACTCCGATGATTCAGTTGTTGATGAACGGATGGCACGCGCTCGCACGATGACGCGTCTTGCCCGAATAGGTGCCGCGCGAGGACAAACATCCGATTGAGCGCGGGCCGACTGTAGAGAAGACGCGTTCGGGCCCGATTGGTTCCGCTGGCTCGGCCCGAATTAGCGCTGTAGACAAGCGCCTCTGTAAACCATTGGCGGCGACATCCTTATGCTTCGAGAGATCTATGTCCGTCCGGCAGGCCTAATGACAACCGCCGGAGGCTCAAGCGCCGGTGGCCGGCCGGCCGAAGTGCGCGGCGGTTTTCGCCTTGCCGATGGCTGACTGGATTTTACCGCGCTCGACATCTTCCAATGTGGTGGGGCAATGTCTCACCGCAAAGCGGGCACGGCGAGGCAGATTTTATGGCGAAGTCAACAATTGGGGTGTCCGCTCAGCAATTGCTGAGCCGCGCTTCGGAATTGCATCAAGCAGGCAAGCTCAAGCGCGCGGAAAAAGAGTACCGCGAGTACTTGGCCTTGCGTCCGGACGACCCAGACGCCCTGATGAGATTCGGCGTACTTCGGGCTCAACAGAAAGAGTTCGCTTCCGCTGCGTCTCTCTTCAAGCGTTCGATTGACATTGCGCCTGATTCGCCACCTGCTCACTACAATCTGGGACGCGCGCAGCTCGAATTGGGGTCGTTCGAGGATGCAGTAGCCTCGCTCGAAGCGGCTCTCGAATTAGCCCCCGGCAGGGTGGAGACGCACAACAATCTCGCGAACGCATTGCGCGAAATCGGTCGCTACGACGACGCCGTCGCGCACTACGAGAAGGCCTTGCAGATCAATCCGCGGCAGTCGGAAGTAGCCTACAACCTCGGACTGGTCTGCAGACACCTCTATCGCATGGACGAGGCCGTTAAGTACCTCGCGTTGGCGGCGCGGCTTGATCCGGAAGACCCCACGATCCATTTCAATTTGGCCGAGATGCTTTACCGGACCAGCCAACCGCTCCTTGCGGTAAAAGCTTATTCCAAGGTCGTCGAGTTGGCGCCCGATCACGCTAGTGCGCTCAGCCGGCTAGCGCTGTGCAAGCGGCAATCTGCGGAATGGAGCGATCTCGACGCTGTGGAGAAGTCGGTGGTGGAGCGAGTGCGCCGCCGCCCCGGCGCTGATGGCACCTTCGTGTCGCCATTTGCCTTGGCGGCCATGAGCGACGATCCGGCGCTGATTCTGGAGTGTGCACGAGGCACTGCAAGTTCAATAGCCGCGCGCGCGAAGGCCGCCCGGCTGCGCCGCGTCAAGTATACCCACGATTGCATCCGCGTCGCCTACGTCGCGGGAGACTATCGCGAGCACGCTACGTCGTATCTGATCGCGGACTTAATCGAAATCCACGATCGTTCCCGTTTCGAGGTGTACGGCATTTCGTTCGGGCCGGAAGAAGACAGCCCGATGCGGCGGCGGATGTCGCAGGCGTTCGACACGTTCATCGACGTGCGTCAACTGTCGCCGATGGAAACGACCCGGGTCATGCGCCAGCATGAGATCGATATTGCCGTCGACCTTGTCGGTTTCAATCAATTTCAGCGCATGGAGATTTTCGCACTCCGGCCGGCGCCTATCCAGGTCAACTACCTAGGCTGGCCGGGTACCACCGGTGCCAGGTTCATGGACTACATCATGGCCGATCCGATCGTCATTCCGGATGAGAGCCGGCAGTATTTCGAGGAGGCGGTAGTGCAACTGCCGGAATGCTATCAGTCGAACGATCGCAAGCGGGCTGCGGCGTCTCGGGCACCGACCCGCGCCGAATGCGGACTGCCTGATCGGGGTGTTGTGTTCTGCTGTTTCAACAATATCTACAAAATCAGCCCGCAGGTGTTCGAAGACTGGCTGGCCATCACGAAATCCGTCGATGGTAGCGTGCTCTGGTTGCTCGACGATTCGCCCGAGGCAAGCAAAGCGTTGCGCGCCGAGATGAGCCGCCGAGGTATGTCGCCGGATCGGTTGGTGTTGTCACCGCGTCTGCCACTTGCCGAGCATTTGGCCCGGCACTGTCACGCAGATATATTTCTCGACACGTTCCCCTACAACGCCCACACCACGACGAGCGATGCTCTTTTCATGGGCGTGCCGGTGGTGACGCGCGTCGGCCGCTCGTTCCAATCCCGGGTGGCGGCGAGCCTGCTTACCGCGGCCGGTGTTCCCGAACTGGTGACCGAATCCAACGAGGCATTCCGGGACCTGGCGATTGCGCTCGCCACCGATGCCGGCCGCAGGGAGCAGTACAAGTTGCAACTCGTGCAGAACCGGGAGAGCATGATCCTGTTCGATACCGATCGGCTTCGGCAGCACATCGAACACGCCTACATGACGATGAATGCCCGCCTGCAGCGGGGCGAGGCGCCGGTGAGCTTTCGCGTCGAGCCAGTGACGAGCCCCCATGCTGCGTGAAATTTACATTCGCCCGGCCGGCCTGATGGCGTCGGCAGGTGTGGGTCCTCCCGCCGAAGTGCCGGCCGAAGTGCGCGGCGGCTTTCGCCTCGCCGATGGCTGGCTGGATTTTACCGCACTCGACATCTTCGAGCGCAACGGGGCCTCCGTCGAACGCCGCATCGCGGGGTTGGGAGAATTCTTCGAGAAGGACTGGGGGCGGCGCACGCGCAACGCCGCCGACATGTTCGAAAATCTGATGAGCGCCCGAGCCCGCATGGGCGGTCTGGCGCTCGACCGCCCACGTATCATGGGCATCGTAAATGTGACGCCGGACAGCTTCTCGGACGGCGGACATCACGCGACCACCAATGCTGCTGTCGGTCATGCTCTGCGACTGGCAGCCGAAGGCGCGGACATTGTCGATATTGGCGGCGAGTCGACGAGGCCTGGCGCGATGCCGGTGCCGCTCGATATCGAACTCGCCCGAGTCATCCCAGTGATCGCGGAACTGGCCGGCAAAACCAGCGCGATACTTTCGGTCGATACCCGCAAGTCGGAAGTTATGCGGCGAGCCGCCGCCGCCGGCGTCGACATGATCAACGACGTGTCGGCGCTGACACACGATCCTGACGCGTTGCAGGCCGCCGCCGAGACCGGCCTGCCCGTAGTCTTGATGCATGCCCTGGGCGATCCGCGTACGATGCAGCAAGCACCGTGTTACGATCACGTCCTGCTCGACGTGTTCGACTATCTGGAGGCCCGGATCGAGGCCTGCCGCCGCGCCGGCATCGCAGTGACCCGCCTGATTATCGACCCCGGCATCGGGTTCGGCAAAACGATCGAGCACAACCTGCAGCTGCTCGCCGGATTAAGCATTTTTCACGGGTTGGGCGTACCGCTGATGGTCGGCGCATCACGCAAGGGCTTCATCGGCAAGTTGACCGGCGTCGAAGCCGTAGAGGAGCGCGTGCATGGCTCGATCGGCGCTACCCTCGCCGCAGCGGGTCAAGGCGCCCAGATACTGCGCGTGCATGACGTGAAGGCAACGCGTGATGCGCTTGTCGTGTGGCGCGCTTCGATTTCAGGTGCTGTGAGCTGACGTCAGCTCGCCGCCGCGCGGCGGTCGGCGATTCGTTGAGCCGTTCCCGCGACGAGAGCGGCCTGAATATCGGCGGGGCTCTGCAAGGCGTCGTCGACGGCGATATGCTGCGCCTTGCCGATGGCCCGCAGGTGGACCGGGTCGGCGATCGCCGCCAGCCGTTGCGATAATCCCTCGGCGCCCTGTTTGCTCATCACGACCACGAGGCTGAAGGCATGCGGATCGAAGGGATGGGGCTCGGGGACCCGCTCTGCCGGCACCATGACGGCGAGCTTGCGATCCCGGACCGGCATCCGCACGCGGACCTGGGCGACTTCGCTATCCAGCCGATCGAGCAGTCGCGCCGCTACGGCTTTATCGATGGTCGGTTCGGCGGCAAACGCCTCGCGCAGGTATTTCCTCTTTGCCGGGCCGGACAGGGATTTTGTGTTCCTGGCCATTTGACTAACCTTACTCCGCCGCCAATCGGGCGTCGATGAGTGGCACCACCTCATCGTAGAATTTGCGTATCGCCGGAATACCGTCGCCGTACTTCTCTTCGATGCGTTTCGGGCTTGCGTCCCAATCGAACGCGTTGGCGATGCCTTCGCTGTGCGGCAAGCGGACATTCAGCATAGGATGGTCGAGGCCGATCTCGTCGATGATATTGCGGTCGCGCGAATTGGCGCGCATTGCGTTTGCAATACAAACGTAGCGGCGCTTATCCATTTCGACCTCGCGAAGGTCGTCGATATTGCGTTTTTCCTCGATCAGCAAGGCCACGCGATCGACCGCCAGCTGTGATACATAGTCCGGCTTGAACGGCACCAGCACAAGGTCGGCCGTCTGTAGTGCCGCAAGGGCCGCGAATGACAATCCCGGCGGGCAGTCAAGTATCACCAGATCGTAGGCGTCGTCGAACCGCCGCAGCAGGCGTTGCAGTCGCCCCTTGACCCGATTGGCGACGATATCCGGGTCCTTGGCCTGCCGGGCCTCTTTCACGTACAATTCGCCCTGCACGTCTTCCAGCAGCAGCGACCCCGGCAACAGCGACAGCCGTGGCGTCCGGCCCCTGGCATCCCTCACATCTCCAACGCAATGGATAAGGTAGTCGCGGGGCGCGCCGGCGCTTTCGTCGAACATGTCAAAAAAATAATCCGAGATCGTGCGATAGTCTTTCCTCGCCTCGAGCCAGCCCTGCCCTCCAAGCAGGATCAGCGACGCATTGCATTGCGAATCGAGGTCCAGCACCAGCACGCGCTTGTTGCCCCAAACTGCCGCCGCATGGGCCAGGCCGACGGCGACCGTCGACTTCCCGACGCCGCCTTTGCGGTTCGCCACTGCCAGAAAAAACGCCATGCGAACCTCTTCGGACCGAATTGAACACGAGCTGGCTATGCCCCGATTCCGTTGCTGCGCCAAATCGCCAGTTCCGTAACGGATTTGGTGTACTTCCATCGGCAGCGATCTCCCTCTAGAACAGGGTGGAACTCCCTGGGGGCGATACAACACGCGCGTTGAAGAGAGGGCTGCAAATGGGCCGCAGATATTTCGGCACTGACGGGATTCGTGGACTGGCCAATCGCCATCCGATGACGTCGGAGGTTGCGCTCAAGGTCGGCATGGCGGCCGGCCGCATCTTCCAGAACGGCAAGCATCGACACCGCGTCGTCATCGGCAAGGACACGAGGTTGTCCGGCTACATGATCGAGAGCGCACTGATGTCTGGCTTTACCGCCGTTGGCTGCGATGTGTTCCTGCTCGGACCCATGCCGACGCCGGCAGTTGCGATGTTGACACGCTCGCTGCGCGCCGACCTCGGCGTCATGATTTCAGCCTCGCACAACCGCTTCGAAGATAACGGCATCAAGCTGTTCGATCCCGAGGGCTACAAACTGTCCGACGACGTAGAAATGCAGATCGAGCGGCTGATCAATGCCAAATCCGAGGACTTGCTTGCCACGCCAGAGCTGATCGGACGCGCGACGCGGGTCGAAAGCGCGCAGGAGCGCTACATCGAATATGCCAAGCGCACTTTGCCGAAGAACCTGCGGCTCGATGGTCTGAGGATCGTCATCGATTGCGCCAACGGTGCCGGCTATAAGGTCGCCCCCGAAGCGCTCTGGGAATTGGGTGCCGAAGTCATTAAGATCGGCGTCGATCCGAACGGCCGCAACATCAATCACAAGTGCGGCTCGACTGCGCCCGATGCACTGATCGAAAAGGTACGCGAACTCCGTGCCGATATCGGTATCGCGCTCGATGGCGACGCCGACCGCGTAGTGCTCGTTGATGAGAAAGGCAGCATCGTAGATGGCGATCAACTGATGGCGGTGATCGCGGAAAGCTGGCTGAAGCGCGATGATCTGTCTGGCGGCGGCGTGGTCGCGACTGTGATGTCAAATCTGGGCCTCGAGCGCTATCTTGCAGGGCTCGGGCTGGCCATGGTGCGCACGCCGGTCGGCGACCGCTACGTCGTCGATCACATGCGTAAGCACGGCTACAACGTCGGCGGCGAGCAGTCGGGGCACATCGTTTTGTCGGATTTCACCACGACCGGCGACGGGTTGATTTCGGCCTTGCAGATACTCGCCGTCGTGGTGTCTACGGCCAAGCCGGTCAGCGAAGTGTGCAACCGTTTCGTGCGGTTGCCGCAGATCTTGCAGAACGTGCGTTACGCCAAGGGCAGGCCGCTCGATGATGCGCGCGTGCGCAAGGCGATCGACGTGGGGAAGGAGAAACTCGGCAAGGAAGGCCGCCTTGTCATTCGGCCGTCCGGAACCGAGCCGGTGATCCGCGTGATGGCCGAGGGCGACGACGAGAAGCTCGTCTCGCTGGTCGTCGGCGATATCGTCGAGGCGGTACGGCTGGCGGCGGCCTGAGGCGGCACGCGAGGAGACCGACCAGAGTAATCATCGGAAATCTGAACATGCAAACCAAGTCCCTTGCAGCGTCGCTTGCTATTCTGATCGGCGGTGTTTTGTGCAGTACTGCCAACGCCGTGGCGCCAGTGTCGTCCGGCAGCTGCATGCGGTTGCCGTTATCCGACGTCGCCTTCGGCAAGCCGGCGGCGACGGATGCCGCTCGAGGGAAATTATTGGAATATGCCAACGATCAGGCGAAAAAGCGCAAATGGCCAGCCGGCCGGCCACTGGTGTCGAGCAACGAGACCGTATCGTGCGAAGTCTATCTGGATGTCCCGCTGATCGGCACCGAGTATCGCTGCCTGGTGACGGCGACATTCTGCCAGAAATAATCGTCGCTACTGTTCGCCGAGATTGAACACGCGCGTGGGGCGCAGTTCGCCGCGCTCGATCTCCCCGATGGCGACGAGTTCGCCCTTGCATACGGCGTAGGCCGCACCTTGCATAATCGGTGCGTCACGGCCGCGCATCAGCACCGGCTGTCCAAGTTTCAGTCGGCTCGCGTCCGACGAGGTGACCATTATTTCGACAACGCCGTTGAGCGCCGTTTCAATTGGCATCAGGCACCGCATCAATTGCACGCCGCCGTCGTCGACCCTCGCGAGCGTCTCGACTTCATCGAGCGTAATCGCGCTTTGCTCGCCAAACGGCCCAACGCGCGTTCGCCTGAGTGCCGCCACGTGACCGAAGCACCCAAGCGCCCGGCCCATGTCGCGGGCGAGTGCGCGCACATAGGTGCCCTTGCCGCACTCGGCCTCGATTACGGTGGTTGCATCATCCGGCATGTCGATGACGCGCAGATCGTCGATGTGCACCTGACGGGCATCCAGCGCCACCTCCTCGCCCCCGCGCGCCAGGTCGTAGGCGCGGTTGCCGTCGATCTTGATTGCCGAAAACTTGGGCGGGACCTGCATGATCTCCCCCACGAAGTCCGGCAGCAGCGCTGCGATGGCGGAGCGCGCGGGTCGCGTGTCACTCGTCGCGGTTATGCTGCCTTCAGCGTCGTCGGTTGTGGTTTCGGCACCCCATCGAACGGTAAAGCGATAGGCCTTCTGGCCGTCTACAGCGAACGAAACGGTCTTGGTTGCTTCGCCAATCGCGATCGGCAGGATACCAGTCGCCAGCGGGTCGAGCGTGCCGGCGTGCCCGGCCTTCTGCGCATCGAACAGCCAGCGGATCCTGCCGACGGCCTGTGTCGACGTCATGTCGAGCGGCTTGTCCAGGATCAACCAGCCGTTGACCCTGTTGCCTTTCCTGCGACGTGCCATATGTGACTACTTCTTCGCCGTATCCTGGCGAACCTTTGGGCTCGCGAGCAGCATGTCGATGCGCATCGCCTCGTTGAAGGTCTCATCAAAACGGAAGCGCACATCGGGCGAGAATTGCAGATCGAGCGTGCGGGCGATATGGCCACGGATGAAGCGTCGATTGCGCTCGAGCGCAGCCAGCACCGCCTCCACGTTTTCGCCACCGAGCGGCATCACGAAGGCCGTAGCCAGTCGCAGATCAGGCGACATCCGAACCTGTGGAATGGTAATCACGCTTGCAGCCAGCACGTCATCGTGGATTTCCCCGCGACTGAGCAGTTCCGCCATCACGTGCCGGATCTGCTCTCCCACCCGCAGCATCCGCTGCGACGGTGCACGGGCCGAGTTCGTCCGTTTTCTGGCCATCCAGCGGATCTTTGCTCAGGCTCTAAAGGCTGCGCTTGATGGTCTCGATGTTGAAACACTCGATTACATCGCCGGCTCGGATGTCCTGGTAGTTGGCGAAGCTTGCACCGCACTCCTGGCCGGCCGGGACTTCCTTCACGTCGTCCTTGAAGCGCTTCAGGATTGACAGCGTGCCTTCGTGAATGACGACGCTGTCGCGGATCAGGCGCACCTTGCCGCCGCGCTCGAGCTTACCGTCGGTGACGAGACAGCCGGCGACCTTTCCGACTTTGGTGATGTTGAATACCTCTTTGATCGCAGCATTGCCGAGGAACACCTCGCGCAGCGTCGGCGACAGCAGGCCCGACATTGCGGCTTTCACATCGTCCACCAGATCGTAGATGATGTTGTAATAGCGGATTTCGATGCCCTGCATGTCAGCTGCGGACTTGGCCTGCACGTTGGCACGCACGTTGAACCCAACAACAACAGCTTTCGATGCGTTCGCCAGCGCGATGTCCGACTCGGTGATCCCGCCGACGCCGGTATGAACGATGCGCGCCATGACCTCGTCGGTGCCGAGCTTCTTGAGCGAGCCGATGATGGCCTCGACCGAGCCCTGCACGTCCCCTTTGATGAGCAGAGTGAACTCTTTCTGGCCGGCCGCATCCTTCAGCGACTGCATCATCTGCTCGAGCGTGCGCGGCGTTCCAGCCGAACCCAGTGTCTCGCGGCGCTTGCGCACCCGATAATCGGTGATCTCGCGCGCGCGAGCTTCGCTTTCGACGACGGCAAACTGATCGCCGGCATCCGGTGCGTTGTCGAAGCCCAGCACTTCCACCGGCACCGAAGGCCCTGCGTCCTTGAGGGTCGCTCCTTTATCGTCCAGCAACGCGCGCACGCGCCCCCATGCCATGCCCGCAACGACGATGTCGCCGACGCGGAGCGTTCCTCGCTGAACAAGAAGCGTGCCGACCGGGCCGCGGCCGCGCTCAAGCTTGGCTTCGATGACGTACCCTTCGGCTGATCGCCGGGGATTCGCCTTCAGCTCCAGAAGCTCCGCCTGCAACGCTACCGCTTCCAGCAACTTGTCGAGGTTCATGCGCTTGGTGGCCGACACCGGCACGTCCTGCACGTCGCCCGACATGCTTTCGACGACGATCTGATGTTGCAGCAGGTCGGTCGCGACGCGGGTCGCATCGGCGTCAGGTTTGTCGATCTTGTTGATCGCAACGATCATCGGCACGCCGGCGGCTTTTGCGTGATTGATTGCTTCAACCGTTTGCGGCATCACGCCGTCGTCGGCCGCGACAACCAGAATGACGATGTCGGTGACCTTCGCGCCGCGCGCGCGCATGGCAGTAAACGCCTCGTGGCCGGGGGTGTCGATGAAGGTGATGTGTTCGCCTGCCGGCGTTGTCACCTGGTAGGCGCCGATGTGCTGCGTGATGCCACCGGCCTCACCGCTCGCTACATTGGCCTTGCGGATGGCATCGAGCAGCGACGTCTTGCCGTGGTCGACGTGGCCCATGATGGTGACGATGGGTGCGCGCGGCTCAAGGTGATCGTCCTCGTCCATGGCGCCGATGAAACCTTCGAGCACGTCGGCATCGGTTACGCGCTTCGACGTGTGGCCGAATTCGGCAACCAGCAGCTCGGCGGTGTCGGCATCGATCACGTCCGTGATCTTGTGCATGTCGCCGCTCTTCATCAATACCTTGATGAGATCGACCGCACGCTCCGTCATACGGTTCGACAGTTCCTGGATTGTGATCGCCTCGGGGATGATCACCTCGCGCACGACCTTGTCGCGCGCCTGTTGAACGCCCATGGCCTTGAGCTTCTCGCGCTCGCGCTTGCGCTTCAACGAAGCCAGCGATCGCTCGCGCTGCCTCTCGTCGAACGCATTCGTGATGGTCAGCTTGCCGCGAACCCGTCCTTCTTCCGTTCCAGGCTTGGGCGTCGTGCTGCGCACGATCTTGCCGCCCTTCTTTTTGGCGCGATCGTCATCCTCAACCTCGGGCACCATCGCCAATCGGCCCTGGCGGCGCGCCACTTCGGTCTCGCCCTTCTTGACGGACTCCGGTGCTTTCGGGCCAGCCCGATCGGGGCGCGACACGATCATCGGTCGGGTCATGCCGCCATTGCGCGCGTTCGGATCAACGGGCTGGACCGTGGCGTTGACGGTCTCGGTTGCCGCGCCAGACACCTCCGGACCCGTGCCGCCCAAGTCGGCGACGGCGATGGGTGCGGGTGTGTCTGCGGTCGCCTGTGAAGTTACAGTGCTCGAAGTCTCCGCGGCTTCCTCATCGGAGGCTTCTATGCTGCTCTCGGGAGCTGCCCCACGCTCGCTGCGCAGGCGATCTTCCTCGACACTACGCACGTGCGCAGCGGCGAGCGCCTTGGCACGGGCGGCGCGCTCTTCC
>JBGTIU010000210.1:0-30025 GCA_041745515.1 Hyphomicrobiaceae bacterium | reverse complement strand
GGGCGGCGCGCCGGGTCGGCAGCAGCACCGTCCAACCAGCGAGAGCCAGAGGGTCAGGCGACATCCCCCCCAGACGCGGCAGATGCCCGGCAAGAATCGCGTGCGCCAGACAGTCGAGGAACGGTCGGCCTGGCGGCACAGTGAATACGCTGCCCGGCTTCACAGCCCCCTGCGCGACGGGATCAAATGCCATTGTAATCGACAATCCGGCGTTCCGCCGCTGCTACGGCATCGGGCGTGCCGATGTGCATCCACACGCCATCGAGCCTGATGCCGAACAACCGCTTTTGCGCGGCGGCTCGACTCCACAGTGCGTTCATTGAGAACGCGCCGAGCGGCGCGTTTTCGAACAGGCGTGGGTGGGCAATAGAAACTCCGGTGAACACGAATGGCGCGATCTCTCGTTCGCGACGCCGCGCCAATAAACCGTCCGATCCCATGTTGAAATCACCTTGCCCGTCGTAGCCGATGCTGGCGGAGGCCAGAGCAACGAGCAGCAGGCTGTCCATTCGGCTGGCATCCCAACCGGCGCTAAGACGCTCGAGGTTGCTGCCAACGCCCTCGAGCCAAACCGAGTCCGAATTGTGAATCAGGAACGGCTCGGGGCCGAGCTTCGGCAAAGCCCTTGCAACGCCACCGCCTGTATCCAGCAAAGTGTCGCGTTCGTCAGAAATACTAATCTGCGGTCGGGCGCGCGCCGCCAGATGCGAGATCAGTCTATCGGCAAAATAATGAACATTGACGACAGCGTGATTGATGCCGGCCGCCGCGATACGGTCGAGTACATGATCGATCAGCGGTCGGCCTTGCAAACGGACCAGCGGCTTCGGAACCTGGTCGGTCAAAGGCCGCATGCGCTTGCCCTTGCCGGCCGCAAGCACCATCGCCGCCACCGGGGCCCAAGACGCACGGGCACGACGGTTGGAGCCCAAATGTCTTGGCCATTCGGCTGTTCTGGGGCGACCGGTCATCGAATACTCGAGCTTTCCTGTTGCATCCGTGGCATTTTGACCTCAAGGCCGGACGGGTCGAAGGCGAACCTCGGGCGGGAAACGATTGTCATACCAGTCGCGCAGTTGTGCCAGCTCGGGATGTCGCAGGTTTCGTTCGAGATAGTCCCAGTTTCGCGGGATATGCGCGAGGTACTGCGCTTTGCCGTCCCGGCGCAGCAGACGCACGAACAACCCGAGCAGCCGTGTGGCGCGCAGGGCGCCGTAGGCGGCATAAGTGAACAGGAATGCTTGCTCGTCGAACCCGGAGATCGCCTCCGCATGCGTCAGATATCTCTGCCGCAGTTGCGCTTCCAACGCTGCCGGCACAGCAACCCTGGCATCCTGCAGCAACGACATTACGTCGTAGGCCCACGGCCCCGCGAGCGCATCCTGAAAATCGATAACTCCGACTCGTTCGATGCCTGTTCGGTCCGGCAGCCAGAGCAGGTTCGGCGAGTGGACATCGCGCAACAGCCAGCCTCGAGGTTGCGCGAGCAGCCGCTCGATCACCGGATGCCAAACGCGATCGAACTCGGCGCGCACAGCGGCTGGCATGGCCTCGTCGTAGACTTCAAGCCAGTACCAGTCGGGCAGCAGCGCCACTTCGATGCCAAGGATTGTCGCATCGAGAGGCGGCAGCGTGTATGTACCGCTACCAGCGCCGGATATCGACATGGTCTTTGGCGGATCGGCACGGCGCAATTTGATCAGCATGTCGATCGCGGCCGTCCAAAGCTCGGCTTGATGCACAGCCTCATCGGTCTCAGTTGCAAAGACGCCGTCACCGAGATCCTCAATCAACAGGAACCCGCCATCGAGATCTTCGGCAAAGATGGCTGGGGCCGAAAGCCCCTCCGCCCGCAGCGCCCGACCGACCGCAACGAATGGAACCACGTCTTCGGCCAGCTGTGCAATACGGCTGTAAGTCAGGCCCTCGCGCATGACTGGGCCATCCGGCTGGCGTGGCCAATCCATGAGGATCGCGCTGGCGTCAGGCAGGATCAGCCGCGCGTACCGGCGCGTCGAGGCATCGCCCTGCAGATAGAGGACGCGAGCCTCTCCCCACCCGTTCCGCGCGAGAAACACATCCGCCGCCAGCATGCGTTCGACGCGCGGTACCATGGCCGGACTGGCGGTCAGCGCCAGCGTCCGCGTCTGCACGTCGGTCGTTTCGATGAAACGAATCGTTAATTGCGGCCGCCCTGCCGCTACATCGAATCGCTCTGGCCATTCGACAATCGTGAAGGACTTCTCGTCAATCTCTTCCAGCCCGATCTCGCGTGCGTCATCGGGGTGGTCCAATCGGTAAAGATCAAGGTGGGTGATCGGTCCCCGCGCACCATTGTACGTCTGCACCAGTGAGAATGTCGGACTTGGAACCTCCATATCGGGTTCGGCGAGCAGTCCGCGGATCAATTGCCTGGCGAATGTCGTCTTCCCGGTGCCGAGGTCGCCCGAAAGTGCCACAACGTCGCCCAGGCGCAGCCATACGCCCAAGCGCTCGGCAAGGCTGCCGATATCGCGCACGCTCAGATCGGGCAGTGTCCAATACTCGCTCATATCGATCGCGAACCAAGCGTCCGGCGCGGGCGGCGTCAAGCCCGCAATGGCGCCGCCTCGATGACTTCGGCGAGCGGCACAGCCTCCAGGCGAACGCCGCGTTCCGGGAAGCGCACGGTGATTCGCGTGCCACGGCCCGGCTCGGAGTTGAGGCTCATGTCGCCGCCGTGCAATTCAACAAGGCTCTTCACCACAGACAGGCCCAGCCCAACGCCGCGATGCTTTGAACCATGGCTCTGGCTTTCGAAGCGTTGAAAAATCCGGGCCTGCTGTTCCTTCGGGATGCCGACACCCTGGTCCTCGATCGTGAATGTCACCATGCGGTCCTCGCGCCAGCAGGAAAGATGGATGGTGTCGTCCATGCGGGAGAAGCCGACGGCGTTTGACAGCAGATTGTACAGAACCTGGCGGACGCGGGACTCGTCGCCGACAAAGGCCTGAGCATCGTCGGCAATGGCGATGTCGATCGTCAGCCGCGCGCGGCCCGCACGATCCCGAATACCGAGGATTGCCGCGTCGATCACCGCCCGCACATCGACATTGCCGAGCTTGAGTTCGAGCCCGCCGGCATCGATCGTTGCCAGATCAAGAATGTCGTCGATGATCGACAACAACGTCTTCGACGATCCGGAGATATCGCCCAGGTATTCGCGCTGCTTGTCATTGAGCAAACCCGTCCGTGGCGTGCCCAGCAATTCGCTGAAACCGATGATGTTGGTCAGCGGCGTTCGCAACTCGTAGGACACGTGGCTGATGAACTGGCTCTTGAGCCGGTCGGCCGCAATCAACGCCTCGTTGCGTTCGAGCAGTGCACGTTCGTATTGTTTGGCGTCGGTGACGTCGGCGAAAGTTACGAGCGTAGCTCCGTCCGGCAGAGGCGTCACAGCGAAATCGACGACGCTCTGGTCCGGGCGCTCCATCTGGCCATCGATCGGGGCCCGCTCATCAGGCAAGGCAGTTGCCGCCTGTGTAATTCGAAGCCAAATGCGGGGATCGTCGTAAAGCGAGCTGGCGTGCCGGATGATCTCGTCGATATGCGGCATTTCCGCCAACATGCGGCGCGAAAGCTTCCATATCTGGACAAAAGAAGAGTTGAACAGTTTCAGGCGCCCATCGGTGCCGAACACCGCGACGCCCTCGTTTAGACTGTCCAGCGTCTCGCGCTGTACATCGATCAACGCATTGTAACGGCTTTCGAGCGCGAACCGCTCGGTTTCGTCGTCGAACAGGTAGGAAACACCACCATCGTTGCGCTGCTCGGCGACGATATGGATCGTGCGGCCATCGGGCAGATGCCACCAGTCCTCGAACTCCGCACCGGTCTTGTAGACGGCGAGAAGTTTGGCTTTCCAGGGGCGGTAGTCGACAATTGCGGGCAGCTGCGAGTTTTCCCGCAGGCGATCAAGGATCTCCCCGTCGGAGGGCGCACTTTCGAGCCAAGCGCCGTCGAACTGCCAGAGCGACCGATAGGCGTCGTTAAAAAACGTCAGCTTCTGGTCGCGGCTGAAGATTGCGACACCTGTCGCCACCCTGTTCAACGTCTGGTCGTTGGCGGCGCTGAGACGGGCAAGTTCCAGTTCGGCCCGTTCCAGCGCTGTTACATCGATTGCGGCAGCTGCGGTCGCACCGTCCATCGGCAAAACCAGCACGTTATGGGTACGCCGCTCCCCGCCAACGATCAGCGGCAGCCGCTGAGAACCGACCTGCCCTGATTGTTGCTCGTCGATCCGCCGCACCGACGTACTCGACAGGCGATCGAGCTCGTAGCGCTGGTGCGATTCAAGCAATTCAATCTGCCGGCTGCGGACCTGGGCCTCGTCAGTGGCATCGACCGCCTTGACGTACGCCTGATTGATCCATTCGATGCGGCCGGTGGGCCCACGCAGCCAAACCGGCATCGGCAACGCGTCGAGCAGCGCGCGGGATGACCGGATATCGCGCTCCAGTTGCCGATGTTGATCGAGGATGCGAACAAGATCGCGTTTGTGGCCGGCGACATCGCGCAGCCGCAGCACGGCGCGCGCTCCGGCAGCCCGACCGTCGGCCTCCAGGTAGCCGCCGGCCGTCGTTTTGATCAGAATATTGAATGGCCGCGCGTCGGCAAACAGGCGATCAAGCCCCTGCTTGAGATCGTCGGCTGAGACAGGCTCCAACCAGCGGCCGAAGCGCAGCAGCTCCGGTTCGCTCCGGGGCAGTCCGGCAACCGTGGCAAGGCTGTTTGCTATAATTCGCAGTCCTTGGCCTTCCGCCCAGTAGATCAAGACTTGTGGTTCCGCCTTGATGACCGCTTCGCTGGTTGCAAGGTGGCGACGCAGGATGGCTGCTTCTTCCCGGCTGCGTTCCAAAACGGCAGCCGCGCTTTGCGAGGTCCGCCAGGCAATTGCGCCGGCCGCGCCAATGCCGCCGACGATCAGCCAAACGAGCAACAGATGCTGGGCTCGAAGGCCAACGGCGCCAGGGCTTGCGCTGTCGATCAGCAGCAGGCTCATCACCACGACAACCGCGAGACTAGCCGCCAACAGCATCATGAAATGCCAGCGAGTGCTTTCGTCCCGTGCCTGAAGCAGCGTTGCAGCCATCGCGTGCTAGAATTCTCTCTGCGATGCGGCCCGATAAGAACGCAATGACTGGAAGATGCGGCCCGGTTCTGAGTTCGAATCAGCCGATAGTATGTGGGCCTTCGACCGGCGTGGCCAGAGCTGAACAGCCACCGCTTGCCACAAAAGCAATTGCCCGCCGGGGCAAATCCGGCGGGCTGCTTGTCGGCAGAAGGAGTGGCGATCAGTAGCGGTAGGTGTCCGGCTTGAATGGACCTTGCTCGCTGACGCCGATGTAGTCGGACTGCTTCTTGCTGAGCACCGTCAACTTGGCGCCGACCTTTTCGAGATGCAGCATCGCGACCTTCTCATCGAGGTGCTTCGGCAACGTGTAGACCTTGTTCTTGTAATGACCCGGCTTGGTCCACAATTCGATCTGTGCCAGCGTCTGATTGGTGAATGACGCGGACATCACGAACGACGGGTGGCCCATTGCATTTCCGAGATTCACAAGCCGCCCCTCCGACAGCAGCAGGATGCGTTTGCCGTCGGGGAACTCGACCTCGTCGACCTGCGGCTTGACATTGTGCCACTTGAAGTTCTTCAGCCCGGCAATCTGAATCTCGCTGTCGAAATGGCCGATGTTGCAGACGATGGCGCGGTCCTTCATCCGGCGCATGTGCTCGACGGTGATGACGTCGACATTGCCGGTGGCAGTAACGAAGATGTCGGCGCGTGTAGCGGCATCGTCCATGGTGACGACTTCGTAGCCCTCCATGGCTGCCTGCAGGGCACAGATCGGATCGACCTCCGACACCAATACGCGGCAACCGCCCTGCCGGAGCGACGCGGCCGATCCCTTGCCGACGTCGCCGTAGCCGGCAACGAACGCGACTTTTCCGGCAAGCATGACGTCAGTACCGCGGCGGATGGCATCGACAAGGCTTTCGCGGCAGCCGTAAAGGTTGTCGAACTTCGACTTAGTCACGGCATCGTTGACGTTGATGGCGGGAAACAGCAGCTTTTCCTGCTTTTCCATCTGATAAAGGCGGTGGACTCCGGTCGTGGTTTCCTCGGATACGCCTTTGATGTTCTTGGCGAGCAACGCAAACCAACCGTGTTTCTCCTTCAAGATTTTTTTTATCAGGGCAAAGAACACCTGCTCTTCCTCGTTCTCGGGCTTTGCAAGGAAGGCGGTATCGCCCTTCTCGGCGCGCAGCCCATGGTGCACCAGCATAGTTGCATCACCACCATCATCGAGGATCAGGTTCGGCGTGCCGCCATCGGCCCATTCGAAGATTCTACGGGTGTAGTTCCAGTACTCCTCGAGGCTCTCGCCCTTGACGGCGAACACCGGCGTTCCGCCAGCCGCGATTGCCGCCGCGGCGTGGTCCTGCGTCGAATAGATGTTGCATGATGCCCAGCGGATGTCAGCGCCCAGTGCCTTCAAGGTTTCGATGAGCACCGCCGTCTGAATGGTCATGTGCAACGACCCGGCAATTCGCGCACCCTTCAATGGCTGCTGCTTGCCGTATTCGGCCCGCGACGCCATCAGGCCCGGCATCTCGATTTCGGCAATCGCTATTTCCTTGCGACCCCATCCCGCGAGTTCGATGTCTTTGACGACGTAGTCAACGGCCTTCGGCATGAAATCGGTCCTTCTGTGTTTGAGCTGTGTGCGCCTGCAAGCAGCGGCGGTGTCGCACAAGTTTAATATGGAATTCTCGGTAGGGACGGCGCCTACCTGACGGCCCCATCGGATCTATAGCAGCTACATCGGCCGAAGCGCAATAAGATATAAAGATGTCCTTATATCCGCTGGTTGCCGGACATAGGGTAATTATATACGTGCTTGACCCAACCCGATTCGTTAGTTATATTACTGGCAAGCGGAGGTGCTGCCCATCAACAGCCTGTACGACTTCTTCGAAGCCTTCCCTGATGAACAGGCGGCGGTGGACCATCTGCGGGCAATTCGTTGGAGAGACGGCGCTTTCTGCCCTTACTGCAATTCCAAGCGCGTCATGCACTTCGGCGACAAGCGCACACACAAGTGCCACGAGTGCCGGCAACGGTTTTCGATCAAAGTTGGCACGATCTTCGAGGATACGAAGCTGCCGCTGCGCAAGTGGTTCGCAGCGATCTGGCTGATCACCAGCCACAAAAAGGGCATCGCATCGACGGCGCTCGCCAAGGATTTGAAGATCACGCAAAAGTCGGCTTGGTTCGTTTTGCATCGCCTGCGCTACGCAGCCCGGACGAGATCGTTCAACCGCCCTTTACACGGAGTGGTTGAACTCGATGAGACCTACCATGGCGGTGTCGAGGGGAACCGTCACGCCAAGGATCGAAAGAAAGCGAAGAAGAAAAAAACGATCATTTTCGGATTATTGGAGCGCGGCGGTGAGGTCAGAGCCAAGTCAATCAGGGGCCTGAAGGGTCGGACCGTGCGCGGTCGCGTTTTTGATAACGTCAAGGATGGCGCGAACCTGATGACGGATGAAGCAGTCGTCTTCACGCAGTTGCAAGGGCCATATAAGGTCCACAGCGTCAATCACAGCGCCGGAGAATACGTGCGCCATTACTATTGCCATATCAATGGCATGGAAGGCTTCTGGAGCCTATTCAAGCGACAAGTAATCGGAATTCATCACCACGTTTCGCCCAAGCACGTCGATGCCTACCTTGGCGAAATGTGCTATCGCTACAATCGCCGCGACATGGAGGAAGGTGAGCGTGTCAACGACTTGCTGTCCCAAGTGGCTGGAAGGCTAACCTATAAGGTGCTAACGGCGGATGCCGCGCAAAAATAACCCACCGCTACACATCGACATGGAGCTTGAGGAAGCGCTAGAGCGCTTCGCCGGCGTCGACGCGGGGGAGTTGCCGGACAATATCAAGCTGGCTCGGAAGCGGAAAGCGGGCAGCGAAACTCAGCCGCCCGCATCTACTGGTGGTAAGCTTAGGAACCGCAAAGCTCGCGGTTCCTAGCGGTCAGCGGCGATTACGCGGCCGGACACGAATGCGGCGTCCGCCGTTCGCGAGATAGACAATGTTGCTCGGCTTGCGGGGCCACCAGTGGGCTCGCACCCGTTCAACGCATCCTCGACGAACACGATAATATTGTTTCACCCAGCGGTGTCGAGTATCTACGATCCCCATAGAATATCTCTCCTTCTTAGGGTTGATGCCCCTTGAGAGAGAGAGAGCAGAGTGATACGATTCCCACGTTGCCATGGCGGATCGATTTGTTCTGCCCTGTTCCCCGGCACGGTACGCAGGGCTTCGCCCGCGCCACCGCATCGGCACAAAACCCCGGCGCGCTAACGCTGGGGTTTTGTGCTATCTGCGGCCTCGGAACGCAACCGTTACGCAACTTTACTGATGCGATTCAAGGGACTGGGGGAAAGCCGCGCCAGATCCCAAGATTTGAGTGCGCTCACTATCGTACGGACGATCGCTTAAGCCCCAGCCACGACCAGAATGCGTCCTCACAAACCTGATGTTTGCGGCGCGAGACAAAACCGATTGGAGGTTACGCATGGGCTGGGAACCCTCGAACAAAACATTCGCGGCGACCAATTTGGCGTAAAGTTCGGCTGTAGCGACTATCCGACCTTCATCACGCAGGATGGCCTCCGCCACCTTTGCCATCGACGCGCTCGTCCTAGCGCGAGCGACAGTTGGCACTTGCGAAGGAGTGGATGGCGGAACTCGTGGCTCAGCCAATAGTGCCTTGATCTGGCTTATGTGGTCAGACTTCAGCTTCAGCATTTGACATATCAAGTCATGCTCTCGAGCGGCCGCTTCGGCGGCGACTTGCGCTTTCTCTCTGTTGGCTCTGGCCTCAGATTCCTGCCGCTTTAGCGCCTCAACAGAGGTAGTCGCAGTTTCGAGTTCTACTGCGACCAACGATGATGATTCCACCTTCATAGGACTAGCTACCCCGACGGAACCGTTGCAGCAACCGTTTCAGTTCCCAGTGAAACTACTTGTTAACTATGGTGAAAACCCCGGAATTTTCCGATGTGGAATCAAGGAACCCGATATAGAATCCGATTCGTTGGGTCAAGCACGTATATAATTACCGGACATAGGGTAAGTTTTGCCTATCCGCAGAACTGCACGATCAAACATTCACTGGTGTCTTTTAGGTAAATCCGAACTATACAATTTAAGTAAAACTAGTATTGTAATAGCTTTAAATGCAGTATAAAAAACACAGCCGCTGACAATTACTTTAATCCTCGAGTAATAAATAGGGAGCAATGCTTTGTGCACAAAATAAAATTGCAGGAGGTGTACTATGTCTCGCGTCAATACTCGGCCTTGTGCGGGCGATCGTGCGCCCGACGATTTACAGGCATCCCGGCAGTCGTCGAGCGGATCGGTGCTCTCGACGTTTGTCGGAGCTGAGGGCGGCAACGTCCTGATCATGTTCTCGCTGATGGCGACAGTTGTCGTTTCGATGGTCGGCGGCGCCGTCGACTATGGCCGCTGGCTCAATGCCCGCAACCAGACCCAGAATGCGCTCGACTCGGCTGTGCTGGGTGGGGGGCGCACTCTGCAGTCGACCTACGGCGACGGGGCCGCGGCGGTGACCGCGGCGAACAACTATTACAGCAAGATGAAATCTCAGATCGCCTTCAACGACACCGTCACGTTCGTTTCGACAAACTCGAATACGGCGATCGAGGCGCGCGGCAATGCCTTTGTCAAGACACCGTTCCTGAGCGTCATTGGCATCGATCAACTGCCGCTGCTGTACGTGGCTGAGGTGAAACAGGCGGAGTCCACGATTGCCCAGGGCGGCAATTCGGGGACAAACATCGAAGTGTCGGTGATGCTCGACATCACGGGCTCGATGGGGCCGGGCTATGGTGATGGCAAGAAGCTCATCGATCTCAAGGCGGCTGCTAAAGATCTTATCGACATCGTGGTTTGGGCCGATCAGAGCGCCTACACGTCGAAGATCGCGCTCGCCCCGTTCTCGTCAAGCGTCAATGTCGGTACCTACGCAGTGGCGGTCACCGGTCGCCCGGCGACCGCGTCATCGTCGAGCCCTGTGTTGACAGCATCGGGTGGCAATGAGGCCAATGGCCTGTCGGCGGGAACCGGAACGCTGCGCCCCTGCGTCATCGAGCGTCTCGGCGCTAACGCCTACACCGACGAACCCCCAAGCGCGACGAACGGTTGGATCGGGTCACACGGCGCCAACAACGCGCCTAGTGGGTTCACCTACAACGACAGCCTGAGTTCATCCGACTGGGATTACATTTCCAACGGGATTTGCGCCGGCGAACAACCGCCAACTGCTGCCGCGATCGTGCCGCTTACGAACAATAAGGCGGTGCTGAAGGCAACGATCGATGCTCTGACGCCTCAGGGCGGCACGGCCGGTCATCTGGGCACTGCCTGGGCCTGGTACCTTATATCGCCGAAGTGGTCGGCCATTTGGCCCGCCGCGAGCACGCCGCGACCCTACAGTCAATTGACCGCAATAGGCGCAACGGGTCAGCCTGTGCTTCGCAAGATCGCGATCCTGATGACGGACGGTGAGTACAACACCGACTACTCGACAGGTGAGTCGCAGGCCAAGGCCGAGCAACTGTGCACCAGGTTGAAAGCCACAGGCATCGAGGTCTATTCGGTGGGCTTCCAACTTTCCACTGCCGCCAAGACGTTCCTCAAGACAAAATGCTCGACCAACGATAGTTACTTCTACGACGCGACGAACGGCGAGGCGCTTCGCGTCGCCTTCCGGGACATCGCGCTCAAGATCTCGAACCTGCGCCTTTCCTTCTAAAGTTGCGCAAACCTTCTGCTTCTCAGCCTCGAGGGACGCTCGCAAGAGCGTCCCTTTTTTCTGAACACCGTCGATCGATGCGTCACGCACAGTCGACGCATTCCTCGCCGAAGCCATCGTTGATGAGAGCAACCAGGGCTGCCAGCGCCGCGGTCGCCTGTGCGCCCTCGGCCCGGATGTGCAGTTGCGAGCCGGGCCCGGCCGCCAGCATCATCAGACCCATGATTGACGTGCCACCCACGGTCTGCCCCTCGCGCATGACAAAAACGGCGGCGTCGAATTCCTCGGCACACTTGACGAACTTGGCCGAGGCGCGCGCATGCAGGCCCTTGCGATTGCGGATCGTGACAACCGCCTCGTGAGTTTCGGCACCAGTCATCCGCATACTCCTGCCGGGGGTGGCCGCACCAGCGGTCAAGCCTCGCCGGCGAGCACCTGACTTGCGACGCTGATGTACTTTCGCCCGGCTTCCTTCGCGAGATCAACTGCTTTGGCGAGGTTTGTCTCAGACCGAATGGTGGCGAGCTTAATCAGCATCGGCAGATTGACCCCAGCGATCACCTCGACATTTGCCTCGTCCATGATCGAAATCGATAAATTGGACGGTGTGCCTCCGAACATATCGGTCAATAGCACGACACCTGGGCCGGTGTCCGCGCGGCGCACGGCATTGAGAATATCGTTGCGCCGCGCCTCCATGTCGTCGTCGGGACCGATCGACACGGTCTCCAGCAGTTGCTGCGGGCCAACCACATGCTCCAGCGCCGAACGGAACTCATCCGCCAGACGGCCATGCGTCACGATGACAAGTCCGATCATGTGCCTCGAACTGTTCCTGATCCCTTGGCCGGCCGATACTCGATCGCTGCGACCCTCAACATGGGATAATCACCGCCGCAATACAGCCCCCCGAGTATCCCGGCGCATGATTGGCAAGGGTTTCTGGTGTTCGCAAGAGGAATCGCGCAACATTGCCACAGTAAGTGAACCTGGATGAGTGATCAAAACTTCGCTGCAATTCCATCGCAAGGTTACGAATACACGTCGTTGCAGCCGCCGTGCCCCTGGTCCGGTTCGCTCAGCCTCCCCACTTGAACGCCAATGATCAAGTCATTACTCGCCGCGTACGCCCTGCTCTTTTTCATGCCGCTCGCCGCCCATGCCGCGCTATGGGCGGTAACCGATCATGGTCAGGGCTGGGCTAACGCGGACTGGTCGAGCGCCGGTCTGTTGCCCGAAGCCTCGGCACATCCCGAAGCGCTGATCCATGTCTACGCGGGCCGGGTCGGCCGGTGGCGCGGCGCGTTCGCGCATCACTCGTGGGTCGTCGTCAAGGAAAAGCGCGCAGCGCGCTATACGCGCTTCGACAAGGTGGCGTGGGGGCAACCCGTCAAGACCGACGGCTGGGCCGCCGATGGCCGCTGGTTCGGCCACACTCCGGTGCTTATCGGCGCCGTTGAAGGCGCAGCTGCCGAGCGTATGATTCCGAAAATTCGCCGCGCCGTCGCGACCTACCCGTACAATCAAGCGGGCGGCTATTCTTTGTGGCCCGGCCCCAACTCGAACTCGTTCGTCGCACATGTGCTGGCCAGCATACCGGAAGCGCGAATCGCCCTTCCGCCAACGGCGATCGGCAAAGATTGGAGGACGGACGGACGCTGGCTGGGTCCGACAATGAGCGGCACGGGCTACCAGCTCTCGTTCGGCGGATTGTTCGGTATCAGTATCGGCCGCGTCGAGGGCTTCGAGGTCAATATCCTCGGCCTTGTCGTGGGCATCGATCTGTTGCGGCCCGCCATCAAGCTTCCAGGCTTCGGCCGCATCGGGATGGCTCGGTAGACCGTTTCGTCTTGCGTTTGCAGGTTCGCGGTCGACACGTCCGCCCGCCTCGTGGTACCTGTCCTATATCTTACTAAATATAGGACAGGCCGTGCGACAGTTGAGATTGTCAGCATTGAGCGTTCTGACAGGCCTGCTGATCGGTTCTCCGCCGGCGTTTCCCGAAGCGGTTCCAGAAGTTACGGTGTTCGCCGCGGCCAGTCTCTCGACCGCCTTGCGGCAGGCTGGCGACCGGTTTTCAGAGAAGGGCGGAATGAAGGTCAAATTTTCGTTTGCTGCGTCCTCGATTCTTGCGAAGCAGATCGAGGCGGGCGCGGGGGCCAGTCTGTTCCTGTCGGCCGACGAGGATTGGATGGATTATCTGGCCAAGCGCACCCTGTTGGCTACAGATACACGTCGGCCGCTGCTTGGCAACCGACTGGTACTTGTCGTGCCGGTAGACCGGCCGATCAACGTGGGGATCGTGTTTGGAACGTCATGGCTCGGCGCGCTTCCGGCCGGTCGCATCGCCACGGGCGATCCTGCTCACGTACCTGTTGGCAAGTATGCGAGGCAGGCCTTGACGTCGCTTGGTGCCTGGACCGAGGCCGAACCTCGCCTTGCCCGGGCGGACAATGTTCGCAATGCTCTCGTGCTAGTCGAACGAGGCGAGGCATCGGCCGGCATCGTATACGGTACGGACGCGGCAGCATCCAAAGGCGTCGTCGTAGCTGGCACGTTTCCGCAGGACTCGCACGATCCGATCTCATATCCGATTGCGCTTCTGCGCGGCCGCGACCAAAGTGACGCCCGCAAGTTTTATGATTTTCTGACGTCCCCCGAGGCGAGGGAAATTTTCGCCAGGTTTGGTTTCATTGTTCGATGAGTATGTTTGCCCTCAGCGCGCTGGAAATCGAGGCCCTGTCTTTGAGCCTGCGGGTGGCGCTACTGGCGTCGGCCGGCTGCCTGTTGCCGGCGATCGGGATCGCATGGGTGCTTTCGCGCACCCGAGTACCGGGCAAGATGGTGATCAACGTGCTCGTCCACGCACCCCTGGTTTTGCCACCGGTAGTCATCGGCTATCTGCTGCTGCTCGGATTCGGGATCAGAGGGCCGATCGGGGGCTGGCTCCACGACACGTTCGGGCTGCGGCTTGTTTTCACTTCGGCCGGCGCAGTACTCGCGGCCGCCGTCATGGCGTTCCCTTTGATGGTACGCGCAGTTCGCCTGTCGCTCGATGCTGTCGACCAGGGGCTGGAGTTTGCAGCGCGCTCATTGGGCGCCACCCGCATCGACGCCTTTCTGACCGTCACCCTGCCCTTGATGTTGCCCGGCGTGCTTGCCGGACTCATCATGGCGTTCGCCGCCAGTCTCGGCGAATTTGGCGCGACGATTACGTTCGCGTCGAATGTCGAAGGCCAGACCCGCACGCTGCCACTTGCTATCTACACCGCCACGCAGGTTCCGGACGGTGATGCGGCCGCCTTGCGTCTGGTGATCATCGCCATCACACTTTCATTGCTGGCCCTGGCCTTGTCCGAGGCGATCGAGCAATGGGCTCGCCGAACTGTTTACGGACCATGATTGAGGTTCGGTTTCGAAAGCAGTTGCCCGGCCTGGCTCTCGATATTGCGTTTACAGCCGCCGCGCGAGGCATCACCGCACTTTACGGGCGCAACGGATCAGGCAAAACCTCCATCATACGAGCGATCGCTGGCAGTCTCCGGCCTGACCAGGGACGCATTGTGGCCGGCGATCGACTGTTCTTCGACAGCCAGTCCGGCGTTGATATGCCGATTCATGAACGGCGGGTCGGTTATGTTTTCCAGGACAGCCGGCTGTTCCCACACCTGACCGTGCGGAGCAATCTGATGTACGGCTACAAGCGGAGCAGCGGTGCGCGAAGGTTCGGTTTCCAGATGGCGGTCGACCTTCTGGGCATTGGACATCTGCTCCAGCGGCGACCTCACAACCTTTCAGGCGGCGAACGGCAGCGCGTTGCGATCGGGCGTGCCTTGCTGTCTCAACCGTCGCTGCTGCTGATGGATGAACCGCTTTCCTCTCTCGATCCCCCGCGCAAGTCGGAGCTGCTGCCTTATATCGAAGGTCTGAGGGATGAGTTCGGGCTGCCCATCCTTTACATCAGCCACGCCTTCAACGAAGTCGTGCGGCTGGCCGATCAGCTGGTTGTGGTTGATGGTGGCAAGGTTCTGCGGTCGGGATCCGTGTTTGAAATCGCCTCCGAGCCCGAACTCTCGCCTTTGATCGGACGCTTTGAAGCTGGCTCGGTTATCGAATGCATCGTCGCCCAGCACGACGACGACGTGGCATTGTCGACGCTAGCCTTTGTCGGCGGCCAATTGCGGGTGCCCCGCGTCGATCTCGATGTCGGCGCGAGCGTGCGTGTGCGGATCAGGTCGCGCGATGTCGCCCTGTCGCTGTCGCGGCCCATGGACATTTCCATTACCAACCGCCTGCCAGGCAAGCTGTTGAGCCTGACCGAGCGCGAAGGCCCTTATGTCGATGTCGCCGTCGATATCGGCGGTGTTACGCTGAGATCCCTGATCACACGAGACTCCGCTGCGCGTCTGGGTCTCGAACCCGGTCTTCAGGTCTGGGCCCTGATCAAGACCGTCGCCTTCGACAGCCGCTCGGTCGGATTTATGCGACGCGCCCGGCCGCCTTCTTCCGTGATCGAGTGAGATTTTCACGAGTATAACTTGGGTTGCACGCACCGGCGATCTCGGCGATCGTACCTTGCGCCGCCTTCGCACATCGTCGCTCCGCCGCTCGATAGACTGCTATCAATCGCTCACCAAAAGGTGTCAGCGCGGCTCCCGCGCCTTGCGACCGGCCCGGAAAGGTTTCGACGACCGGCTCGGCAAAGGCATGGTTCAAGTCATCGATCAGCAGCCAGGCGCGACGATAGGACATGTCCTGGGCCCGCGCCGCGGCCGAAATGGAGCGGCTGCTTCGCACGGACTCGAGCAACGCCATCTTTCCCGGACCAAGTCGTGATCCATTGGGGAGGTCAATTCTGATACTGAGCTGTGCGGCAGCCATGGAACCCCGTTCGGCTCGTCACCCGCGAATGTAATCCGCAACCTCGCGGCTCGGCTGCGGCACGTCGTTGATAAACGACGCGAATTTTTCGCAGCCGCGGGGCACCGGGCCACCGTACGCCCAATCCAGCAGCTCCGCCGTATGGACGATCGGTGTCGTCGTCCCCAGCCCGATTTGCGTGATGCAGCCGATGTTGCCGGCAGCGATGATGTCTGGCGCTGTGCTCTGAATATTCGTGACTTTGCGCTCGCGCAGCTGGCTCGCGAGTTCGGGCTGCAGGATGTTATAAACACCGGCCGAACCGCAACAGATATGACCTTCAGGTACATCGAGCACAGTGAAACCTGCATTCTTGAGCAATAGTTTCGGTTGCTCAGTGACGCACTGGCCATGCTGCAGCGAGCATGCCGAATGGTAGGCTACGCGGATGTTCGACCAGCGCTTGGACGGGCCTACGTCGAACTCGGCAACGAATTCCGTCACGTCCTTGGTAATCGCCGAGATGCGCGCCGCGCGTTCGGCATAGCCGTCGATGCCGGACATCATATGTCCATAGTCCTTGACGGTGGTTCCGCAGCCGGACGCGGTGATGACGATCGCGTCGATCGTCTCACGTTGCATCAACTTCGACCACGCATCGATGTTGCGTTTGACGAAGGCATGCGCTTCGGCCTCCTTGCCCATATGATGGACGAGCGCCCCACAGCACCCCGCACCCGACGCAATCTGCACATCGAAGCCGTGTCGCGCGAGCAGCCGGATTGTGGCGTCATTGATCTCGGGGCGCAGCACCTGTTGGGCACAACCAGCGAGCATGATCACCCGTGCCCGGCGCTTTTCCTGCGTCATTGCCAATCCTGGCCCCTCAAACGTTGGCGCTTGTCCCAGCCCCACCGGCGCCAGGTCGATCATCGCGGCCATCTCGTGCAGGCCGAAACGGCGCATGATCCTGGTGAATGGTCGACCGAGCGGCGCAAGAGCTACAGCTTTGCGGAAACGATCCGGATAGGGCACCACGGCGGCCAGCAAGCGCCGCATGAGCCGATCTTTCAGGTTGCGACTTCCCGTCTCCTCGATGTGGCCGCGCGCCAAATCGACGAGGTGCATGTAATCGACGCCGCTGGGACACGTGGTCATGCACGACAGGCACGACAGGCATCGATCGACATGATGTTGCACCTGGGGACTGGCGGCGCGGCTGCGCTCGAACATGTCTTTCATCAGGTAGATGCGACCACGCGGGCTGTCGCGTTCATCGCCAAGCAGCACGTAGGTCGAGCACGTCGCCGTGCAGAAGCCGCAGTGAACGCATCGTTGCAAGATCCGATCCGCTTCCGCGATGCGCGGGTTCTGAAGCTGGTCGGGCGTGAAGTTGGTCTGCATCGCGTTCTCGGTAAGGTGCTGCAGCCTGATATCACAACTTCGCGTACATGCGGCCAGGGTTCAGAACGCCGGCCGGATCAAACGCTGCCTTCAACTTGGCGGTGATCCGTTCGATACCGGGCGAAACAGGTTGGAACACCTCGACCGCCCCACGCACCCCCGCTTCGGCGCGGATCAGTGTCGCGTGGCCTCCATGCACCGCCATCACGCGGCGGATGTCGGTCGCACCGGCATCCGCCGATACGGGCACCTCGAGCCAGATCAGTCCGCCCGACCAGTCGTAGAAGGCATCGACGTTCATGTAGCGCCGAAGTTCGGCAACCACCTTTGGCCCGAGCTTCGGCGCGGTCGAGATACGCCAAAGTGGGGCCGGCGAAGACTGCATCACGGACAATTGCCGAAGTTCATCCCAGAAAGCGATCGAACTGTCGTGATCCAGCATCTGGAAATCGCCGAAGTGCTTCAGCAGGGCGAACAGTTTCGCCGATCGATATTGCACGAAGGCCTCGAAGTTCTCGATCCGCAAAGCGGTAATGGCACGCCCCGCCGACCGCAAACCAGCGTGCCACAGTCGACGTGCGAGGCCCTGTTGCAGGTGAACCGCACCTGTGACTTCGAACGGCGAGCCCATGCCCTGACACAATGCCTCGACCGCGATGTCGTCCGGCAGTCCGGCAAACACCAGCGTTGCTGTCGATTGCGGCACCGGCAGCACCTTGAAGGTAACCTCCGTCATGACGGCCAGGGTACCCCAGCTGCCGGTCAGTCCCCGCGCGACATCTATGCCGGTGACGTTCTTCATCACGCGGCCACCCGATTTGATGATTTCGCCGGTGCCGGTCGCGGCTGTCAGTCCCAGCAGATGGTCGCGCGCCGCCCCGGCCATCACGCGCCTGGCGCCCGACAGGTTGGTGGCGAAAACCGCCCCGATGGTGCCTTGTTTTGCCGGCGCTCCCACGGCGGGGCCAAGATCGATCGGCTCAAAGGCCAGCATCTGACCGCGCGTCGCCAGCTCTTGTTCGATGCGGGCAATCGGTGTTCCCACCCTTGCCGACATCACCAGTTCAGCCGGCTCGTACAGCGTGACATTGCTCAAGCCCAAGGTGGTAACTGGGGTTGCGTCAAGAACAGGGCGGCCGACATTGCGCTTGGTGCCGGCTCCGAAGATTTCGATCGGCGACCGATTCTGGATCGCTTCACGCAATAATCTGCTGAGCTCCCAATCAGCTGCAGGCCTATGTGCTGACGTCACAGTCGATGCCTTGATGTGAATTTTGGGACCCTGTCAGGCCGCGAGCCCGGGCGTTGCGGCGTCGTTGATGCGGCCGTCAAGCGGAAACACCTTGGCCGAATTGAGCAACCAAGCGGGGTCGAAGATGGTTTTGATCTGCATCTGCAGGGCAAGATCGATTTCATTGAACTGCACCCGCATCAAATCCCGTTTCTCGATGCCGACACCGTGCTCGCCCGTAAGGCAACCACCAACCTCGACGCACAGCCTCAGGATATCGGCACCGGCCGCCTCGGCGCGAATGCTCTCCTGCGGGTCGTTGGCGTTGTAGAGGATCAGAGGATGGAGATTGCCATCGCCGGCGTGGAAAATATTGGCGACTTTCAGCCCCTCGCGCGCACAAATCTCGCCGATTCGGCGCAGCACTTCGGGCAAGCGGCCAAGCGGGATAGTGCCGTCCATGCAGTAGTAGTCCGAAATGCGGCCGATGGCGCCGAACGCCGATTTGCGGCCTTTCCAAATCCTGGCGCTTTCGTCCGCACTCTCGCTGACGCGTACGGTTGCGGGAGCAAACGGCTTGGCAATCGCAACGATGCGCTCCAGCAGATCGCTGATTTCATCGTCGGAGCCCTCGACTTCTATGATCAACAGCGCTTCGACATCCAAAGGATAGCCGGCCTTGGCAAAGGCTTCGCACACATGAATCGCCGGACGATCCATGAATTCGATTGCCACCGGAATAATGCCGCTTCCGATGATCGCGGAGACACAAGCCCCGGCAGTCTCGCTCGACGAAAACCCGAGCATCATCGGGCGCGCGCCTTCGGCCGCCGCCAGGATGCGCACGGTCGCCTCAGTGATGATACCGAACTGGCCCTCGGACCCGACGATCAGTCCGAGCAGGTCGTAACCGGGAGCATCGAGAAAACCGCCACCGACATCGATGACCTCGCCGTCCATCGTCACCATTTTCAACCCGAGCACGTTGTTGGTGGTGACGCCGTACTTCAAGCAATGCGCGCCGCCCGAATTCATTGCGAGATTGCCGGCCAGCGTGCAGGCAAGCTGGCTCGAAGGATCGGGTGCATAGAAAAAGCCGCGCTGCGCCACCGCACCCGAGATGCCGAGGTTGGTGATGCCGCTCTGCACGCGCGCTGTGCGGTTCTCGTAATCGATGTCCAACACCTGGTTCATGCGGCTGACAGCAACGACGACTGCGTCTTCAGCGGGTAACGCGCCGCCACACAACGACGTGCCGGCCCCCCGGGGCACGACCTTGATACCGCCATCGCGGCAAAATCGCAGCACTCGAGCCACATCTTCAGTGGTGCGCGGCAGCACGACGGCCAGTGGAATACGGCGGTAGGCCGTCAGTCCATCGGATTCGAACGTCCGACGCCCGTCCTCGTCGCCGATGACTGCATCCGAACCAATCAATGCGGCCAGTTGGCGGATGATCTGGTCGCGGCGGCCGATAATCGTGGCATCTGGTACTGGCAGAGCTATCGTCGACATCGTGTTCTCCGATCCGCCTGCACTTATGCGCTGAAGCCGTCTCCACAATCAACGTGGCAAAGGGCGCGATCGAACGATTTTGTCGCGCTGGCAGCAACTGCATTTCGCTGTAAGACAGCGATCAGGAAACGAGCGCTCGCATCGACAGCGAGGCAATTAGGGCGAGGGCTTGCATGAAATCTATGATGTCTGCCGCCGCGTTGATCGGTTCGATCGTGGCTTCCGGCAACGCCAATGCACAGAATGCCGAAGCCGGTGAAGCCTTGTTCAAAGTCTGCAAGGCTTGCCACCAGGTTGGCGAGGGCGCCAAGAACGCTGTCGGACCGATGTTGAATGGCATCGTCGGCCGCAAGGTCGGCACGATCGAGGGTTTTAACTACTCCGAGGCCAACAAGGAAGTGGGCGCCAAAGGCGTGATCTGGACCGAAGACGAGCTGTTCAAATACTTGGAGAAACCGCTGACCTATATGCCCAAGACCAAGATGGCCTATGCCGGCATGAAGGACGCGCAGGATCGCAAGGACTTGATCGCGTTCTTGAAGGCGCAAACCGGCAAATAGCCGTCGGCTGCTCCGTCCTTTGCAAGTCCTAAAGCCTGGACGCCGGGTCATTGCGTGTTAGAACGCAGGGGATTGATTGCGCTTGGCCGAGGCTCGCATGAACAATTCGCTGAGTTCGAAGCCGCGGGTCGGTCTGTTCGTGACCTGTCTCGTCGATCTCGTGCGCCCTTCGGTCGGATTCGCCGCCATCAAACTCATCGAACAGGCCGGTTGCGCTGTCGAAGTTCCGGTGGCGCAGACCTGCTGCGGACAACCGGCCTACAACTCGGGCGACAAAGCCAATGCAAAGGCGTTGGCCCGGCAGACCATCGCCGCGTTTGACGGCTTTGACTATATCGTGGCGCCGTCCGGCTCGTGCGCAGGAATGCTGAAGTCGCATTATCCCGAGCTGTTGGCGCAGGATGCCACCTGGGCGCCGCGGGCCCGTGCGTTCGCCGAGCGGGTCCACGAGCTTATTTCATTTGTGGTGCACGTGCGCGGCATGACGACGGTTGTGGCGGAGTTCAAAGGCCGCGTCACGTATCACGATAGTTGCTCCGGCTTGCGTGAACTCGGCATCAAGCAGCAGCCGCGGCAGTTGCTGGGTTCGGTCAAGGGCCTGGAGCTGGTCGAAATGGTGGACAGCGAGGTCTGTTGTGGTTTCGGTGGAACGTTTTCGGTCAAGTATCCGGAAATTTCCAATGCGATGGTCGAGAAGAAGTCGCGCAACGTCGCGCACGCCGGCGCTGATCTTCTTCTGGCTGGCGATCTCGGCTGCCTGATGAACATGGCGGGCAAGCTGAAACGTCAAGGCAGCGAGGTCGATGTGCGCCACGTCGCAGAGGTGTTGGCTGGCGAACTATCTGACCCGCCGATCGCCGCTTCCGAATCCCGCCGATGAAACCGACGACCTCTGCCTTCAAGAATAACGCATACCTCGCGTTGCATGACGAACAACTGCAACGCGCGTTGTCGGGCCTGCCGGGCGGTCTTGTTGCCCAACGGTCCGCCGCACGCGACCGGCTGCCCGAGTTTGAAGATCTGCGGGATGTGGGCCGCGACATCCGCGACCACACGCTCGAATACCTCGATCTCTATCTGACCGAATGGGAGCGCCGGGCCATTGCGGCCGGTGCTCACGTGCACTGGGCGCCGACCGCAGCCGATGCCCGTGGGATCATCGAGCACATCTGCCGGGACGCGGGCGCGAAAATTGTCACGAAGGGCAAGTCGATGCTCTCGGAAGAGATCGCCCTCAACGGCCATTTGGAAGCGCAAGGCTTGGAAGTCGTCGAGACCGACCTCGGCGAATATCTGGTGCAGCTGCGCAAGGAAGTGCCGAGCCACATTATCGCACCGGCGATCCATTTAACCCAAGGTCAGGTCGAAGCCGATTTTCGCCGCCTGCACACGCATCTGCCGAAAGATCGCGTGCTCGTCGAAGCGGCCCAGCTCGTCGACGAGGCGCGGCAAATCCTGCGGCAGAAATTCATCGCTGCCGATGTCGGCATCACCGGCGCGAACTTCCTCATCGCCGAGACCGGTTCCTCCATCATCGTCACCAACGAAGGCAACGGCGACCTGACGCAAAGCCTCGCCAAAACGCACGTTGTCATTGCTTCGATCGACAAGGTGCTGCCGACCCTCGAGGACGTCAGCTCAATTCTGCGCCTGCTGGCACGCTCGGCCACTGGCCAGGATTTCTCGACCTATACGACGTTCTCGACCGGGCCGCGGCGGCCGGGCGATCCGGACGGTCCGCTGAACTACCATGTCGTGGTGCTCGACAACGGCCGGTCGGAACTGCTCGCGACCGAAATGCGCGAGGTCTTGCGTTGCATCCGCTGCGGCGCCTGCATGAATCACTGTCCGGTCTACAATGCCATCGGTGGGCACGCCTATGGCTGGGTCTATCCGGGACCCATCGGGGCGGTGCTGACGCCGTCGCTGATCGGCGTCAAACAGGCGGGAGACCTGCCGAATGCCTCGACGTTCTGCGGCAAGTGCGAGGCGGTCTGCCCGATGAAGATCCCGCTGCCGAAGTTGATGCGGCTGCACCGGGAAACGGAGTTCGATCTCGGCAACCTGCCGTGGGGGTATTCGCTCGGGTTGAAGACCTGGGCCTGGATCGCCAGGCGGCCGCGCATCTACGCGATTGCGACTCGGTTTGCCGCCGCTCTGCTTGGTGCCGCCGGGGGTCGCAACGGCGCTTTCCGCCGCCTGCCGTTCGCAAGCGGATGGACCCGGCACCGCGATCTTCCGGCGCCGCAGGGCTACACGTTCCAACAACTTTGGCGCGAACAGCAAGCTGGCCTTGAACGCCCAACCGCTGCCCGGAGAACCGCAGGATGAGCAACCGCGACGTCATTTTCGCCAAGATCCGCAAAGGCCTCGCGGCAGCCGCTCCGGTTCCCGAAGGCAGGCGCGCCAAAATTGTGGCTGACCGCATCGCTGCTAAACATCGCCACCCAACACCGGCTCGCGTGGCGGGCAAATCGCATGCCGACCACGCGGCGCTCTTTCGCAGTCAGATGGAAGGTCAGTCGGCGACCGTTCTGGACGCCGAGAAGCCGTCCGACGTTCCCGGCCTGATCTCTGCTTACCTGCGGCAACACAACCTGCCTGCCCGGCTTGCGACGGGAGACGACGCCTATCTCGCAGCATTGAATTGGGCAAACGAGCCGGCGCTGACGCTCAAGCGGGGGCACGCACAACCGGCCGACGAGGTGGGCTTGAGCCGCGCGACGGCCGCCGTCGCCGAGACCGGGACACTCGTGATCGCATCCGGAGCGGACAATCCCGTAACGCTGAACTTCCTGCCGGAAACTCATATTGTCGTCGTGGAAGATCAGGATGTGGTGGGCCCTTACGAGGAGGCCTGGATGAAGGTCCGCGCTCGCTTCGGCGACCGCGCCATGCCGCGCACCGTGAATATGATCTCGGGGCCGTCGCGAACTGCCGACATCGGCGGCAAACTCGTAACCGGCGCGCATGGGCCAAGACGATTGTGTGTGATTGTAGTCAAATCGCAACAGACCGCCGCCAGCCCAAATAATTTGACTTTCGCGCGGCCCTAGCGCATCTGAGGCACTTATCCACGGCCCGAGCAGTCGAGCCGCCGCCTGTACATGGCATCGCGCCAGCCGGGAGACAGGGGGTCAACATCCGCAGGCGTGTTGCGCTTCCGGGTGCAGTTTCGTTTTGAGTTGTCGAGGATCTTTGTAGCGATGCTGAAAGTCTGGGGCCGCAAGACGTCCGTCAATGTCCAAAAGGTCATGTGGGCAGTGGGCGAGTTGGCACTTGCGCACGAACGCATCGACGCCGGTGGGCCCTTTGGACGCCTTGATACGGCGGAATTTGCAATTCTCAACCCCAATCGCCTGGTGCCGGTAATCGACGACGACGGTTTTGTCATGTGGGAGTCGAACGCGATCGCGCGCTATCTCGCCGAACGCTATGGCCGTGGCAAGCTGTCGCCCGAAGGCCGCCATGCGCATGCTGTTTGCGATCAATGGATGGATTGGTCGATCACCGAAATCTACCGAGACATTATCGGCACATGCTTCCTGGGGTTGATCCGCACCGCTGCCAAGGACCGCGACGTAGCGGGCGTTGCTGCCGCAGCCAAGCGGGCGGGAGAGAAGCTCGGTATCCTCGATCGCCAGCTCGACGGCCGCATGTTCATCGGTGGCGACCAGTTGACAATTGCGGACATTGCCGTCGGCACTTTGATGTTCCGCTACTTCAGCCTGTCGATTGAAAGACCCAAGCTCGCTCATGTCGAGGCCTGGTATGGCCGGCTTGCCGCCCGCTCCCCATATCAGGAACACATCATGGTCGACTTCGAATCGATGAAGGTTCCGGGCAGCTGATGGGCAGACGCTGAATGTTCGAATCTCTCTCAGAACGGTTGTCGGGCGTCCTCGATCGGCTGACGCGCAGAGGTGCGCTTGGCGAGACCGATGTCGCCGACGCAATGCGCGAGGTTCGCCGTGCACTGCTCGAGGCCGACGTAGCGCTCGAAGTCGTCAAGGATTTCACCGAAAAGGTCAGGGCCAAAGCTGTCGGTCGGAACGTGGTCAAGTCGGTGACGCCCGGGCAGATGGTCGTCAAGATCGTGCACGACGAGCTGGTTGCGGTGCTCGGCTCCGATGCTTCCCCGATCGATCTGGGGGCGACACCGCCGGTCGCCATCCTGATGGTCGGGCTGCAAGGCTCGGGCAAGACCACGACCACCGCGAAAATCGCGTATCGCCTGACCAATAGAGATAAGAAAAAAGTATTGATGGCGTCGCTGGATACGCGGCGGCCGGCGGCGCAGGAGCAGTTGCGCGTTTTGGGCGAGCAGACCAGCGTCGCGACATTGCCGATCGTCGCCGGTCACCAGCCGCTCGCCATCGCGGCCCGCGCCATGGAAGCGGCGAGACTCGGCGGCTACGACGTGGTGCTCCTCGACACCGCCGGCCGTACAACCATCGACGAAGCATTGATGACCGAGGTCGCCGAGGTCAAGGCGCGGACGAAGCCGCACGAAACCCTCCTGGTTGCTGACGCACTCACGGGACAGGACGCCGTCAACACCGCCAAGGCATTCGAGAGCCGCTTGGGCGTTACCGGAATCGTGTTGACTCGCGTCGATGGTGACGGCCGCGGCGGCGCGGCGTTATCGATGCGCGCTGTCACTGGTCGGCCGATCAAGCTGATGGGCGTCGGCGAGAAATGGGATGCGCTCGAGGATTTCCACCCGGACCGCATCGCCAGCCGCATCCTCGGCATGGGCGACATTGTCGGCCTCGTCGAGAAGGCGGCCAACGCCTTCGACGCGGACGAAACAGCCCGCATGGCCGCCAAGATGCGGGATGGCGGGTTCAACCTGCAGGACCTCGCCGATCAGATCAAACAGATGGACAAGATCGGCGGCATGAGCGGCATCATGGGCATGGTGCCTGGTGTCGCCAAGATGAAGGCGCAGATCGCCGACAGCGGCATGGGCGAGAAGATGCTTAAACGCCAGCACGCAATCATCATGTCGATGACGCCAACAGAGCGCCGTTTGCCCAAGTTGCTCGATGGCAAGCGGAAGAGACGGATCGCCGTCGGGGCGGGCGCCAAGGTCGAAGAGGTGAACAGACTTATCAAGCAGCACCGCCAAATGGCCGACGTCATGAAAATGATGGGCAAGAATAAGGGCATGATGAGCAAGATGGCCGGCATGATGGGTCTCGGCGGCGGCATGGGTGGCGGTGGCCAGATGCCCACCGTATCCCCCGAGATGTTGGAGCAGCTAAAAAAAGGCGAGATGCCGAAGCTGCCTGGTCTGGGCAGCGGCAGTCTGCCGGGCCTGGGGGGATTTGGAGGGCAGAAGTTCCCAGGACTTCCGGGACTGCCCGGCGGTCCTAAGAAAAAATGATCGAACACAACCAAGGAAACAACTGATGTCAGTCAAGATCAGGCTCTCGCGCGGCGGCGCCAAGAAGCGTCCCTATTATTACATCGTCGTTGCCAGCAGCGCGTCGCCCCGCGATGGCCGCTACATCGAGCAGATCGGCACGTTCAATCCGATGTTGCCCAAGGACAGCACCGAGCGCGTGAAGCTCGACCTGGATCGCGCCAAGCATTGGCTGTCGGTCGGCGCCCAACCGTCGGACCGTGTTGCCCGCTTCCTCGATGCCAACGGCCTGATGAAGCGCAAACCCTCGAACAACCCCGAGAAAGCCAAGCCGAAAAAGAAGCGCGTCGAACGCGAAAAGGCCGAAGTAGCCAAGGCCGAGGCAAAGGCCAAGGAAGCTGCAGCTGCTTGATAAGTGGGCACGGTGCACAACAGCGCCGTGGCGACCCTTGCGTTCCCGATTCGTTCGTGCTAGCAATCTCATCGCTGGAGATGTGGCATGTTCGAGAATTACATCACGTTCGATCGAGTTCGTTTCAAAGCGGCCGTACACCTCGTATGCGACCGCTGCGAGCCTTCGCGGCTCGGCAACGTCAAACTCCATAAAATTCTATATTTTGCAGATATGATGGCGTTTGCGGGGAGCGGCGAGCCTCTCACGGGCGTGGACTACCTGAAGCAGCAATTCGGCCCGGTCGCTCGTCATCTCGCCGCCGCACTTGATGAACTTGCCGCTGAGAAGAAGCTGAAGATAGAGACGATCGACTATTTCGGCTTTCCAAAGAGGCAATATACGTCTCTGTCGAGCCCGGACACGTCGAGGTTCTCGAATGCTGAACTTGGGATTTTGAACGATGTGATTGACTTTGTCTGCAGCCACTCGACGCGAGAGATCAGCGAACTAAGCCACGACAAGGCTTGGCGTACGGCAAAGATGGGCGAGCGGATCCCGTATGCAGCGGCCCTTGGATTAGAAGCAATAGAGATTACGGAAGAAGACCTCGCCGCGGCAGCGAATGAGGCTAGGCGCTTGCGGCCACTGATCGAGGCGGAGCGCAGTGCAAATCCGCTTCTCTGAGTCGGCTGCGGCGGGCATGGCCAAGTTTGTTCCGGATGAAAGTCGACGGAAGACTTGCGAAGTGCATTTGAAGTTCTTTCTATCGGCCGATCCTCTTCAGCATGCAATAAGGTGTGAAGCATTCGATGACATCGACATTTTCGTCTATCGCTTTGGCCCATATCGAGTGCTTTTTGAGCTGAGCGCTGATATCATCCGCATCTGGTCATTTGCGCCAGTCGGCGTTTCCGTCGCTTGAAACGATCTCGAACAATCACGACAAGTGGGGCCGCAAAGCAGATTTTGCTCGGCCACGTCTCGGGCGCGCACGGCATTCGTGGCGAGGTGCTGATCAAGACCTACACGGCGGCGCCGGAAGACATCGATGCCTACGGGCCTTTGCGGGATGAAAAGGGCATCCGCTCATTCGTGCTGAAAGTCGTCCGTGTGACCCCCAAGGGCGGTGTCATCGCCCGCGTCAAAGGCCTGGACGACCGGGACGCCGCCGACGCGCTCAAGGGTACCGGGCTTTATGTCGCCCGCGATAAACTCCCGCCATCTGACGCGGCCGAGTTCTACCACGCCGATCTCGTCGGGCTCATGGCGGTCGACTCTGCAGGCAAACAGATCGGCATCGTCATGTCGGTGCAGAACTATGGTGCCGGCGATCTGCTTGAACTTGCACGCGAAGGCGTAGCCAAGACCGAGTTTGTTCCGTTCACGCTTGCTGTCGTGCCGCAGATCGATATTGCCGGCGGCAGGCTTGTGGTCGTCCTGCCCGAAGCGGCGAGCCAGGATTCAGACCGGCCGGATGGCGAGTCCTAGCCCCGGTTACCGCCGCGCAGCCTTACATAGAGCGCGCCCTCGCCGCCGTGACGAACATGCGCCGTCGTGTATCCCGCAACGATGCTGCGTAAGTCCGGTTCGGCGAGCCAGCGTGGCACATTGCGCTTGAGCACGCCGCGATCGCGATTTTGGAACAGCTCGAAAGGCGTGTCGGGAGCAACATCGCGCGGTGCGCCCTTACCGGTGATCACCAGCACCGTTCGCAGTCCATTGGCGTGACAGCGCAGCGCGAAACTGCGCAATACGCGATGCGCCTCGTCCTGCCGCAGCCCGTGCAGATCGACGCGTGCTTCGATTTCATCGCGACCCTTTGCGATCCGCCGTGTTGCACGCGGTTCGAGCTCAGACAGTTTCGCGCTTCGCTTGGGTGCCGGGCCGGAATGAACCGGCTGCGGCGGCGCAGAACCCGGCGAATGCGCCCGCTGGGCCGGCGCGCGCTCGGGTCTGGTGCCCTCGGCATGCTGTATTTTTTTGCGTAGCTTCGATGGCACTACGTCGCGCGTGACCTGCGCCCAAAGCGTTTCATCCTCGCCGGATAAGCCTCCACGATTTTTGGGAGGACCGCGCCGCGTCATGGCTTGTGTGCCGCCTTGCGTGCGCCCACTGTACTTCCGTCACGTGGCAGCAGGACAAAGAAATTGCCCGGATGCCTGGTCACACCGGCAAGTCTACCGGCCGCCTCGCCGGAGCCGAAATAGATGTCGCCACGCTCCGGCCCCTTGATCGCCGAGCCGACATCCTGCGCGATCATCAGCCGGTTGAACCCACCAGTTTTCGACGCGTGCGTCAGTGTCGGCGCATGCACGTAGACCGGCGTGCCGATGGCGTGCGCACCGGCGTCGACAGCGAGGCTGCGGCCGGGCGTCAGTGGAATATCGAGCACGCCGATCGCGCTATCAGCCTCTTCACCCTTGAGCTCGCGAAAGAACACATATGACTTGTTCTGCCACATCGCCTGACGGCCACGTTCAGTGTCGGTGTTAAGCCAGGCAGCCAGCGCATCGAGCGACATCTTGTCGGCCGGCAACTCGCCGGCATCGATGAGGAGCTGGCCGACCGACGTGTAGGGATGGCCATTCTTGCCATCGTAGCTCACGCGAATCATTTGCCCGTCGGGCAACCGCAGCCGCCCAGAACCCTGGACCTGCAAGAAAAACGCATCGACTGGGCTCGTCAGATACATCATTTCGAGACCAAGTCCTTGCAACGCTCCTTGCTCGATCTGTTTGCGGGTCGCGTACGGCTCAACGCCATAGGCCGTCTTGCGTCCATGGGTCAGCGCGTCGCCCTTGCTCCCGCGCGATGCTTCGTCGACCAAATTCGCAAGATCGGCGGGACGACGATAGATCGGCGTCGCATACTCGACCGACGGTGTTGGCGCGGCATCGATCAAGGGCTCGTAGTACCCGGTCAACAAGCCGGTACTATTGGCGTGCAGTACCCTGTGCGGCTCAAAGTGTGCTTCGAAGAACGCTCTCGCCGCTGCGCCGGACACGCGGCTCCCGGTCATTTTCGTCGCCGTATCGCAGACGCTCAGCAATGCCGGCCCGGTTGTTGTACCGGCCGTGCAGCTGGCCGCCGCCCGAACGCGACCGCACGACTTGATAAACGCCGCAAACGCGGTTGCATGATCATCCTGCAGCCAACCCGGCAAGTCGGCAAAACTGAGGGGCTCAAACGACACAGCCAATCCAGTCATGTCGCCGCCATCGGCCATCCGCCGTCAGCCGGACATCGGTTCGATAACTCTCATCAATTCGGAGATTGGGTCGCGACCAGGCGCCAATTCGGGTTTCGCGAGCTGATCTCGCGGGCAAACGTCCAGATATCGGTAACTTCCTTGATCCTCTGTGCGTCGCCGGCAATCACTGCGCCGGTTTTGTCGCGAGTGGCGGAGATTAATTGGCTGATGAACTTCAAAGTGATGTTGACGGTGCCATTCTTGACCTCGGCCTCGACGATATCGGCCTTGTTGATGCCGACGAAGCTTTGATCGATCTGCTCGGCCCGGTTTTCGCGATCGCCAATTGCCGTAGCAAATCCGTCGAACACTTCTTTGCTGAGCAGGTCCTTGAGTATCTTGCGGTTGCCCTCGGCAAATGCAGTCACAATCATCTCGTATGCCTGTTTGGCGCCTTCGATAAAATGTCCCGGATCGAACGCAGCGTCGGCCCGCATCACCTGCAGCAAGCCGCCTTCCACAGTTGCATTCCCGCTCGAGAATTCTTTGACCCGGGCCTCGGCATCGGCGGTTGCGACTCCGGCTGCGACCGGAGCGGCGGCGCCCTC
>JBGTIU010000209.1:0-6562 GCA_041745515.1 Hyphomicrobiaceae bacterium | reverse complement strand
GGCCGCTTGCGGCGATCGGCGACGAGGATGCGCAGATAGTCGAGGAACTCGGCAACAGCGGTTTCGCCGGCGGCGAGCAGTTCGGGCCCGGGCGACGGTTCGAGCGCGCCCAGGATCGCCAGCGACCAGGCCCGCAGCGGGCTGCGTCTATCGTGCGGGATCGCCAGCAGATTGCCAATCACCTCGATCGGCACGGCGGCGGCCAGATCCGCGATCAAGTCGGCCTCGCCCTTGGCCTCGATCGCGTCGAGCAGCTGATCGGTTAGCGCGATCATCGGCGCTTCCATGTCCGCGACCGCGCGCGCATTGAGCGCCCCGGCCATGATCTTGCGCACACGGGTGTGCAGAGGAGGGTCGTTGAAGATCAGGCTGGTGGTGTGGTGCTCGTAGAGCAGTCCATCGCCGAATTTGGGACGGAACTCTGCCTGCTTGTCGGAGGAGAACAGCTTTGCATCCTTGTAGACGGCAATGCAGTCGGCATACCTCGACAGGAAGTAGCTGCCGTCCGGCATTCGCGCCACGGGTGAATGATCGCGCAGCGCGTTGTAGGTCGGGAACGGATTGGCGATGAAATCGGGGCCGGTCCGCTTCAGGTCAAAGGTGCGCGCGGCAGCCTCGGATTCCGCGGCCGATGCGAAGCGGGCTGGCGCGGGGGTCGGGGCTGCAAACTGGCTCATCGTTGGGTGCTCGGGCTGCCGACTGCGGAGGCTACATGCTATCAGCCCGAGCCGACGGTTCAAGCAGCGAAAAAAGCCCGCCAGTGATGGCGGGCCCCTAGCCCGGGCGACAACTCAGGCGCCGAAAATCAGCGCTTCGAGAACTGGAAGCTGCGACGGGCTTTCATGCGGCCGTACTTCTTGCGCTCGACGACACGGCTATCGCGTGTCAGGAAGCCGCCCTTCTTCAGTACCGGACGCAGATCCGGCTCGAAATAGGTCAGCGCCTTCGAGATCCCGTGCCGCACGGCGCCGGCCTGACCGGAGAGCCCGCCGCCGGACACCGTCACCATGATGTCGTACTGCGTGCCGCGGCTGGCCGCGTTCAACGGCTGCTTCAGCATCATCTGGAGCACAGGGCGCGCGAAATATTGGTCGAAGGCCTTGGTGTTGACGACAATCCGTCCGGCACCCGGTTTGATCCATACGCGCGCGATTGCATTCTTGCGCTTGCCGGTCGCGTAGGCACGCCCGAATTTGTCGAGCTTCTGCACATAGACTGGCCCTGCCACCACGGCGGCGACGGGCGCCGGCATACCCTTCAACGTCGCCAGATCTTCGAGTGATTTGGTTTCGGTGGCCATCGATGTCAGGCCCTCACGTTCTTGGAGTTGAGCTTGGCGACGTCGAACGTCACCGGATTCTGTGCAGTGTGCGGGTGATCGGGCCCCTTATATACCTTCAAATTGCGCATCAGTTGGCGCTGCAGTGGCCCGCGCGCCAACATACGCTCGACGGCCTTTTCGACGATCCGCTCGGGAAAACGACCCTCGAGGATCATACGCGGCGTGCGCTCCTTGATGCCACCGGGGAAGCCCGTATACGAATGATACACCTTGCCTTCGTGCTTCTTGCCGGTGAACACGACCTTCTCGGCATTGACGACGATGACGTTGTCGCCGCAATCGACGTGCGGCGTGTACATGGCTTTGTGCTTGCCCTTGAGGCGGGTGGCGATAAGTGCAGCGAGCCGACCGACGACGAGACCTTCGGCGTTGACCAGCAGCCACTTCTTGTCCACCTCGCCCGACTTGGCGACGTAGGTCTTCATGTTGTTCGTTCCGCTCGGTTGGACGACGCCTCATGCGAACCAGCACGTGACGTTTCGATGTCTTTAGATGTCAACAGGGCACGGTTGTCAATATTTGTGGCAGAAGAGCTGTATTTTGCAGTCTTTTCATTAGGTTAGATATAACGGTAAAATATTACCTCGAAACGGTATTGATTTACCTCACACCGATCGTCGGCAGGGCATAGGACGATATTGCGTGCGCGACCATGGCTGCCTTGCCGTCGCTGAACAATTCGACATCGGCCACGGCCAACCTGCGTCCGACCTTGATGAGACGTACATGGGCGATCATGTCGGCGGGCTCCGGTCGCGACAGAAAATTCATTGTCATGCTTGCTGTTGCGGTTTGAATTCCGGCCTCACCCAGTTGACCTATGATAGCCACGTAAACCGCAAAATCGGCCAGCTTGAACATCGCCGGCCCGGCTACTGTGCCGCCAGGACGAATATTGCGCGGGTCCTGGCGCATGCGAACGCGTGCTGCTCCGGGTGCAACGGCCTCGATCACCAGTTGCCCGCTGCCCTCATGCACCAATGGAAAATGCTGTTCAATAAGCCGAGTGACGCTTAGGACATCTAGACGCTGGGTTGGAACCGAAACCGGGGTCTGCATACTTATTCCTGACGAAGTGTTGTTCTGGAGTACAGGGCGGCACGATCCTATCGATTGAACCATTCGGCGCAAGATCAGGCGCGCCCATTCACAGGAGCCCAAATTGATGAGACGCGTTTTGCACAGAGGCATAACGGCGATTGCGGCAGCCGCCCTCTTGTTGGGCGCTGCCATGGCGCCCGCCGGTGCCCAGACCGGTCAACCTGATTTCAAGCAGGTAAAACTTACGGAAAAGCATGTGCAAGGCTTCGTCGCGGCGCAAAAGGACCTCGCAGCGATGGCCGCCAAGCTGCAAGCCGCGGGCGACAAGCCCGACGCCAAGCTGCAAGCCGAACTCGAGGCTGTATCCACCAAAAACGGCTTTGCGAATTTCGCCGAACTCGACGACGTGGCCGCCAACATTTCGATGGTCATGGCGGGGCTTGACCCGCAATCAGGCGAATATATGGATCCGATCGATGCCATCAAAAAGGAGATGGACGAGATCAAGAAAGACGACAAGATCCCCGAAAAGGACAAGGCGCAGATGCTTGAGGAAATGGATCAGGCGCTGAAGACCACACCTCCTCTGCAGTACAAGGAGAATGTGGTGGTCGTGAAAAAATTCCAGAAAGAGATCGAACAGGCGTTGCAGTAGTACAGGCAGGGGGGCGACATGCAGGATCGTGTTGCGGCATCGCGGACAGAAGCAGCGGCGGAATCGCCCCTGCTGCTCTCGCGACCGGAGTCGGGCATTGCGTTGTTGACGCTGAATCGGCCGGGACAGCGCAACGCGCTGTCGCTCGAACTGATAAACCTGTTGACCCGCTCAGTAGACGGTTTGTCGGCGGACAAATCCGTTCATGCCGTAATAGTCGCGGCCAATGGACCGGCATTTTGTGCTGGTCACGATCTCAAAGAATTGACCGCCGCGCGAAGTCATGCCGACCACGGGCGTGCATTTTACAAGTCGACGATGGTTGCCTGCGCGGACATGATGCAGGCGATCCTTGCCTCGCCAAAACCGTTCATAGCAGCGGTCGAAGGGTCGGCGACGGCGGCCGGATGTCAGCTGGTTGCCACCTGCGACCTGGCCGTCGCGAGCAAGACTGCTGCCTTCGCCACGCCTGGCGTCAACATCGGGCTGTTTTGCTCGACGCCGATGGTGGCACTCTCACGCAACGTGCCGCGCAAGCGAGCCATGGAAATGCTGTTGCTCGGCGAGATGCTTTCCGCCAAGGCCGCGGCCGAATATGGCCTCGTCAATCGCGTGGTGCCGCCCGCAGCAGTGCGCGCCGAAGCCGTTGCGATGGCGCGGGTCATCGCCTCAAAATCTCCCCTGACCGTGGCCATTGGAAAGCAGGCATTCTACGCCCAGCTCGAACGGCCGGTGGCAGACGCGTATGCCTATACTGCGGGCGTTATGGTGGAGAACATGCTGGCCCGAGATGCCGCCGAAGGCATCGGCGCGTTTCTCGATAAGCGCGCTCCTTCCTGGACGGGTGAATGAGCGCCATGCAGCCCCGCTTGTCGCTCGTGACGCTAGGTGTGGCTGATGTCGCACGCGCTCGCAGGTTCTACGAAACGCTCGGTTTTAAAGCGTCATCCGCATCGCAGGAAAGCGTCGCTTTCCTCTCGGCTGGCGGCGTCGTGCTGTCGCTGTTTGGTCGGGCGGCACTGGCTGAAGACGCCCACGTTGCCGAAAGAGAAACGGGCTTTTCCGGCATCGTGCTTGCGCATAATGTGACAACCGAAGCGGAGGTTGCGACGGTGCTGGCGGAAGCGGTAGCTGCGGGAGCCAAACTGCTGAAGCCTGCGCAGAAAGTGTTTTGGGGCGGCACTTCGGGCTACTTCGCCGACATGGACGGTCATTTGTGGGAGGTAGCGCACAATCCCTTCTTTCCGTTGGACGAGATTGGGCGCGTGATTCTGCCCTGACGAGATGAGAACTGTCGCAGCTCATGGCCCACGACCGCTACTCTGATGACGCCATCGCCGACATCCTGCGTTCGAACAGTATCGTGGCGATGGTCGGCGCCAGCGCCAATACGAATCGACCCAGCTACTTCGTGATCAAGTATCTGCTGGCCAAGGGATATGCGGTTATCCCGGTCAACCCCGGACTCGCCGGTCAGCAGCTACTCGGTCAGACGGTCGCTGCGCATCTGCATGACATTGCAGGCCCCGTGCACATCGTCGACATATTTCGCAATTCCGAAGCAGCGCTTGAGGTGACGCGCGAGGCCATCGCCCTCAAGGAGCGACTTGGTATCCGCGTCGTCTGGATGCAGCTTGGTGTCCGCAACGATATCGCTGCGGCGGAGGCGGAAGCTGCCGGACTGCAGGTTGTCATGAACCGCTGCCCGAAGATCGAATACGGCCGCCTGTCGGGCGAAATCGGTTGGGCTGGCGTGAATTCCGGGATTGTCTCCAGTGTGCGGCCGAAGCTCTCCGGCCAAGGGTTTCAAGGTCTGCGACTGGGCGACAAATCCTGAAACAGCGAGCCCGGTATGCTCGGTTGAACCTGTGCTGCGCTGGCCGCGACCAATCCCCATGAAGGGCATCGAACCCCTTCGCAAACAGGAAAGGTCGCTCACATGAAAAAGCTCGTTGCCGCCGCCGTCGCCGCCACCGGGATACTTGCTTTCGCCGGTACTGCTTCGGCCTGTCCCGCCGGATATCACACGAAGTGGATCCAGGGGCATCCGATCTGCACGATCAATACTCCGAAACTGAAGCTCAAGGCCAACGTCAATCCCGGTCTCAAGAAGCCCAGGGAGATCGTTGTCGTCGGCTCGAAGCCTACCCCGCGTTGAACTCCGATCCGACGCCGAAGGAGCAGGCACCATGACAAGACCGCGCGTTGTCCAGATCCTGGCAATCGCACTCCTGGTGCCTGCTCTCGTGTTCGCGGCGGCTGGCAGGGTGACCGCTAAACCCAAGCACCCCGACTTCGTATGGTGGCCTGCGTCGAAGCCCTCGTCCGTCCAGAAAGCTCAGAAACGACCCCTCGTCAAAGTCGCGCCGCGACCTTCGCGAAAGGCGCCGTGAAACCCTTCGCGAAAGTCGCGAAAATCGCTTTCGCCGCGCTTTTGCCCGACCCTTGCCGCACTCAGCCCAATTTCCAAGGTTACTGCACGTTAATGATCGCCGGTTAACCATGGCGCCGGCGTTTAAGGGCTGGAGGGGAAAGGGTCGCAATTTGATCTCAGCGAAACGACGGCTGGCAGCCGGCGTCGCAGCGGTCGCGTCATTCGCGGTCGTGGGCGGCGAGGCTTTGATCGCGAACCCGGATCGCGCCCGCACCGTCGCACTCTACAACATCCACACCAAAGAGACGATCAGCGTCCTCTACAAGAAGGACGGCCGCTACATCCCCGAGGCGATGGAGAAGATCGACTGGGCGATGCGCGATTGGCGTCAGGACGAGTCGACCAAAATGGACCCCGCCCTCGTCGATCTGATGTGGGAGGTCCATACCGAGCTCGGCTCGAACGAGCCGATCCATATCATTTCCGGATTTCGCTCGCGCGGCACCAACGACATGCTGCGCCGCTCGGTCGGCGGGCAGGCCAGCGAGAGCCGGCACATCCTCGGCAAGGCGGCCGACGTGCATTTCCCCGACGTGCCGTTGAAGCGGATGCGTTATTCGGCGCTGGTGCGGGAGCGCGGCGGCGTCGGCTACTATCCGACCTCGGCCATCCCGTTCGTTCACCTCGATACCGATCGAGTTCGTCATTGGCCGCGCCTGCCGCGCCACGAACTAGCGCTGTTGTTCCCGAGCGGCCGGACGCAGCACCAGGCGGCGGACGGCGGCCCGATCACGCGCGAGGATGTGCGGGTCGCGCAGACCCAACACAAGGAACTCGCTGTCCAGGTCGCCGAGTTCCACGACGTGCGCAACCGACCGGCCAACACCTTGCTCGCGACCGCGGCCGGTCTCAAGCCGACGGCCTTGCCAAACGCAGCGACATCTCCAGCCCGGATCGAGCCGAAGGCTGAACCGCGTGTTGCCGCGTTGCCCTCGCCCAGACTGATAACCGAGCCGCGTGTCGTCGATCGCCCGTCGAGACTTGCAGCCCGTCCGACCGATGACGAACGCAAGAAGCTGGCGCAGCTCGTCGTTCTCGCGAGTTTCGAACCGCAGTTGATTATGGGTCCGGCTCCGGCTCCGCGTCCGAG
>JBGTIU010000208.1:0-42404 GCA_041745515.1 Hyphomicrobiaceae bacterium | reverse complement strand
TAGGCCCAGCCAGAGCAGCGCAAGCTTCATGCGGGAATTCGCACGTGGAGGCTAGCGCCACCGGCAGGCTTCGAGTCCAACGTCATCTCGCCATCCAGCGTTCGCACACGGCGCTGTATACTCTTGGGGCCAATGCGCAGTAGTTCCATTTCATCCAGCGTGTAGCTGCCACTGAATGGGAAGCCGCTGCCGTTGTCTGAGCAGGGCCCGGCTGGCGCACTACAAGTTCGACCCGTTCCGCACTCTTGAATTCGGCTTTGCAGCAAGCCAGCAGCTCGTCGGCGAACTTCTCCTGAATCCATTTGCGCAGAAAAATCACGGGCACCGACGCCTGTACCACGCCGTTGTCGACGCTATCGATTTCGAGTGCGTTGAACCAGCTGAAATAGACTTCATCGCCAAGCCGGGCCTTAAGCATCGCGCGCGCCTTCTGCCCTTTGGCCTCACCTTGCACACCGGCGCGACCGCTGCCTTGCGGACGCTGCACGGAGATTTCGCCAAAGCCTGGCGAGACGCCCGAGTCACTGCCCGATTCCACCTGCTCGGACGGGTTGGCCCCACTTTCAACGCGCCTATCATGGCTGGAATTTCTTGGCCCTGGCTTGCCCTTGTTGCCGCCTGCCCTTCCGCCAGAAGAGTTGGTATTCGCTCGTGGATCGAAAATTTCCCGATCAGTCATGATAATGTCCCCCGTATAGTCGGTAGTTCAGCCCTCAGTCGGAAGAACACGGAGTGATCGCCACCGCATCGCGGACAATCACAACGTGCCAGTGAACCTAGACAGTTCGAGCATCGCGCATCGCCCCGGCCAGCCCTTGGCCTCAGCCTAGCCTTGCGTCCAAGGCAAGCCGGCCGCTTTCCAGCCGGCAAGCCGGCCACGGTGCTGATCGGGATCAAGCGGACCTTCAAAGCCATCCGCGACATTGTGGCAGTGGTCGAAACCCGCGGCCGTCATGGCCAAGGCGGCACGCCTGCTTCGGCTGCCCGACCTGCAGATGAAGAAAATGTCCGCAGTCGCCTTAGCGCCTGCTTCTGCCAAGGCAGTGCCCAGCCGCTCGGCGAACTTGGCATCCTCGCGGTTGTCGGGGAATGTTTGCCACTCCACCAGAACCGGCCGTTTGCTCAGTTGCGCCAGATCGGGAAGGCCAACGAATGCCCATTCGGCTTTCGTTCGCACATCCACAAGATAAGACGATGGGTCGTCACGCAATCGATGCCAAGTATCCGCAGCACTCACATCGCCGACGCCCACACTATCGATAGGCCCCACTAACTAACCTCCTCAAGTGTTGCAGCTCCAGACGCCCTCACGGCTGGTTGCGACCGCAGTATAGATAGTTACGCAAAGACAACACCAAGACTTCTCTGGCGCTAGCCCAGAAAACGCAGCGACCAACTTTGCAATTAATGAACTTCGGAGACGCAATACTAACAACGTCCGAAGGGTGGCCGACCAAAACTGTGGTACATTTAATTTACTACTTGCCACGTTTGATGACGGTCGGAATTAACCACAGCGAGCTTTGCATGGCAAGAGGAGGAAAATGCGCGATGTCGTCCACAGGAGTGACCTGCGATTTGCACGGCGCCTGGGGAAAACTCTTTCGCGGGGTGTGCCAATCAGGAAAAGTCCGTTGAGGTCACGGAAAGATTCACTGCCCCAGAGCGACGTTCAGCTTCAAAAAAAACAGTTCCAAGTAACCGCCGGTTGAACCTTGTTTTCATTTGCAGGCTGCGTGAGACTCCGCAAAGGCGGTATGATGTTCAAACGGTTTGATTAGCCAAACTTCATTGCAATCAACTGCTTCATTGCATCAGTCCGCGACGTAAGCCGCTCCGCCTCCATGATCCTCTGTAACTAAACTGTCACATGGGAGGCAACGAGTGTCATTCCAGTGGATTAGCTTTCCATTGCTCTAACACGACGGGTGAGGCGCGAGACTTTGCGGCTGGCAGTCCGCTTGTGCAGCACGCCCTTCTGCGCGGTCCTCACTAGCGCTGGCTCCGCAGTCTTCATAGCGGCGAATGCCCTATCTTTGTCGCCAGAAGCAATCGCTTCTTCGACCTTGCGCACTTCTGTCTTGAGCTGCGTACGCCGCGACTTGTTGATTTCTGTGCGACGAACCGACTTGCGCGCCGCCTTGCGCGCCGATTTGGTATTGGCCATTTTCATCAGTCCTTTTTGGTAAGACGCCGCGCGCGGACAACGAACAGCGGCTGACAGACGATCAAAGCGCTGAACGCTTTGCCACCAATAAACCTAGGGTATCCGCGGGGCGAAACGTCACGTTCTATAGTAGCCGCCCCACGGCCGGTCAACGCTGTTGCCGACCGCGCGTCACGAGCGATATGGTCGCGTGCCTCGCCGGCGAAGTCGAGATTCGACGAGACTTCCAGCGATGCGGAGCAGGCAGCGCGGTGCGAACCATGAAGATTCTCGTGACCGGCGTTGCCGGCTTTATCGGCTTCCACGTCGCCAAGGCGTTGCTGGCGCGGGGAAGCCATGTCATCGGCCTGGACAATCTGAATGCCTACTACGACCCGGCACTGAAACGCGCGCGGCTGGCCGAACTGCAGCCGCTGCCAGGCTTCAGTTTCTTGCTTGCCGATCTTGCCGACCGCGCCGTCATGCGCCAAATATTTGTCGAGACGAAACCAGACCGTGTGGTCCACCTCGGAGCGCAAGCCGGTGTTCGCTACTCGATCGAAAACCCTGAAGCGTACATCGACTCGAACATCGTCGGATTCCTGACCATTCTCGAAGGCTGTCGGCATCATGGGATCGAGCATCTCGTCTACGCATCGTCGAGTTCCGTGTATGGTGCGACGATGTCGATGCCGTTCGTCGAGGCCAGCTCCAGCACCGACCATCCGGTCAGCCTCTATGCCGCAACCAAGCGCTCGAACGAATTGATGGCGCATGCTTATGCGCATCTTTACGGGCTGCCGGTAACCGGTCTGCGATTCTTCACCGTCTATGGCCCTTGGGGTCGACCGGACATGGCTTACTTCAAGTTCACGAAAGCGCTGTTTGCGGGAGACACGATCGACGTTTTCAACAACGGCCAGCATGCACGCGATTTCACCTACATCGATGATGCCGTCGAGGGCATTATTCGCACGCTCGACGCCCCGGCAAAGCCGCTTCAGACCGCTGGCGAAAACCCAAGTCCCGCGCGATCGGACGCACCGTTTCGCCTATACAATATCGGCAATAACCAGCCGGTCGAGCTGCTGGAGATGATCCGGATATTGGAACGCTGTATCGGGGTCACCGCGAAGATGCGCATGTTGCCTTTGCAGCCCGGCGACGTTCACAAGACCTTTGCAGATATCGAGGCCTTGCAACTGGCCGTCGGGTTCAGTCCGCGCACGGCACTGACGGAAGGGCTTGAGCGGTTCGTCGAGTGGTATCGCGCCTACCATCGCTGTTGAAGCGGCACCGAATCAGTGATGCTGGATCGCCGCAAATCAGATTGGAACTACGGGATGCTTGCCATGATGATCTGGATGCTCGCGATAGCGGTCAGCCTCGTGCTGCTCATCGTTACGGCAGCAGGCCGCCCGGGCAGTGTGGTCATGGGATACGCCCACCTGGCCATCGCTGCGGCGAGTTGCGTTTTCTTCGCTGCCTGGGCCATCAAAGCGTTAAAAGCCGCGGCAGCAGGCAAGGCAAGCCGCAGTACGCTTGCTGCGCACAGCGCACGCTATATCGGCGCTGTCTGGGGTTGGGCTGCGCTGGTGACGTTCTTGACCTATGGGCTCGGTATCATGCCGGTATGGCGCGAGTGGAAGGCGCACGCCTTGGCCATGGCCGCGATCACCGTGGTGTGCCTGGGCGTTGCAGCCATCCTCGACAAATCGGATGCGAGAGCCCAGGAAGACGAGACCATGCTGAAGCTGTCCCGGTATCTCGCCATCGGCCAGCTCGTCGCCATGGTACTGGTGATGATCGGACTCACGGTCGACGGCCACATGAGCCGCTTCCTGATAGAGCGTTTCACCGATTGGCCCGCCAAGCATGTGATGTTTTTCGGCGCAATGGCGATAGCCGTAATCAGCGCCGCGTCCTTGAAAAGGCCGGGTTAGCCGGCGATGTCCCTGCAGCCTTTCGTGCCTTGGCTCGTGGCGGCATTGGCCGCCTCGGTCTTTGGCCAATTCATTGGTGCGCACCGGGGGACGCCGTGGTTGTCCATGGCCGCGGCAACACTATTGCCGATCGCTGCCATCGTGGTTGCATGCGGTATCAATCGACCGCATTGGCAGCCTCCGAACCGAGTACCGGGCGCGGCGACGCCCGCAATCGCGGCGCGGCGCAATGCGCGGCTGATCGCAATGATCTGGGGTGCGGGTGCAGCCTCCCTGTTGTCGGTGTATCTTGGGTCGGGTTTGCGCTGGCAGCACGGCTGGCAGTATGGCGCAGGCATGGCATTGACCGCCATCCTGTGCTTTGGCTATGCGCTCCGGCTGGGTCACGGCGCAAGCCGGTTCAATCAACGACCATGGCTCGACGCTGCCGCGATCGTGGTCGCGATCCAGGCCTTGGCGGCCTTTGCCGGACTGATTTTCCTGATTGCTTCGGGCAAAGTATGGAGTGCTCGGCCAGACTGGGCAGCCAATGTGCTGTTCGTGACGGGGAGCATTGCGATTGCCGCAGTGTCGGTTCTGGCGGTGCTGACCCACGCGTGGCTGAGTCAAGCACGATGATAGGGATGGCCGGATAGGATCGTCATCGCTCGATAAAGCTGTTCGGCCAGCAGAACCCGCGCCAAGGCATGTGGCAGGGTCATCCGCCCGAGAGAAAGTCGCAGTGCGGACTTGGACGTCGCCGCGCAGCCATGGCCGTCTGGACCGCCGATCAGGAAGGCCAGCGAGTCGATGCCCGAATCGCGATACTTGGCGATCAATGCCGCAAAATCCGTACTGCTCATGCAGTGGCCGGCTTCATCGAGCGCAACAATCACGTCCGCGCGCGCCACCACCTTCAATAGGCGCATGGCCTCGTCGTCGCGGCGCACATCGACATTGTTACTTCGTCCTTCAACGATTTCGAGGATATCCAACGGCGCCAGCGCACGCCCACCCACGGCCGCTCGTTTTCGATAACGACTGAGTAACTCTCGCTCGGGGCCGTCCTTCAATTTGCCGACCGCCGCGATCACCAATCGCACGTCAGTGCTGCGACTGCTCGACGGGCCGCTCGCCTGACCACATTTTCTCGAGGTTGTAGAAGTCGCGCACCTCGGGCCGGAACACGTGGATTATGACGTCGCCTGTATCGATCAGCACCCAGTCACAGGTCTGCATGCCTTCGACCCTGACCTTGCGGCAACCTGCATCCTTCAAATTGCGCTGCAGTTGATCCGCGATAGCGCCGACGTGGCGATCGGTGCGTCCGGTAGCAATCAACATTGCATCTGCAATCGTTGATTTGCCGGCAAGATCGATGGATACGATGTCCTCGGCCTTCGCCTCATCGAGCCACACTGTGAGCTGGCTCATCAGATTGGCCGAGTCGGTCTCGTGAGAGAGGTGGTCGGCCGGAGAAGCGCTACGACCAGCGCTTCCGAGTGCGGTTCTCATCGTTTGGCGGGTTTCCTTTCAGCCAACAGGCACAATGGCGGGTCCGAACATGAACTACTACCAATATGGGATACTCTGTTTCGGGGGCAAGTTTCAATCCTTGTCAGCGGTGCGTTGCCCGCAGCAGCGACCGAGCAGGTCGTCGATGATGCTGAAAAGCATCTCCAGATCCTGCGGTCGCGACAGCCGGTGTTCTCCGTCCGGGATGGCCGAAACGCGTGTCCAATCGCCAGACAGGCTGGCTTCGAGGTCCAGGCTGTGTTCCCAGGGAACATCTGGATCAAGCAGCCCGTGCATGATGCGGACCGGACATCCGGGATCCCATACCGCCCGACCCAACAGGTGTTTACGACCGTCTTCAATCAACCCGCGTGTAATCGGATAGGGCGCGCCATAGGCGCTCGGGCGATGCCACACCCCTTGTTCGACGATCGCTTCCTTGGCGGCAGCGGAAAAACGCTTCCACATCAGCTCTTCGGTCATGTCCCAAGCCGGCGCGATCAGCACCAGCGCCTTGACGCGATGGTTGCGGATGTTGGCGCGCGCGTTATTGTGCCGCAAAAGCAGCAACGCAATGTAACCACCCATACTGGAGCCAACGAGAACCTGCGGGCCAACGGTCAGCCGATCAACCACCGCGCCGGCTTCCTCGAGCCAGCGGCTTATAGTGCCGCCCTCGAGATGTCCCGATGACTGTCCATGCCCAGAGTAGTCAAACCGGGTGAATGCCAGCCCTTTTGCAGCACACCAGTCGGCGAGCGCCGACGCCTTCGTGCTAACCATGTCGGATTTGAAGCCTGGCAACCACACCAGCCCCGGCAATTCCTCGCGACCAGCCGTGCCTGCCAGCGCCAAAGTCGCGATCCGGCGGCGCTCGTTGGCCTCGCCGACCTCGATGAATTGCGGTGCGGCCTCAACCATCCTATGTAGCCCTTCGATCATCGCCCAGGGTGAATTAACCTCGCGTGGCAAGGCGCCCTACCATACTGCAGATTATTCCGCGCCTCGATACCGGCGGGGCGGAGCTTTCCGCCATCGAGATCACCGATGCGATCGTGCGCGGCGGCGGCCGGGCGATTGTCGCAACAGCCGGCGGGCGCATGTCCGATCGGATCACGGCTCTCGGCGGCGAACTGAGGCTGATGCCGGCGGGCACCAAGAACCCCTTGCGCATGCTGGCCAACAGCCGTTCGCTCACTCTGTTGATCAAGCGAGAAAGCGTCGATCTCGTGCATGCCCGCAGCAGAGCGCCGGCCTGGAGTGCGCTGCTGGCTTCGCGACGCTGCACGGCACCATTCGTTACGACCTACCATGGCGCCTATGCGGAAAAAGGCCGGCTCAAGCGGCTCTACAACAGCGTAATGGTGCGCAGCGATGTCGTAATCACGAATTCGCGCTTCACGGCCGACCTGGTGCGTAGCCGCTACGGTACGCCCGAGGACCGTATCCGCGTGATCCACCGAGGCGTCGATGGTGTGGCCTTCGATCCAAGGAACATTGGCAACGCCCGTCTGCAAGCCGCGCGAGACAGATTGGGGATCGCGGCGGGGCAACGTGTCATTCTGCAGGCGGCTAGGTTGACCAGCTGGAAGGGTCAGCGAGTGTTGATCCAAGCCGCTCATGTTCTTGTGCAAGCAGGCGTCCTCGGCGACGCTGTCGTAATCCTTGCCGGCGATGCCCAGGGACGCGGCGATTACGACGCCAGCCTGCGGGCTGACATCGCGCGGCTTGGTCTCGCTGACACCGTCCGCCTGGTCGGGCACATCGATGATGTGGCAGCCGCCTTGGCACTCGCCCATGTAGCCGTGATCGCATCGACCGAGCCCGAAGCGTTCGGCCGCAGCGTCACCGAGGCCGCGGCCATGCGCTGCCCGGTGATCGCGACCGACCATGGCGCACCGCCCGAGACCGTGCTGGACGCCGGCCAAGTCGGCTTCGACCACGCCACCGGCTGGCTGGTTCCGCCGGGCGACGTTGGGGTTTTGGCAAGAACGATTGCCGCGGCTACTGCGTTGTCAGACACGGATCGGCAGGCCATTGGCCAACGGGCGCGCGCCCACACGATCGCTCATTTCTCGCTGGTATCGATGAAGCGCGCGTCGCTGCAAGTCTACGATGAACTACTGAATTCCGGATTGGCTGCTACCTTCGACAGCAACTCGTCCTCGGTAGAAACGGAAGCTGGCGCTTGACTCGACGTTGGAGATGCGGATTGTCACATCTGCGCATGAATTAGCAGCCGGAATGCCCCTGCAACAATCTCGAGGAGAATGAACATCCGTCGTCCCATGGCAAAAGGCGCTCAAGAGCGTGAACCAACAGGTCCCAAGATCAATGAGGCGATCAGGGCGCGAGAAGTAAGGTTGATCGACGAAACCGGCCAAAACGTAGGCGTTGTGGACGCCGTGGACGCGCAGGAGCGCGCCATCGCGACGGGACTCGATCTGGTCGAGATCTCCCCAGACGCCAATCCGCCCGTCTGCAAGATCATGGACTACGGCAAATTCAAATACCAGGAACAGAAGAAAGCCGCCGAAGCCCGCAAGAATCAGAAAGTCGTCGAGCTGAAAGAGATCAAGATGCGGCCAAGCATCGACGATCATGACTACGACGTGAAGATGCGCTCGATGCGGCGGTTCTTCGAGGAAGGCGACAAGGTCAAGGTGACGCTACGATTTCGTGGCCGGGAAATGGCGCACCAGGAACTCGGCATGAATGTGCTGAAGCGCGTTAAGGTGGACATCGAAACCTTCGCCAAGGTCGAGACCGAGCCCCGGTTCGAGGCCCGCCAGCTGGTCATGATCCTGGCGCCGAAGTAATGCTCCGGTGCGCCCGCTTACACGACCTGGTTTCTTAACACCGTCTCACCACGTTCCATGCGGCCGATGTTATCGAGCAGCACGTCGATGACATTTTCCTCGTAGCGCCGTGTCTCGCCGGCGGTGTGTGGCGTGATCACGACCTGCGGCATGGTCCACAGCGGCGACGACGCCGGCAATGGCTCGTCGACCGTCACGTCGATTCCGGCAGCGCCCAGCCGGCCGGTCAGCAGTGCCGCAATCAGAGCGGGCTCATCGACCACCGCCCCACGCGCGACGTTGATCAGAATCGCGCCAGGCTTCATTGCGGCGAGCGCAGCCGCGTCGATCAGGTTGGTCGTTTCCGGCGTTATCGGGCAGGTCAGCACCACGATGTCGGCGCGCGGCAACACGTGAAGCAGATCGACCTCCGCGAAAACCTCGTCAGCAGCACCAGAACCCTTGGACGGATCGCGGCGTGTCGCAATCAGCCGGCAGTCGAACGCCTTCGCAATCTGCGCGAAGCGGTTGCCGATTCCGCCCAGGCCCACAACGAGCACCGTCTTGCCTTGCAACTCGTCCTCGCGCAGTGTCGGATCGCCGATCATGCTGCGCCAATTCTTGGCATGTTGATTATCGCGCGCGATGTGCAGTTGCCTTGTGATGCTCAGCACCAACGCAATCGCATGCTCGGCCACGGCGCGCGCGTTCACACCCTGCGCACTGGCCAGCCGGACGCTCTTTGAACGGAAATTGACAACATCGTACTGGTTCATGCCGGCGCTGATCGACTGCACCAGCGCTAGTCTGGGCGCTGCCTCCAACATGTCGTTGCGCCACATCATCGAACAGCTCACGACATGCGCATCGGCCAGTCGCTTGCGAAACTCATCGGGCGATCGCGCTTCGATACTGCGGATGCCTGGATCGCGACGCTGGAGGGCATCCCGCAAACGATAAGCCGGGTGGGCAAACAGCACGACGAGTTCGGCGCAGGTCGGAAAGGACCGGGTGTTCATGGCGCAATAAGGCCCTTCTTTGCTCGGCAACTTTCCGCCGCGAACCGAATGCGCCGCGCAACCTTCCGTGGACCGCGAAAGCAAGCTAGTGTGATCATCAAGACAACCACCACATGAGGCACTGCACTATGCCCCCCGCACGCATCCAGGCAACACCCAATGTCCTCATAGAGAACGAGCGCGTGGTTGCGACCGAATGGCGTTTTGCCCCCGGAGCCGAGACCGGTTGGCACCGGCACGGCATGGATTATGTTGTATTGCCGATGACAACGGGCAACCTTCTGCTCGAGGAGCCCGGCGGCGGCACGCGTGAGGCGCCGCTCACTGCCGGCAGGCCTTACTATCGCGGCGAAGGGGTCGAACACAACGTCGTCAATGCCAATACGCATGAGTTCGTCTTCATTGAAATCGAACTCAAGAGACAGACCTGAACCGGGTATCGACGCGCGCTCAGTACAACCGGGTGCGGAAATACTGCTGCACCAATTCTTCGAAACGACCACTGGCGCGCACCCGTTTCAACGCTCCGTTGAGCAAAAGCTTCAACTCCTGATCAATTTTCGGCACGGCAATCGCCATGCCGTCGCCAAAGAAACGCGGCTCCAAAAACGGCCCGCCGCGCAATTCGCAGCATTCCTTGGACGCCGTGCCGTTGATCCAGAACACAAGGCTGATGCCATCGTCAAACAGCAGGTCGATTTTGCCAATCATAAGTGCGTCACGAGCAAGCTCCGGTGTGTCGAAAACCTGAATCGAACTCAGCTGGAAGAATGCGGTCAGGTACGCCTCGTGCACGCTGCCACGGGCCACACCTATGCGCCGACCGTCCAAACCATCCGGCGTGATCTCGAGCTTAGCTCCCGTCCGTTTGGCGGCAAATCGAGCCGGGGTATGAAAATAGCGATCGGTGAAATCGACAGTCCTGAGCGCTCGGGCGGTGACCAGGTGGCCGGCAATCGCGGCGTCTGCCTCGCTGCGTGCGATCGCCGGCAGCAGTTCGTCCCAATTGCGCGCCTGGATGTCGCATGCGGCGTTGACCTCGAGGCACAACGCGCGGGCTAGGTCGACGTTGAAGCCGGTCAGCACGCCCTCGTCGTCATAGTAATTGAAGGGAGGATAGTCGCCCTCCGTCAAAAAGCGCACGACGACGCGGCGATCCGGGCGAACGGGTGCCGATTCCGTGGCGCCGGAAGCCGTGTTCTGCTGGGCCAGCCCCGATATCGACCACGCGGAGACGAGGACCGCGCAGCTCATGGAGACGACGAGCGCGCGTAGGCTCGACGCAACGCCGTGGATCATCTGACGCAAGTTCGAGGGTCGCCCCATACGCACACTGCCCATCTTCCGCATCAGGGTAGTTACCTCGCTAGCATGACCTATCTCGAAAATTGTAGGCAAGGATGGAAATCGGGCAGTCTTACACACTTGCGACATTCACCACTAGGAACCGGCAACATTACGAGCCCAGTTTCACTCGTGTTTCCGAGATGCGCAATATCCAAATCTTACAACAGGTTAGCTGAAGTGTGACTGGACCTGCTCCGCTTTCTGCTTCTATCGATCAGGAAATTGCCGGCCAACCAGGCCCCTTCGACGCTGGCGTTACGATGCTGGAGGACTATTCATTCCTGGTCGGCCACGATGCGGACACCCTGGCTCTGGCGATCACCACTTCTGCGACTTGGCATGTCCAACCCCATCAAATGCTGATCGCCACCGGGATCGTGATGCCGGACGCATACGTGGCGGAACTCGGGTCGCGGCTCAACGCGACGGTGCTGGGCGAACATATCGCTGCCCCTGCCGCGACCGCTCTAGTGGATGCAACGGCATTCAGTCCGGCGCAGGTCGCCAGACTTGCCGCCGATTATAGGCGCCGGGGCCAGGATTTTGCGCTGACGACACCTGCATACATTGCCGCAACCGAAAGCAGTACTGCACGCGAAATCCGGCTCAACGCGGCAATCAAGGGGCTCGTTCGACGAAATCCGGAACTGTCGGCGACCGGCCCGGTATGGCTCTGGCAATCCGTCATCATCGTCAGCGGCATCGGCATTTTCATAGGCGCGGCGTTGATCGCTCCGGCCGCGACACGCGCAGCGCTGATGGCGTGCATCGCCGTGCCCTTCTTTTTCATTGTGGTGTTCCGGCTGGCCGCGGTTTGCTTGGTGCTCGCGCATCCATTACCGCGCGAACCGAAACCAAAACCTGCCCGACGGGACGGCGATCTGCCGGTTTATTCGGTGCTTGTGCCGCTATTCCGCGAAGCTGCCGTCTTGCCCGATCTGGTGCGGGCCCTGTCTGCCATCGACTATCCGGCAGCCAAGCTCGATTGCATGCTGGTATTGGAGGCGAGCGACGTCGAGACCATCGCGGCTGCAACCGCGACGATGCTGCCACCGTTCGTGCGCATCGTGCTTGTGCCGGACAGCGAGCCTCGCACAAAGCCCAAGGCATTGAACTACGCGATACGCCTCGCTCGGGGTTCTTTCGTCGTCGTCTACGACGCCGAGGACGTTCCCCACCCCGATCAGCTACGCGCGGCATTGGACGTGTTCAAGATGTGCGACAGTCGTGTGGTGTGCGTACAGGCCCGGCTGGCGATTCATAACGCGAAATCGAGCTGGCTCACGCGCGGTATTATGGCGCATTCGCCACAAGAATTGAATCCCTCAATTGCCCATATCCACGGGCATGAACGAGCGATCGAACAAGTACGCAATGGCAGCGCTGAAGAAGAAGCGGGCCGCCGTTTCGTCGGACATCCTGCATATGGAGCGCCAGCTTCGGTTCCGCCGGAACTCTCTGACCCATCTCGACGCCACGATCAGGCTGCTTGATCCCAGCGTTGATCCCGACAAAATCCCCAACGTCTCAAGGCGGGTTCACCTGTTCAAGATGGGCGAGCTGGGCCGGGCCATCATCGACACCTTGCGGCGGGCAGAACAGCCGCTAGGCATTCATGCGGTGGTCGATGGCGTGATGGCGATCTGCGGGCAAGAGGAACCAGCGCGACGCACGATGCTGGTACGGGTACGGGCGAACCTGCGGTATCTCATGCAGAACGGCAAGGTCGCCAAGGTCGGCGCGGGGCACGCAGTGCGGTGGGAGCTTTCAGCCTAAGGGCTTGTCATCGGGTTCGTCATCCGCCCCGCCACTGTCGCGCGGAAACTGCTTATCATGCTCTTTGTCCTTGATCATCTGCCGCAAGGCTTCGGTCAGGATGTGGCCTGCAACCTCGGTTTCTCGGGTCCCGAGGATAGTATTGCGCGCCAACCAAGTCAGATGCTCGTAAAGCGCTGCGGGCACGGTCAACGGCAGCGGCCTAGAGCGTTGCTTGGTTGGTCCCTTCCCCATTTGAACTCGTTAGAACGCGTTTGAACACGAAAAATGTTGCTCAAACCCTCGAATCAGCTCATCAACAAGTCAAGCAAAAAGGCCGCCCTTCGCAGGGCGGCCTCCCAATTCGAACAAGAAGCCTTGCGGACTACTTGCCCTTCTTACGGGTCTCGACGACAGAGGTATTGGGCCTCTGGATCGCTACCTTGACCGGAATGTAGCGCCCACTTACGGCGCTCCTTCCGTTTTTCGACGTTGCCATAGGATAAATCCTTTCTGGCTATCGAGCGAAAAGCCGCCCTCTCCGAGTTCAACACCACGTTGCCCCGCGGCTTTCAGGGTTCGCGACATCGAAATCGAATCAGCGGCGCATGATTATTACCACAACGGCGTCGTCTAGCGCGCCGTCGCCTCTTGCTTATCCAGCACCGCGCGGCCCCTGTCGGTGACGACCCATCCATCCGGGCCTCGCACGATCAGTTCGAGCTGGGCCAGCTAGCCGACGATCGCCACGAAACCCGCCGGCACATCGTCGGTACCATCGACTGACAGAAGCTCAAGAATGTTGAGTTCGTTCATGGCGCAGATCGGTGGCGCTGGCCGAGGCGCACGTCACCTAGGTAGACACCGTGCCTGTGATTTTTCCGATTTTGAGTGGAACCTGCTGCGCGAGGTTGCGTTTACACCGCAGTAACCAGCGACACTCCCCTCGTGTCCCTGGTTTGCGAGGGCCGCCTTTAAGGGGCAGCCGCAGCGAGTAGCGTTAGCGCCGTTCCCCCCGGCCCTGCGCTCTCGCTCTTTTTATGCCCTGCTCTCAACATGCCGTTGCCAGTAGCCGGTGAAGTCGACCGACTTCCTGCGGCTTAGCGCCAGCTTGGCGACGCGGTGGACTTGCTCACCGTTGGGTACGCGCCGGTTGTCCTCACGCCATGCCGCCTCTTGCGCGAAGCGCAGCAGGTAGGCACCGGCGATGTGATGGTGATGGCCCATCTCGCCCCGGCGCAGACGGCTGAAATACGACTCCGCCATATTGGTGCAGGCGCCGTCGAGGCTGTAGGCGATTTCGTGATCGATGCGCTTCATCTCGAACCGTGAGTGCAGGTCATTCCATGATGGCGCGCCGTCGGCGTGCAGCACGGTGCCTTTGACGACGCGGGCTTTGATCCATGACAGCGCCGCACCTTCCGACTTGAACACGGCCGGCAGCGTGTCGCCGCCGCGTTCGCGGATCACCACTACGAACTTGCGTTTGCCGGACTGGTTTTCCGAGAACCGGCGGTCCTTGCGATCCTCGCGCAGGTTGGCGGGCTTCACGTACCCGCCGAACGCGGCACCGTCGACTTCGGCCTCGGGACGGTCGTCGCCGATCTGGCGGCCCTTCAGTTCTTCGGCCATCGCCTCGCGCAGCTTGTGGCAGAGCACGAACGCCGACTTGTAGGACAGCCCGAGATCGCGGGAGAGCGCCAGCATGCTCTTGCCCTTTACCTCGTTGCAGAACACGGCAATCGCGGCGAGGTAGCCGCGCAACGGCAGCTTGTGCGAAGCAAACAGCGTGCCCGACGTGATCGAGAAATCCTTGGCGCAACCGCGACAACGAAAACGCGGCGCACCCTTGGCGCGGCGGCAGTCGTAGGCATCGAGCGAGCCGCAATGCGGGCACACTGGCTCGCCATTGGTGTCTGCCCAACGCAGGCGCTTGAACGTCGTCTCGGCTTCGGCGTCCGTCATGCGGAACACAGACGCCAGGCTGAAGGACTTGGCTTGCCGGGAGAGCAGGAAGTGCTGTGCCATGACGCCACCATATCATATGCTTTCGCATCTTATATGATGGCATAGTATCATCTTGTCAAGGGCAAACGCATCACTTATGATGGCGCACGCCATCAAGGAAGGTGCTATGATCGACAAGGAATGGGAAGACCGGGCAAAAGGACTGCTCAAAGGCGAAATGAAACGACGCAACCTCACCTATGCCCATCTCGTGAGCCGGTTGGGAGAGGCTGGCATAAAGGAAGAAGAGCACAACCTGCGCAACAAGGTGGCGCGGGGCAAGTTCACCGCAGCGTTCATGCTGCAATGCCTATCAGTGATCGGGGTTCAGACGATCAGGTTGGATGACTGACCTATGTACTCAGGAGTGGTTGTCGCGTGACATGCTCGCCGGCGCTCTCCATCATCACAACGTCGGCGCTGACAAACATCCTGATCGAAAATTCAACTCGATCAGCGTTTTCCGCAACGACCTCGTAGTTCAGCACCCATTCCTCGTTGGGCTCGATCCGAATCCTGTTTTCAAGGCGGCCGTCCAAAAGCCTATTGTCGAGGCCGCTCGTGTAAAATTCGCCGCCGCCACTCTGCCAACCCGTCATTAGGCCGAATCTTACAGTGTCCTTAGCCCGAATTTGACACTCAAACTGAGGTGACCCGTCAGCGCTCACCAAACGAACTTGGTAAGGGTAATCTGCTGACCACATTCCATAGCGGGGCGGCGGCTCCATGGAGAGCAAGCGCATGCTTGCGTTAATCGCTGTGCCTGGACCCTTATTCGTTACATTTGCGCGCCACACCCTATGACGGTCATCTTTGGTTGGATGCAGACGAGGTGCATCGACTTCAAGATGAGCACGATCTTTGCCTTGAAGCGAGACCATTCCCAGATTTGCTGATGAGCTACCCACTCTGGAAACTCTGATCGCGTGTTCGCTGACAGCAATCAGGGTGACGACAAGGAAGCAAATCAGCCAACCCCACCAGGGTAGAAATCCTGTTGACATGGCAATCACATCTCGCAGCTTTGGCAGCTTGTCCGCCAAGACGGTCGGTAGCACCTGCGAAACGGCCAGATCGTAAAAACTGAGCGCGGCGACAGATGCCGCGACCCATTTGTACCATCTCGACTCGCGCAGGATTGCCACCCAAGCCGCAGCGCGAGACCTGATGATTTGCAACATTTCGACCGCCAGCTTTCCCTCGTGTCACTCATGACAGTGACTCCGAATTGGCGATCTCCGCAACGGTTGTGGTCTTTGCGCCATAATACCGCTCACGCGCCAGTTCGCGCTCGAGTACGGAGCATTATACGAAGGGCTGTTGCCGACGTTGGTGAAATTCGAGCTGCCGACACCGCTCGGCGGCACGTCCAATCACTTCCGGCGAGATTTTCTCGACAGCGTCGGAAACTGGGATCCCCACAACGTAACCGAGGACGCCGACCTCGGCATCCGCATCGCAAGGGCGGGGGGCAGAATTGCAATGGTCGATTCAATTACCTGGGAGGAAGCACCCGCCAATCTGGGGCCGTGGATCGGCCAGCGCAGCCGTTGGCTGAAAGGGTGGATGCAAACCTACCTGGTGCACATGCGCAGGCCGAGACGGTTGTGGTCCGAGCTTGGATTGCGCAACTTCCTTGCGTTCCAGGCGCTGATGGGGGGCATTCTTCTGTCGAGCCTTTTTCACCCGGTGTTCTATGCGCTGTTCGCCTGGGAGTTGTATAGCGGCAATGTATTTGCGATCCCGGCAACGGCTCTCGAACGCGGATTTCTCGTGCTGGCGGGATTCAATATGCTGGCTGGCTACCTGAGCGCCATGGTGCTCGCAATCGTTGCCGCCGTGCGAATCAAGCGACATTCACTGATCCCGTTCGTCGCACTGATGCCGCTATATTGGATGTTCGTGTCGTGGGCGGCCTTTCGCGGCCTCGTCCAACTGGTGACCGCACCGTTCTACTGGGAGAAGACACCGCACGCGGCGCGGCATTCGCGGTGAACAAGCTTGACGGCCGGAATCGGAAACCGTTGGAGCGGGCGAAGGGAATCGAACCCTCGTACGCAGCTTGGGAAGATGAGTTCGACTCAATATACTGATTTACATGATTTTTTTTGTGTCCTACGGGCTCGGAACACTCCGTGAATAACCATGGAATTTGTACACAAGCTCAACTTTATGACTCGCGGCGTCGACCGTCGGAGACGATCCATATGTGGCAGATCGTTGCCACCATGAAAGAAGCCGGCGTACTGCTGCCGTTCCCCTGCGCGAGCGACGAGCGGTGGACTGGCACGATGCAGCATTTCGACAGTCGGGCGGAACATCGGGCATCCAGGGATCCTACGTTCACATCGATTTTGTTTGCGGTGCGTGCGAAAAGTGCGGCCAAGCCCAGCCGCCAGACTATTCCAACGCAGCAAACGCCTCCAGCGCCGCTCGCCGCGCCAGCGCGTGATCGACGATCGGCCGCGGATAGGTGCTGCCGAGCACGACGTTGGCGGCGGCCAGGACGTCCTCGGGTGCATCCCATGGCGCATGAATATGCTCCGCCGGCAGACGCTTCAACTCCGGCACAAAGCGACGCACGTACTCCCCATGGGGGTCGTGGGTTTTGCCCTGGGTCACAGGATTGAAAATGCGGAAGTAGGGTGCTGCGTCAACTCCAGAACCTGCCACCCACTGCCAGCCTTGCGCATTGTTAGCGAGATCGGCGTCGACCAGCGTATCCCAAAACCAGGCCTCGCCCGTCTGCCATGGCATGAGCAGGTCCTTGATGAAGAACGACGCGACGATCATGCGCACGCGATTATGCATCCAGCCTGTTTGCCAGAGCTGGCGCATGCCGGCATCGACAATCGGATATCCGGTTTTACCTTTCTGCCATGCTGCAAAAGCTTGGCGGTCTGCTTTCCACGGAAAGGACTTGAACTTTGCGCGGAACGGCTGGCTGGGGAGATCGGGCCAGTGGTAGAACAGGTAGGCAGAGAATTCGCGCCAGCCCAGTTCGCGCCGAAACGAATTGATGCCGCGTTGCGCGCCCGGCGCATCCTTTAAGGCGCGGCCGGCCGCGTGCCAGCACTGAGACGGGCTCACCTCACCAAAATGGAGGTGGGCAGACAGGCGCGACGTCCCATCCTTGTCCGGTCGATCGCGACCGTTGGCGTAGTTTGCCAGCGCCTTCTTGACGAAGGCCGCCAGCCGCCGCTTGGCGCCATCCTCGCCGGGCTGCCACGTCTCGCGCAGACCTGCAGCCCAATCCGGCGTCGTCGGAATCAGACGCCAATCCGCCAATGCATCCGAAACCGGCCAGTTGACCGGTGCGGTCAGCCGCCCCGGCGCACGGCGCGGCTCGATCGGCTCGGGCCGTTCAAGACAGGCGCGCCAGAACGGCGTGAAGACACGAAACGGATGGCCTCCGTTCGTCTGGATATCACTTGGCTCGAACAGTAATTCACCGGCAAACCGCCGTGCAACGACGCCAAGCTCGGCAAGCGCGGCGTTAATGCGTGGCTCAAGATCCTTCGCAACGGGATCGTACCCTCCGGACCAATGCACGGCAGCCGCTCGCGCTTCTTGTGCAAACGCCGGCACCACCTCGTTGACCGGGCCGCGGCGCAAGACGAGTTGTGAGCCTTTGCCGATCAGCGCATTGGCCAGCGACGCAAGACTGTGGTGCAACCACCATCGGCTGGCGCCGCCCAGCTTCCAGTCTCCAGCAGATATATCGTCGAGAACGAATAGGGGAATGATCGGAGCCCCGGATGCGACCGCTGCCGCCAGCGCTGCGTTGTCACTGAGCCGCAAATCCCGACGAAACCAGACGATGATAGGCTCGGTCATATGGCCTCTTCAAAACTGGGGCGACGAACATCTTGGCGGAACGTAATGGAATGACAAGCGTTCCGGTCAGCAAGGAAGCCACATGCGACAGCAACGACCGCCCTGGAAGAAACCAAATCCGAAGACCCGAAGTGGCCACGCTCGCAGGCGCTGTCGCCGCGCCAGAAAGAGGTCGCCCGGGCTCGCGCCAAACGCGCCGGCCGTCCCTACCCCAATCTTGTCGACAACATGCACGCCACCGGCAAGAAACGTGTACGGAAAGCCGCAACATGGAAGGACGTAAACGCGATCCGCGCGGCGGCCTCACCGACGCTGGTCGGGCCGAGTTTCGAAGTAAGGAGGGCGCGCGCCTGAAGCCTGGTATGAAGAAGCGCTTATCGGACATGAGTCGCGAGGAGATGCCACGCAAGGGCAGCTGGGCGGTACGCTTCTATGGACGTTCAGGCAAGTTGCCACCGATCCTGCTGTCGCGCCACTCCAGAGCGGCCTTCAATCCTTTCCCCCGGCGAATCCGATCGAACTCTGCACGCTCAGGGCCGCCGGATGCCTCGATGAAGATGTCGATTTCCAGCGCAGAGGCTAGTGCCGAGCGCATTCCCATCGCATCGAAGCTACGATTGATCGCAAGTTTGGTCAGGCGAACGGCACTCGGCGCAGCCGCGGCCATGTCAGTTGCAATGGCGATGGCGCGGGGAAGCTCCTCGCCGTCGGGCACGACGTGATTGACGATACCGAGCCCAAGCGCGCGTTGTGCCGTGAGACGATCATCCCCGGTGAGAAGCAACTCTTTCGCAGCTTTTGGTCCGGCGATCCAAGGCAGCAGCAGTGCTACAGCGCCGGACCCGAATTTGACCTCCGGAGCGCCGAACCTGGTCGTCTCTGCGGCGATCGTAACGTCGCACGCGAGCGACAACTCGAATGCACCGCCGATGCAGTAGCCATGAACGGCGGCAATGGTCGGCTTGGGGCAGTCCCAGAAGCTCATGATGAATTCGAAATCGGCTTCCAGCATCCGGCGCCACTCGACAGGTCCCCGCTGGCCCGCTGTTGCGGCGCCGGCTTTCAGGTCGAACCCGGCCGAGAAGGCGCGTCCGGCGCCGTGCACCACGATTGCCGAAACTGTGTCGTCGGCTCCCAACGCCCTCAACGCGGCAACCGTTTCGTTGACCAGCGTGCCGTCGAATGCGTTCAATACCTTCGGTCGATTGAACGTCAGGACCGCAACGCGCTGCTCGACCTTCAGCTCGATTGTTTCATACGTCATCGCGCGCGACCTTTGTCCAACGTCAAGTAAAGCCAAAGCGATCGAGTACGCGGTACATCGCGATGGTCGCGGTGACGCCCATCGCTTTCAAGTGATGGAAGGTAATTGGTGCAATTGGCGAAACCGGAAGCACCGGCACGTAGTCCTGCCGCATTTGCATCCGTGCCAGTTCTGCGCCCATCGCCGTCTGCCAACCTATGCCGCGCCCTTGACATCCCACCGCGATGGTCAGGCCATGCCGCAACCGGTGCAAGTGAGGCAGATAGTCGGTGTGGATCGCCACCCTGCCGCCCCAGCGATGCGTGAACGGCACATCGCAGAGCGCTGGGAACAGTACGCGGACGTCGCGCATGAGGTGCGACCAGTCGGATAGTGGTCTCGGCTCGCGGTAGGGGCCGCGTCCCCCCATCAACAACCGTCCATCGTCATCAAGCCGCCAGTAACGAATTATCCGGCGCGTGTCGGACAGCACTTCGCCGTTCGGCAGGATAGTGGATCGGACACTTGGCGGCAGCGGCGCAGTTGCGATCTGCAGCGAGTTGGCTGCGACGATCGACTGCGAAACGCCTGGCACGAGTTTGTCGCTGTACGCATTTGTTGCGAGGATCACCCTCCGCGCGGATAATTTTTTTCCGTTTTGACACAGCGCACGCCAACCGGCGCCGTCCCGTTCGAGAGTGATGATGCGAGTCTTGCCATGAATACGCGCACCGGCCGCAAGAGCGGCTCTCGCTAGCTCGCGCGCGAAGGATAGCGGCTGCAGAGCACCCGCACGGTAATCGGCAAAAGCTCCAACATAGATCGAAGTGCCGGATATCTTTGCCGCGCGCGACTGGTCGAGGTATTCGACTGCCGCACCACGACTTTGCCAATCCGCAGCCCTGCGCTTGGAGCGCTCCGCAGCGGCATGCGAATGGACGCCTTGAATCCAAGCAGAACGCCGGGCACCGCAATTCAGCTTATGTCGATCGATAAGATCGAAAACAACATCTGCGGTTCGACCAGCGAATTGCCATAGCCGCTTGCCTCGCTCGTGACCGAACATGGATTCCAGTTCAGCCGGGTCGTATTTCAATCCAGGGATGATCTGTCCGCCGTTTCTTCCCGAGGCGCCCCAGCCCGGTGCCTCGGCATCAACGACAACGGTTTCGACGCCTGCTTCGGCTAGATGCAGCGCTGCAGAAAGTCCAAGATAGCCAGCACCGATAACGAGCACATCCGTTGAAACATTTCTGTCCAGTGGCGGACAAACAGGTGGCGCTACAGCCGTTTCCTCCCAAAGATTGGCGAGCTGGACTTCCAAGGACCTTCCTTCAATAGCTCGGCGGAGTGATCGCCCAGACAACTTCCGATTCTTCGGTTCCAGGGTTACGGTACCGGTGCGGGAGAGAACTGGGAAATCCAAAGCTGTCGCCTGCTTCCAACATGAACACCTTGCCATCGACCCATAGTTCCAAGCTGCCTCGGATCACGACGCCGGCCTCCTCGCCGGTATGGGTATAGGGTTCGTCTCCGGACGAGGCGCCGGGTGCAAAGCGGCTCGCAAGAAGTTCCAGCTGGCCAGCCAGGGACGGACTGAGGAGTTCATCGACAATGCCAGCAGAGTAGTCGAGCCGGCGGCGGCGCGTGCGGCGGACTACCAGGTCCTGTTCCGCGGGCGCAACTGCGCCACCATCAAAGAACCAGCTGATGGTCACACCCAACGCCCGGCTTATGGAATGCAACGCCTTGATTGACGGCGTGGACATATCGCGTTCGAGCAGGCTCAGATAGCCGACTGACAAGCCGGTGCGCTCGGCGAGCACCATGAGCGCGTATCCACGTGCCTTGCGAAGTCCTCGGATGTCAGCGCCCAACTTGCGCTCCGCTGTGACATCGTTGGCCCGGTGGGACCTAACTCCGCGCGTTCGATCCGACTGTTTGATCCGGCGCGATGTGGCCTCGCTCATATGCACCCCAAGTAAAAATCTCTTGCCAAATTTTTACTTTGATAAATAAAGTTGCGCAATTGAATTATGCCAATCCGGGTTGGTGGGAGTGGCGATGGCGGCGCGATACGATGCGATCATCGTTGGTGGCGGTCATAATGGACTGACGTGCGGTGCCTATCTCGCACGCGCTGGCTTGCGGACTTTGGTGCTGGAACGCCGCCATGTGGTCGGTGGTGCAGCTGTCTCGGAGGAGGTCGTTCCGGGCTTTAAGTTCTCCGTCTTCAGTTACCTCATGAGCCTGCTGCATCCGAAGGTGATCGAGGATCTCGAGCTCCGGAGGTTTGGATTCGAGGTCCTGCCGGCGTCCGACATGTTCGGGCCGCTGCCAGGCGGTGATCACATCGTGTTCAGCGACTCGGTGGTGAAAACCCAGAAAAGCTTTGCACGATTTTCCAAGAAGGATGCTGAGATTTACCCGCAGTTCGATCGCTATCTGATCGAGTCCGTTGCGATCATCCGCAAGATCCTTCTCGAGACGCCGCCAGACCCATCATGCCGGGATTGGAAATCATTCAGGCAGACGGCAGCCTTCCTTTGGAAGTATCGCAAGATTGGCGGCAAGCTGTTTCGTCTGATCGATCTCTTCACAATGAGTGCCGATGATTACCTTTCAGAGTGGTTCGAGAGCCCGGTGGTCAAGGCCGTTCTAGCCTACTATTGCGGTATCGGAACCTTTGCCGGGCCGAAGACTCCAGGCTCAGCTTACGTAATTGCGCATCATGTCATGGGCGAGCACGCTGGAGCGGGCGGTTGGGGTTTCATTCGCGGCGGAATGGGAACGATCACGCAGGCCATCGCGGCGTCCGGCCGTGAGAAAGGGCTGGAACTCAGAACCGACGCCGAAGTCATCGGGATTGATACTGCGAACGGTACAGCGACCGGCGTGACATTGGCGGACGGGAGCAGGTTTGAAGCTCAAGTGGTGGTTAGCAATGTCAGCGCCAAGCTGACGTTTCTGAAGTTCCTGCCGCGATCGACACTGCCGGCTGAGTTCGTGCGTGACATCGAAAACTATCGAACGTTTTCGACGGCATTCAAGGTCAACATCGCCTGTGAGCGCTTGCCCCAGTACAAAGGCTTCGACCCGCACATTTGCGGCTTCGAATATCCGACGTACACCCACATCGGGCCGACCATAGACTATCTCGAACGTGCCTATGATGATGCCAAGTACGGCGACTGGTCGCGCGATCCCTTCATCACTCCAGTTGCACCGAGTTTCGTCGATAACACGATCGCGCCATCCGGCAAGCACGTCGTTCACCTGTTTGGTGGTCACGCGCCATACAAGCTGCGCGATGGCGACTGGGCCAGCCGGAAGGATGAATTTACCAAGAACGTTCTGCGCGTGATGGATGAATTCGCTCCGGGGTTCTCGAGCGGGATCATTGATATGCAGGTGCTCACGCCTCCGGATATCGAGCGGATTATCGGATCACCGCATGGGCATATCTTCCATGGTGAGTTGCAGATCGACCAGCTGTTCTTCGCGCGCCCCGCGCCGCACTGGGCTGACTATCGGAGCCCTATCCGCGGCGTCTACCAGTGCGGGTCATCGGCGCATCCAGGCGGTGGGGTGGGCGGTGTCGCCGGTCACAACGCGGCACGCGAAATCCTCAAGGACTTGGGCCGATGAGCTTTGCTGGCAGATTGGCCACCGCTGTTCTGCTCACGCCGGCGCTGCTGATCGTCGGACTGGCATTCGTCGTGCCGTTGGCGCGTTTGGTAGGCCGAAGCTTCAATTCACCAGTCGGGCCGTTCGCCGCCTATGCCCAAGTGCTTGGCGATGACATTTATGCGCGCGTGTTCGCCAATACGTTTTTTTTTGCAGTTGTAGTGACGATCATTTCACTCCTGATTGCGTATCCTGTCGCTTTCATGCTGACACGGTTGACAGCCAATTGGCGTGCTGCGTTGTTCAGTTGCGTGCTGCTGCCACTTTGGATCAGTGTGCTGGTGCGAACCTTTTCTTGGATGCTGCTGCTCGAGCGCAATGGCCCTATAAACCGCGTGCTGGTCGGTAGCGGATTATCGGATCAGCCGGTCGCACTTCTCTTTAATCATACAAGCGTGCTCATCGGCATGGTCCACGTGCTGCTGCCGTACGCGGTGCTTCCGATGTTCGCCGCTTTGGTGCGGATCGATCCGGCACTGCTCCGCGCCAGCGAGGGCCTCGGCGCACATCGTCACACGACATTCTTCCGCGTGCTGCTGCCGCTGTCGCTCCGTGGAGTTGCAACCGCGGCCACGTTCGTCTTTCTGCTCTCGTTGGGGTTCTTCATCACGCCCGCTCTACTCGGCGGCTCAGCAAGCATCACGCTGTCGATGTTGATCGACGGCTTCGTCAATGATCGCCTGGATTGGCCGCTGGCCTCGGCAGCTTCTGTCGTGCTGCTCGTTGCCGCGATGGTCGTGGTAGCGAGCGTAGGGCGATTCGTCTCGATCGGATCGATGGCGGGGGTACACAGGTGATCGGCCGCATTGCCCTCAACGCGTTCGTCGCCTTGGTCGCGGCCTTTCTCGTTTTGCCGATCGTGGCTGTCGTTCCTGGCGCCTTCAGTGCCCAAAGCTTCATCCGCTTGCCGCCCGAAACGTGGTCGCTGCGTTGGTGGAATACGTTTTTTGCCGACCCGAGCTGGCGCCGCACACTCATCTCAAGCCTGCAAGTCGCGATGCTTACGACCTTTGTTTCCGCCACTGCCGGAACCGCCGCGGCACTCGGCATCGCCCGTTGCGGTCCGCGGGTGCAGACAGTGCTGACGGGCATCTTCCTCGGACCGATCGTCACGCCTGTGATCGTCATGGCCGTAGCGCTTTATGCGATGGCGCTATCCACCGGTTTGGTCGGAACAATGACGGCTTTGGTCGCGGCGCATACGATGATGGCGCTGCCGTATGTCGTTCTAAATGTTGGCGTTTCTTTGAGTGGATTGGATCGGCGTCTGCTGTTGGCTGCTGCCGGCCTCGGCGCAGATCCAGTTCGGGTTTTCCAGACTGTGACTTTGCCGCTCATCGCTCCTGGCGTGATCGGTGGAAGCGTCTTCGCGTTCGTGACGTCGTTCGATGAGGTAGTATTGTCGATCTTTCTCGCGGGGCCAGCCGCCAAGACGCTACCGGTTCGCATTTGGGAGGAGATCAGAGTCGAGTACACGCCCGTCGTGGCGGTGGCAGCGAGCGTCATGCTGGTATTGGCATTGATGGCAGCGATCGGCAGCCGGTTCGCGGCACGGAAGCTCAGCCCATGAGCGCTGTCAGGTTCCAGGCTATCGCGAAGTCCTTTGGCCCGGTACAGGCGCTGCTTCCAGTGGACCTGGAGATTGCTCAGGGCGAGTTTCTGACCCTGCTTGGGCCCTCGGGGTCCGGCAAGACCACGCTCCTCAATATATGCGCCGGGTATCTGGAGCCGACCTCAGGCCATCTATTCGTTGGTGAAAGGGACATCACCGGTCTGCCGCCCCGCCATCGCAACATGGGCATGGTGTTCCAGAACTACGCGTTGTTCCCGCACATGAGTGTCGCCGAGAATATAGCTTATGGCCTGCAGGTTCGACGCTTTGCCTCAGAGGACATTAGGCGCCGCGTCGCTGGTGCGCTGCAAATGGTGCGGCTCGACGGGCTCGGTGATCGTGCCATCCGGCAACTTTCTGGCGGTCAGCAGCAGCGGGTCGCGTTGGCTCGTGCCCTAGTCATCGAGCCGGACATACTCTTGATGGACGAACCACTTGGTGCACTCGATCGCCAATTGCGCAAGGAAGTGCAACTCGAGATCCGCCGCTTGCACGTGTCGCAGCGCCGGACCACGATCTACGTTACCCACGACCAGGAAGAGGCGCTGGTCATGTCGGATCGGATCGCGGTCATGCGCGCCGGCCGTATTGTTCAACTCGGGTCGGCCGTGGACTTGTACGAGCGGCCTGTGGATACGTTTGTTGCCAAGTTCATCGGCGAGTCCAATTTGCTAGCTGGCATTGTGGTGTCTCTCGCTGACGGGCGCGCTTGCCTGACCGTTTCAGGCATCGATCAGCCGCTTGCTGGCACCGCTGCGCCAGGCGTATTTGCCGGCTCGCCTGCAGCCGCGCTGCTCAGGCCGGAGGCCATCTATAATCGTGCAGGCGGATTGAAAGCCAAAGTTCTGGAGCGCGTCTATCTCGGGGAGATCGTCGCCGTCAGGCTGTCGCTGGCTGGTGGCCATGAACTCTGGTCCCGCCGTCTTGCAGGAGAGTTTTCTGCGAGTGACATCGTGGAAATCGGATGGGATGCGAACGTGGTTTCGATCCTGCCGAATGCGTCAGATGAACCACAACTTGGAGGTACAAATGCTGAGTAGACGGCACGTTCTGTCATTGGGTGCTGCTGGTCTGATTGCAGGTCCGTCGGCATCGACGCTGGGTTCGCGGGCGGCGCGAGCGCAAGGCCGCCCGCTCACCTTCTGCTCCTGGGGTGGCGCGCTCAGCGAACTGGAAAAAGTCGCTCTGCTCGACCCCTTTGCAAAGGCGAAGAACATCGAAATCGTGCATGCTTCGCCAACGAACTACGCCAAGATAAAGGCTATGGTGGAGGCCGGCAGCCCGGAATGGGATCTGGTCGATGTCGGCGGCCGTTTCACCGAGCAGGGCAAGGATCAGCTCGAGTTGCTCGACATGGCGCTCATTCCGAATGCGAAGGCGCTCGATCCGGGTTGGGTGACCCCGACAGGCATCTTCACGTCTACCGGTGCGACGGTCATCGCTTGGAATACCAAAGCCTTCCCCGAAGACAAGGGGCCGTCGACCTGGAAAGATTTCTGGGACGTTAAAGCGTTTCCGGGCGCACGTGGGCTCTACAAGCAATTCTACTACAACTACGAGGCAGCGCTGCTTGCGGCGGGTGTTGGCAAAACTGACGTGTTTCCAGTCACCGACGACAAGATCAAGATGGCATTCGACAAACTCCGGGAGATCAAGCCACACACCAAGGTTTGGTGGAATGCCGGGGCGCAGCCGCCACAGCTGCTGTCGAGCGGCGAGCTTACCCTCTCGTCGGCGTGGTCAGGACGAATTCTTGCCGGCATCAAAGAGAAGGCGCCGATTTCGATGACCTATAATGACGGTATCGCCTGGGGCAATGCGTGGGTAGTGGTCAAAGGGTCACCGCACAAGAAACTGGCGATGGAGGCAATCAATTACGCCATCTCGGAAGAAGCGCAAAAGCGTCTGCTCGACGCCGGCACTTATGGCCCGAGCCTCGCCTCCGCGACTGCCGCCGCGACGCCGGACCAGCAAAAGATACTGGTGACTTCGCCGGAGAACTCAAAGCGGATGCTGATCCTCAATGAGGGGCAGGCCGCCTACTATTCGCAAAAGTACGAAGCGGAATGGAACCGCTTCCAGCTCGGGTGACCGATGCCGGGAACTTGCCCGGGACTTCCACTCGATGAACTTCGCTTTGGGTACCCATGACTGTCCATCGGTTGACACCACTGCTCGCTCCTCGGTCCATCGCCTTGGTTGGGGCGAGCAGCAGGCCGAATACTCCGGGACACGATGTGGTCCGCATGGTGCGCCGTGGCGGCTTCGATGGCTCAGTCGTAGCCGTTAATCCCAGCGGTAATGTGATTGAAGGATATCCGTGCGTACCAAGCCTGCGCGCGGTTGGCGCGTCACCAGATGTCGCCGTTCTCTCCGTCCGTAACGAGCGGCTGGAGGAGACGCTCGCCGAAGCGATCGAAATAGGGGCGCGCTCGGCGGTGATCTTCGCATCCGGCTTCATACCGGATGACAGCGATCCGCCGCTCAGCCAGCGGCTTGCTTCAATGGCACGCGATGCTGGCATTCCAATCTGTGGCGGCAATTGCATGGGGTTCTACAATGACCTCGATAAGGTATGGGTGTGTGGGTTTCCGAGCCCGCGGCAGCCGCTGCCCGGCACGATCGCCTTCATTGCGCATTCCGGTAGCGTGTTTGGGGCACTTGCGCACAATGATCCGCGATTGAGGTTCGCGCTGGCGATTTCTCCTGGCCAGGAACTGACCACCTCAGCCGCTGACTATATGGACTATGCGCTGGGGCGCTCGGAAGTAAATGTGATCGGCCTTTTTCTCGAGACGGCACGAGATCCCAAGGCATTTCGCGCAGCCCTCGAGAAAGCTGCGAAACGCAAAGTACCAGTGGTGATCCTCAAAGTCGGGCGAACGGAAGCATCCGCAACAGCGGCTTTGACCCATACCGGCGCTCTTGCTGGCAGTGACTTGGCGTACGAGGCGCTGTTCGACCGTTACGGCGTTATCCGCGTCGAAACGCTCGACGAGCTCGCTTCGACGTTGCTGATTTTCTCGACAGGACGGCAGGCGGCGCCCGGCTCGCTCGTTTCGATCCACGACTCTGGTGGTGAGCGGGAACTCATCATCGATCTGGCCGATCGAATCGATGTTGAATTCGCGAAGATTTCGGTCGGAACGAAAGTTGAGATCGCCAAGTATCTCGACCCAGGCCTGGAGCCCGCAAACCCATTGGACGCCTGGGGAACCGGCGCCAACTTCGTCCCGCAGTTCGAGGCATGCCTTGATGCCCTGTTGGCCGACGACAATGCGGCTCTCGGACTTTTTGCGGCTGACATACGAGACAACTACTATTTGAGCGACGGATTTGCGGAAGCCGCAATCGCCGCTGCGCTGAAAACCACCAAACCGGTCGCACTCGTCACCAACTACACGCAGGTGCGCCACGATGAAATAGCGCTGCGACTGACCGAGGCTGGCGTCCCGGTGCTCGATGGCACGCTCAACGGCCTGATTGCTGCACGCGGAATGATGCGATACCGCGACTTCAAGGCACGAGGAATCGATGCTCCCGCAGCGCTGGCGCATTCAGACGCAGGGCAGCTTTGGCAAGAGTTACCCGAGTGCGGCCCGCTCGACGAGACAACGAGCCTTGCTGTACTTGCAGCGCATGGCATGCCTGTGGTTGGGTATGAACTCGTCACATCTGAGGCCGAGGTCCTCGCGGCGGCGGACTGCCTGGGCTATCCGGTAGCGCTAAAAACCGCCGAAAAACGAATTCTGCATAAGTCTGATGCCGGTGGTGTCTTGCTCGATATCCGCGATGCTTTCGCGCTGGCATCTGCATGGCGAGATTTGGCAGTCCGCCTCGGCCCGCGCGCTGTAGTTGCACAGATGGTACCCAAAGGGGTAGAGATCGCACTGGGCATGGTACGCGACCCGCAGTTTGGGCCCGTGGTGACCATTGGGGCGGGTGGACTGCTGATCGAGTTGCTGACCGACCGCTGCGCGGCGCTGGCACCATTTGGACCACAGACGGCAAAACGCCTCCTCGATCGATTGGCATTGCGCCGTCTGCTCGACGGATATCGTGGATCGGCGGCGGTCGACTTGGAACGGCTGGCAGAGGTGATTTCGCGTTTCTCGGTACTGGCTGCGGATCGCGTAGGTGAGATCGCCGAAATCGACGTCAACCCGCTCATCTGCGGGCCCAGATAGTCGCCGTCGACGCCTTGAACTTCCGTGCCAAGGGAGGTTTCGATGGACTTGAACCTTGCCGCAGCTGACCTCGCTTGGAAACACCGGGCAAAGACCTTCACTGAGACTGCGCTGTTTCCGCAAGAGCTTGAACTCGAACTAAAGGGCTCGTTGCCACGCGCTACCAAGGATCTATTGCGAAAGGCTGTAGTCGAGCACGGCTTGAACGGGCTCAATCATTCTCGTGATGTGGGTGGTCAGGGTTGCACGCAGCTGCAGCAGACGCTTGTCAACGAGGAACTCGGCAAGGCGACCGGCGCCTTGTGGGCCGTCGTCTGGCACCCGGCAGCGCCTTTGAAATATGGCGATCCCGATCAAATTCGAGATTTCCTGGTGCCGAGTTGCCAGGGAAAGCGCCGCGCCTGTGTGGCGATCACCGAGCCCGACGCAGGGTCCGACACTGGCAGAATAGTGACTCGCGCTGATCAAAGGGGCGATCGCTATGTCATCACGGGTGAAAAGTGGTTCGTAACGACGGGCGATGAAGCGGACTATGTGATCGTGCACGCTCACTTCGATGGCGACCCGGCCAAGCCGACATTGTTTCTCGTCGACTGCGAGACGCCAGGACTGACGGTGAAACGCGAGCCGAAGTTCACGCACACGTATGTGTTCGGGCATCCCGAGTTCGTATTCGATGGCGTAGAAGTTGGCCCGGAACGGTTGCTTGGAGCGGTCGGGCAGGGCCTCGAACTAACCAAGGACTGGTTCGTCGAGGCCCGATTGCAGATTGCCGCCAATTGTCTGGGAGCCGCGACCCGCGCCTTCGAACTCGCCAACGAATGGGCTTCGAAGCGCGTTCAGTTTGGCAAGGCGATCCGGCATCATCAAGCGATCGAGTTCATGCTTGCCGACATGGCCGTAGAGATCATGACCGCCAAAAGCATGATCTATAGGGTAGCCTGGGAAATCGACAACGGCACCGATCGCAAGACGACGCATGCACATGCAAGCGTTATCAAGCTCCAGGCCTCGGAGATGGCAGGCCGTGTTCTCGACAAGGCGGTGCAGATTTTCGGTGGGCGCGGCTACATGAGGGAGAACGCAGTAGAACGGTTGAACCGCGACGTGCGGGTCGACCGGATCTGGGAAGGAACGTCGGAGATCCAGCGGCTGATCATCGGTGGACAGTTGACCAAACGCGGGCCAGAACTGTTCACGGGATGGCCGTCAACTTTCACCTCGAATGCGAAAGCCTAGGAGCTGCTGTAGGAGCGCACTCTTTGTCGAAGTCTTGGATGTCATCGAGCCGGCATCGTCGCGGCATCACACAGCCCGCGTGTCGCGCCAGCGATAGTAGAGAATAGAGGGCGCAAGGAACCAAGGATTGCCGTAGTAGAGTGGGCGCGTTTCAAACTTGAGGCCATCGAGTGCGGTCTTACCCTCGGCAAGGCCGAGCAGCTGCTGTCCGATACGCATGCCGAAATAGCTCGCAGTGCCGACGCCGGCGCCGCAGTACCCCATGGCATAGTACATGCCGTCATGACGGCCCACGTGCATCAAATCGTCGAACGTATAGGCAATGTAGCCGCACCAGGAATGGCTGATCCGGGTCGATGCCAACTCGGGAAAAATCTGCACCATGTCGGCGTGGAGTTTGGGCCCGCTGACGCTCGGATCGGTCTCGTTTAGCGAGACGCGCCCACCAAACAGGATCCGACGCCGGTCGGGGGAGGCGCGGTAATAGTAAACGACCTTTCGTGTGTCGCTGACGATTCGGTTCTTCGGAATAAGGCGGTCCATCAGCGATGGTTCCAGCAGTTCGGTAGCGATCATGTAGCTGCCGATGGGAATGACACGTCGCTGCAGCCAGGGCGTCAACCCGCCGGTATAGCCGTTCGTCGCAATGACGACATCTCGTGCATTAACGGTGCCTCGTGCCGTTTGAACGCTATAGCCGCTAGTCGTAGTGTCGATAGCTGTGACAGCGCAATGAGGGATGATGTCGGCCCCTGACGTGCGAACACGGTCCAAGAGTCCTTGGTGATAGCGGGCAGGATCAATCGAAGCGTGGGCCGAATAGACGACGCCGCCGTAATAGATGTCAGAGCCGAGCTCGCTGTGTTGCTCGGAGCGCGGGACGGCGTGTGCCTCGACCTCAAGCCCTCTGGGTTGATTTGAAATATGCCGCGCCAAGGCTTCGTACTGCGACGCGTTGTGCGCGGCATGGAAGCGACCAACAACACCGAAATCACAATCAAGCTTTTCTGCCGCAACGAAGTGCTTGATCCACGCCAACGAGGCATGGCCCTCTTTCAGTATGGCGAATGCTCGTTCAGCGCCGTGCCGCTTCGCCAGGTCTTCGTAGGACGGCTTGATGCTCGTCGAAATCTGCCCGCCATTGCGTGTGCTGCAGCCATAGCCCGCTGCTTCGGCATCCAACACCACAGTATGGCGTCCGCCGCGAGCGGTCTGGAGCGCCACATGCAAGCCGGTATAACCCGAACCGACTACGACGACATCGGCATCGCCTGGCACGTCCAGCGTCGGTAGGTCCGGCCGAGGCACCTTATCCCACCAGTAGGGCTCCATCTTGCTGTCTTTGGTGAACAGATCGTACGTCACGTTGAAGCCCTCTTCTTGCAATGCTGGTGCGACCGAGATGCTTGGAGGCAGCGAACTACGGCTTGGCGTCAGCCAGGATGAGATCGGCACCCTTCTCCGCCACCATGATCACCGGCGCATTGGTATTGCCGGACGTCACCGCGGGAAAGACCGACGCGTCGACGATCCGCAAAGCGTCGAGCCCGTGGACCTTGAGCCGGTGATCGACCACCGCCGATCCTGCACTCGGGCCCATGCGGCACGTCGATACTGGATGGTAAACCGTCGCGGCGCGGTTGCGTATGTCCTTGATCATCGCATCACGAGTCTGGACCGCGCGGCCAGGGAAGAGCTCGTCGGCGATTACGCCAGACAACGCGGGCGTCGCGGCTAGTTTGCGCAGGAAACCGCAGCCTTCCAGCATATCTTCCAAATCGCTCGGCTCTGACAACGAGTTTGGCACGATCACCGGAGTGTCGAAGGGATCGGCCGACCGGATTTGCAGGTGACCGCGGCTTGCTGGCCGGCAAGGTTGGACGCTCAGAAGGAAGCCCGGCTCTACATCAGGGCTGAGCAGCGCGCGCTTGCCCGGCGCGGCCTTGGTGTAGCTGACAGGAGAGAAGTAAAGCTGCATGTTCGGCCGGTCGAGTCCAGGGCGTGATCGGAAGAAGCCGCCGCCCTGGTTCACACTGAGACTGAGCGGCCCGCGCAGTGCTGCAATGTACTTCAGGCCGTTCCAGAGCTTGCCTCGCAGCGGCCGCAGCTGATTGTTGAGCGTGGGAACACGCGACCGATAGAGGTGGTCAACGCAAAGGTGGTCTTGCAGATTTCGGCCGACCGCGGGGCTCTCTTGGGTGACCTCAATACCAAGCGCATGCAGCAGCGCACCTGGCCCAACCCCTGACAATTGCAGCAGCATCGGCGAGTTTATCGACCCGGCGGAAAGTACGATTTCACGACGCGCCCGTGCTGACCGGCTCTGGCCGTTCAGACAAAAATGGACTGCCACGGCTCGACGACCTTCGAACTCAATGCGCGTGGCATGCGCATTCGTCTCAATCCGCAGATTTGGCCGACGTCGTGCCGGGTAAAGATAGGCACGAGCTGTCGACATGCGTCGGCCATAGCGCGTGGTGATCTGATAGAGCCCGACGCCCTCCATCACGGCGCCGTTGAAGTCTGGAGTAACGGCAAGGCCGGCCTGCTGACCTGCTTGAAGGTAGGTCTGGCATAGCGGATGCAGGTCGCGCGAAACGTCGGTGACGCGTAGGGGCCCGCCGGTCGCTCGCCACTCGTCGGCGCCGTTGCTATTGTCTTCCAGTTTCTTGAAATACGGCAGCACATCGCGCCAGCCCCAGCCCGTGTTGCCGACCGATTGCCAGTCGTCAAAATCCGCGGGATGGCCGCGAATGAAGACCATCGCATTGATGGCGCTCGATCCGCCCAGTACCTTGCCGCGGGGCCAATACCCGCTGCGGTCGGCGAGGCCCGGATCGGCTTCGGTACGGTACATCCAGTTGACTGCTGGATTGTAAAACGACTTGCCGTAGCCGATCGGGGCGTGCAGCCAGAAACGGCGATCACTGCCACCGGCTTCCAGCAACAGCACGGCATGGCGCCCGTTTTCAGTCAGTCGATTGGCGAGGACACATCCTGCAGAGCCTGCGCCGACCACAATGTAATCGAAGTCCGTCGACAATTCCCGCCTCCCCCGCGAAACCGCATCGTACGTTCCGCAGTCCAGACCTTATGAGATATTGGCCCGCCTGAGAGTACCACCTCAAACAAGCACCAGACCAATGCGCACGCGACCGAGCATACAATCTCCAAATGGACCTTGTTTGGCGGCCAATACTGCCCGACTGTCCAAGCCCAGCTAGGTCGCGCATCAGGCGTCTTCATGAAAATAAAGAGCATCGAAACATTTTCGACGGCGTTCGTGGGCTTTGTCCGCGTCACGACCGACAGCGGCCACCAGGGCTGGGGGCAGACATCAACCTACAATGCCGACATCACGGCGCAGGTTGTGCACCGTCAGGTCGTGCCCTGGTCGCTCGGCAAGGACGCATTCGACATCGAGGCGCTGATCGATAGTATTCCGGAGCGTGAGCATAAATTTCCAGGCTCCTACTTGTGCCGCGCAATGTGTGGCCTCGATACAGCGCTGTGGGACTTGCGCGGCAAGGTCGAGAACAAGAGCGTCACCGAGTTGATTGGCGGTACGCCGGGAAAACTCAGGGCTTACGCATCCTCGATGAAGCGAGACATCTGGCCGAAGGATGAGGCTGCGCGCTTCCTGCGGTTGCGCGACAAGCACGGTTTCGACGCGTTCAAGTTCCGAGTCGGCGCCGAGTACGGTCATGACAAGGACGAGTGGCCGGGACGCACTGAAGAGATTGTACCGCTGATTCGCCGGGCGCTTGGAGCCAGTCCGTCATTGCTGGTCGACGCCAACAGTTGCTACTCGCCAACGCGCGCCATCGAAGTCGGCCGCCTGCTCGAGGACAACGGTGTCACGCACTTCGAGGAACCATGCCCCTATTGGGAGCTCGAGCAAACCAAAGAGGTCCGCGACGCTCTCGATATCGACGTGACGGGCGGCGAACAGGACTGCTTCATGCCGGTCTGGCGGCACATGATCGAGATGAAGGCGGTCGACGTGATCCAACCCGACGTTTGCTATCTCGGCGGATTGGTTCGCACCCTGCGCGTCGCCAAAATGGGCGAGCTTGCCGGCCTCCCATGCACTCCGCATAGCGCCAATCTTTCGATGGTCACTCTGTTCACCATGCACCTCTTGCGCGCGATCCCGAACGCCGGGAAGTATCTTGAGTTCTCGATCGAGGAGGCGGACTACTACCCTTGGCAGTACGGTCTCTTTCGGAACCGACCCTATGATGTACGGGATGGGCAGGTAACTGTCACAGGAGAGCCAGGCTGGGGTATCGACGTCGATCCTCGGTGGATGGAGAAAGCGGCCTATCGCATCAGCAGCCAAGATTGAACAGCGCTCGAACGATATCATGAGGAGAAGCGCGAGCGGTTCCTGTCCCGGGAGGGAGAGGCACTGTCGCGCCCCGATACGGTTTCGCGGCATTCTTCATCTGCTCTTGCAGCAATTGCCCTTCTGCTGCCGAGCGGCATGAGGCTCAATGACGTTCTCAACTGCGACGGATAGCCGGTTATACGCAAACGGTGTAGTCCGGCTGAATTCCACTCAACACCTCGCAACCCGAGTTTGTGAGCACAATGGTATGACCGAGCGACATGGCAAGTTTTTCCGGCGCATCAATGAGGATGGCATGCAGGAAGAGGACCATCCCAGGGGCGGCCAGCATCGGGTTGCCAGAGTAGAGCATGGGGGGCACATCCATCCAAGTTGGCCGGTACAGTGCACCGAGCGAATAGCCGCAAGCTGACATGCGAACGTCGCCGTAACCCGCGGCGTCATAGACCCGACGGTGCGCGTCGTCGATTTCGCCGAGTGGTCGTCCCGGCTTGGCCGCCTCGGTCATTCCTGCAAGCGCGTCACGGGTGACTTCGAACATGCGGCGCTGCATTTCGTTAGGCTTGCCAATGGCGACCGTTCGCATCAGGCATGCGCAGTAGTGGCGATAGCTGGCGGCAAACTCGAGAGTGAGCTGGTCGACGGGATCGAGGTGACGGAAACCCGTTGCGCTGCGGATGAGCAGCGCTCGATCACCAGACCCCAGCACCGGCCCGGAGGGCGGCGGATCACCTCCGCCCGACAGGATCGGCACCGCTCCTGCTGCCGCGATATCGCCCTCGAAGGCTCCCGGTTTGGCTGCGGCCAACATCGCTTCGAGCGAAAGATCGGCGAGTTCGGCGGCACGGCGCACATAGGCGATCTCGGCGGAAGATTTGACAAGTCGGACGTTGCGGACGACGTGGGAGGCGTCGATGAGTTCGCACCGGCCCGCGAGCCGATGGCGCACCAACTCGTATTTATCCGCCGTGAGGCCGAACGAGCGCAATTCGATACCGATCCGGCCACCTTCCAGGCCCTTCTCGGCGAGGATTGCTGCGAGGTCCTCGCTCGGATCGCCGCCCTCCTTGTCGTACCAGATGCGAATGTCTTCGATGGTCGAGGTTCGCCGGGCCTGCTCGAGATCCGGGCGACGCGTGAGCAGGACGATCGGCGTAGCGTCGGCGGTCAGCACGGCGCACTGAAAAAAGACGTAGCCCGACGTGTCGAAACCGGTGAGGTAGTAGTGGCTTTCCTGAGCGGTCAAAATCAACGCGTCGAGCTTCTCCCGCCGCAATGCGGCACGCGCTGCGGCGACGCGAGTGTCGAATTCGCTGCGTTCGAAATGCAGGGTCATGGCGATCACTCAATCCTGTAAATAGGGTTCATGTCGTACGGGGGTCGTCGTCAGGAGTGGTCGGGATCACCCATTCGCGCCGGCTGCGCGGGGTGTCGATGTATTCCGGCCAGCGAAAGTGGATGGGCGGGGGATAGTCGCACAACGGCGCAATCCACGTCTTGCCACCGATGCCGCCGCCGGTGCGGTCCACGAACTCGCGTTTCGCCGCAGCCAGCAGATCCGGCTTCTCCAGCAGATCGACGATCGTCATCGCTATCGTCTGTGCGGCAACAGATGTCATGGGATCGATGCAGGCCGGCAAGCCGCCGAGCGCATTGATTGCCCAGGATGGATAGGCATATCCAGGACGCGGCGACGCCAGCAGCGGCCGGCCGACCATCAACCGCACGGTCGGCGCATGCCAGCAGTATTCCGTATAGTCGTCGGAGGAAGCGTGGATCTGGCTCGGCGCCAAGCGCTGGCGTTCGATCCGTTCGGCTTCCTCGGGCGCCATCAGCTGCTCGATGACTGGCAGGTAGGGCCGCTGCATGGGCTCGAGACCGAGCGACTTCTGGATCTCCTGGGCAAGCCGCACCGCTTCGCCATCGAACTTCGGCGCGCCGACCGTCTCGAGATTTGCATAGGTCGCGCGCGCCAGGACGTGATTGGCAAGACCCGGCCGCGACTTCGCGATCCAGGTGCGACGCCAAGTACAGTGGGCGACCCGCGCGGCCGCCTCCGCGTAATGATCGAGGCCGCGCACGACGTGCTCAGCCATCTCGATCGTCGAAACGCGCACGAAATACATGATCTGCGCGAGGCTCGCGGGCAGATTGTCGGCGGTCGCCTGGCCCATTGCCAGGATCGCCTCGTTGATCGTCCAGCTGGAGCCGCTCGGCAGCAGGCTCTCCTTCAGTGACTTGCCGAAGCCGTACATGGCGACGACCGCATCGTTGGCGCCTGGCGCACGCGAGGCGGCGTGGTAACCGGGCACGGCTGACATGTTTTCGGTTGCGAGCCACGTCTCGGGCGCGTCGCACGTGAACGTGTATACAGCGCCGTAACCCGCGCCGCAGTGGGTGTCCCATCGGACCGTATTGCAGTACGGCAACGCCCAGAACGGATGGAATGAAATGGCAGCATCGAGGTCGTCGTAGTAGCCGCGCGCGGCGTGGATCGGCTTTGATCCGCGCGTCTTCTCGGCGGGCTCGCCGAAGAACTTCAGCCGACCCTTGATCCCGCACGTCTGCATCGCGGCTTTGGCGGCAAGAAACCCGCCAAGCGACGAGATGCCAAGCGCCGAATGCGGATCCGTGTGTCCGGCGGCGTGCGGACTGAGCCCGGCGCGCGGGCGCCTGACGACATCTGCGGCCTGACAGTTGCCGGGCACCGCATCGTACTCGGCATAGCCGCCGATCGTCGGACCCTTGCCATTCTCCCAGATGGCACAGAATGCGGTCGGCATGCCGCCGCTCCCGCATTCGACCGTGAACCCTTCGCGCTGCAATATATCGATATAAAGCGCGGACGAGCGATATTCGCGCCAGGCCGGTTCACCATAGTCCCAGATCGTTGCGCACCAGTCCGAAAGCATTCCAATGTTGCTGCCGACCCAGCTCCGAGCAGTGCTTCTTGCAGACGTCATGGTAGCGGCTCCGTGCGCCAGCCTCATATCGCGCCCGTCACACTCATGGCGATGCGAGCAGCTTGTCTCCACGGCCGCAACATCAAATCCGGCGCAGGCGTCCTCGCATCAAAGCCCCTTGACTTGCAGTGCACAAGCATTGTGTCATCCACGCTAATAAGAACAAGTGACATCAGAACGGTGATCGCGAGATCCTATCGGATGGCTCACGGAGGAGAGGAACATGCGAAACGTGCTGCTTGGCTCGGCTGCGGTACTGGGCATCGTCGTTGGTATGGGGGCGACCGATGCCTTCGCACAGACAAAGACGTTGACCATCTCCTCGTGGGGTGGCGCTTTCCAGAAGGCGCAGAAGGAGGCCTGGTTCGGCATCGTCGAGAAGGAGTTGAACGTCACGATCAAGGAGGACAACACCTCCGGTATCGCGGACGTGCGCACGCAGGTCGCCTCTGGCAATCCGACCTGGGATCTGACGACTCAGGGCGCCTATAGCTGCGCGCTGCTGGAGAAGGAAGGCCGCCTCGAGAAGTTCGATGCCGACACCATGAAGGCGCTTGCCGACGTGCCGACGGCACTTGGCCGTTCCGAGCACTGCGCACCGCAGATCGTCTACTCCGTCGCCATCGGCTGGCGCGACAAGGCGTTTCCCGGCAAGGAGCCGCCGGGCTGGGCGGCGTTCTGGGATACGACGAACTTCCCCGGCCAGCGCTCGATCCGCAAGCATCCGATCTACGCGCTCGAGCAGGCGCTGATCGCCGACGGCGTGCCGATGGACAAACTCTATCCGATCGACGTCGATCGCGCTTTCAAGAAGCTCGAGCAGCTGAAGCCGCACGTGCTCGTCTGGTGGAGCTCGGGCGCGCAGTCTGCCCAGGTGCTCAAGGATGGCGAGGTCGACATGGTGGCGGCGTGGAATGGCCGCATCCAGGCGCTCGAGACTGAAGCCGAGGGCAAGGGCGGCAAGATCAAGACGACCTTCAATCAGCAGATCATCGTCTCGGATTCCTGGATGATCCCGAAGGGGGCGGCGAACAAGGAACTCGCCATGAAGGCGATCGCCATCATGTCGCGGCCCGAGGTGAACGCCCGCATCTCGAACTACATCAATTACGCGCCCTCGAACTCGAAATCCTACGACACCGGCGTGATCCCGAAGGAGAAGATGCCGGGCTTGCCGAACTCGCCGGAGAACTTCAAGAAGGGCTTCATCCAGGATGTCTCGTGGTGGGTCAACAATGCCGATGCGATGGTGAAGCGCTTCGACGCGTTCGTGCAGAAGTAGCGGCGACGACTGGCGGGAGCTGGCCGCTCGGCCGGCTCTTTCCCATTGCCGCGCGCGGGAGGTGAGGGTGAAGGCAGAGACCGGGGTGAGCACGGCGATATCATTGCCGATTTCGGTCCGAAGCGTCACCAAGACATACGGCAGCTTCGCTGCGCTCGACGATGTCAGCCTTGAGATCGCGAGCGGCGAATTCATCACGCTGCTTGGACCATCGGGTTCGGGCAAAACGACGCTACTGATGGTCCTCGCCGGTTTCATCCGGCCCGACAGCGGCGGGGTGCGGTTCGGCGACCGCGACGTGTCGCTGGTGGCACCGCACAAGCGCGATGTCGGCATGGTGTTCCAGAACTATGCCCTCTTCCCGCACATGACGGTCGCCGGCAACGTTGGTTATCCGCTGCGCCTGCGCGGCGTCGGCAAGGCGGAGGTGAACGCCCGCGTGCACAAGGTGCTCGAGCTCGTGCAGCTCGGCGAGCACAGCACGCGCAATATCGACCAGCTCTCCGGCGGCCAGCGCCAGCGCGTCGCGCTCGCGCGCGCGATCGTGTTCGAGCCGCGCATCCTGCTGATGGACGAACCCTTGTCCGCGCTCGACAAGAAGCTGCGCGAGCAGATGCAGATCGAGGTTCGCCACCTCCATAAGCGCCTCGGCATGACGACGGTCTACGTCACCCACGATCAGCGCGAGGCCCTGACCATGTCGGATCGCGTCGCAGTGATCGACAAGGGCCGCTTCCGCCAGATCGGCAAGCCGCGCGATATCTATGACCGGCCCGACAGCCGGTTCATCGCCGAGTTCATCGGGGAGTCACACTTTGTGCCGGTATCGGTGCGCGGCGGAACGGCCTACTACCGCGAATGCCCACTCGAGCTGCCAGAGCCGCCGCGCCATGCCAGCCGCCAGCAGTTCCTTATCGTGCGGCCAGAGAGACTCAAGCTTGTTTCAAACGGCGGCGGGGATGGCTTCAACGTTTTCGACGGGACGGCGCGGGAGGTCGTCTACCAGGGCGAGAGCACGCTGCTCTACGTCGATCTGCCCGATGGAATCGAGTTAGCGATCCGGCTGCCTGCGACGAGCGCGGGGCCCACTCTGCCGCAGCCAGGCGCACCGGTGCGGCTTGGGCTACCGGCCTGCGACGCCATACTGGTCCCCGGCGAAGGTGCATCATGACGACCACCAGCCTTCCCGAGCCGGTGATTGGACGCGAACCGCAAGCGCGTGAAGCCCTAAACGCTGCCGCGCTCCGCAAACAGGTGCGCAGTGAGGCCACTGCGCTCTCTGCACTGTCGCTTCCCGGCCTCCTACTTATCGGCGCAATTGCGCTGGCGCCGATCGCCTGGCTGTTTTGGCTCTCCTTCCGCGGTAAGTCGGGCTTCACGCTCGAGCACTACGAACGTCTGCTGCACCCGGCTTACATTCTGACCCTGCAGACGACGTTCGAGCTGTCGTTCCTGGTCACCGCCATCTGCATCGCGCTCGGATATCCGCTGGCGTATCTCATCTCACAGGTGGGCCCGCGGCTCGCCACGATGCTGATGCTGCTGGTGCTGTTTCCGGTCTGGACCTCGCTGCTCGTGCGCTGCTACGCTTGGCTGGTGCTTTTGCAGCGACGCGGTGTCGTCAATACTTGGCTGCAGGACATGGGATTGATCGAGGCGCCGCTGCGCCTAATGCACAACTTCACCGGCACGGCGATCGGCATGGTCCACATCATGCTTCCGTTCATGGTGCTGCCGCTCTACGCCACCATGCGCTCCATCAATCGCGACTATATGCGGGCGGCGGCAAACCTCGGCGCATCGCCGGTGAGGGCATTCTGGCAGGTGTTCGTGCCGCTCTCGTTGCCCGGCCTCTTCGCCGGCATCATCATCGTGTTCGTGCTCTGCCTCGGCTTCTATGTGACGCCGGCGCTGCTCGGTGGCGGGCGGGTGATGATGTGGTCGATGCAGATCGAGCGCAACGTTACCTATCATTCCGACTGGGGTGCAGCGAGTGCACTCGGCGTCGTCTTGCTGGCCATGACGCTCGGTATCATCTGGGGCGTCGGACGGCTGATCGGTTTCGACCGTATCATCGGAGGGCGCTGATGGTTCGCCGCCCCGCCACCGAGACCCAGATCACGCACGCCGGCCGCTTGTGGCTTTACATGCTCGGCGGCCTGATCGTGCTGTTCCTGATCTTGCCTAGCCTGCTCGTCATTCCATTGAGCTTCTCGGATTCGCGCTATCTGGCTTTCCCGCCACCCGGCTGGTCGACGCGCTGGTACGAGGCCTACTTCAGTGCCGTCGAGTGGCGCGACGCGACGGTGATGTCGTTCAACGCTGCCACCCTGACGATGATCATCTCGACAGCGCTCGGTACGCTCGCCGCCTATGGCATGAACACCTCGCACTCGCGCTTCGCTCGGATCGCCTATGCGGCCTTCATGCTGCCACTCATCATCCCCGGCATTTTGATCGCCATCGGCATTTTCCTCCTCTATGCGCACCTCGGGCTCAACAACACGCTCACGGGCATCGTGCTCGCGCACTCGGTGATGGCGATCCCGCTGGTCGTAATCACCGTCGCCTCGAGCCTCAAGAGCTACGACATGAACCAGGAGATGGCGGCGCGCAGCCTCGGTGCGAGCCGTCCCTGGGCGTTCCTGACCGTGACGCTGCCGCAGATCAAGGTTTCCGTGATTTCGGCGGCGCTGCTCGCTTTCATCACTTCGCTCGACGAGGTCGTGATCTCGCTATTCATCGCCGGCGGAGACAAGGCGACGCTGACGCGACGCATGTTCAACGCGCTGCGCGACGAGATCGATCCGACGATCGCGGCCATCTCGACGCTGCTGATCTTGATGTCTGTCGTCCTGCTCGGTTTGACGCAAATGCTGCAGCGAACCCCCGTGACGCGGCCCACCACCGAGGCGCCAAACGCTGCTGCCAAGAACTGACGATGCCATGACCGGGCGGCTCACGTGTGCAGCGGCAGCGGCGGCGCCAACTTGACGCACGGGGAGGACTGAGCCGTGACCAGTGCCGATCTCCTCCTCGTCAACGGCCGCATCCGCACGCTCGACCCGTCCGATCGCGTGGTGTCATGCCTCGCCGCCTACCAAGGCCGCATCGTCGCGCTCGGCGATCTCGCGGAGGTCGATCACGTGGCGGGTCCAGCAACGCGGAGGCTTGATCTCGGCGGGGCGACGGCGATCCCGGGCATCGTCGATTCGCACTGCCACCCCGATACCTACGCCATTCGCCTGGCCAAGTGGTGCGACCTCGGACCCGGCAAGATCACATCGCGCGCCGAACTGCTCGAGGCAATCGCCGCCCGCGCCCGCGCGCAGGGCCTCACGCAGTGGGTCATCGGCTACCGCTTTAACGAGCGCGAGAGCGGCGGCTATCCGACGCTTGCCGAGCTCGATGCCGCTGCCGGTGGCCGGCCGCTCTTCATCCTGCGCACCGACGCCCACCTCGGGCTCGCCAACTCAGCCGCCTTCGCCGCCTGC
>JBGTIU010000207.1:0-11136 GCA_041745515.1 Hyphomicrobiaceae bacterium | reverse complement strand
GACAGATCGTTCGATAGTTCGACCGCGCGGCGCGTCTCCTCGGCGGACAGCGCTTCACCGGCTGCCGCCTCGCCCGCCACCTTGACGCGCGTGGCGACGTGCACCGCATCAGCTAGATCGGCGAGGATCTGGACCGGCTCGGCGCCGTCCCGGTGCAGGCCCGCGAACCGTTCGAGCGTCAACGCGGTGTCGCCGCCGAGCAACGAATGGAGCAGGTCGAAAACACGCCCGCGATCGGCAACGCCCAGCATGGCTCGGACCGACGCGGCAGTGACCTTGCCCGACCCCATCGCGATGCCTTGATCGAGCAACGACAACCCGTCACGCACCGAGCCCTCGGCGGCGCGCGCAATCAGCAGCAATGCTTCGGGCTCCGCCGACGCTCCTTCGGACACTACAATCCGTCCGAGATGCGCAGATAATTCGGGAACATCGACGCGCCGCAGATCGAACCGCTGACAGCGCGAAAGCACGGTGACGGGGACTTTGCGGATCTCAGTGGTCGCAAAAATGAACTTCACATGTCCGGGCGGCTCTTCCAGCGTCTTGAGCAATGCGTTGAAAGCGCCCTTCGAGAGCATGTGGACTTCGTCGATGATGAATACCTTCATGCGCGCAAGCAGCGGCCTGTAGCGCACGCTCTCGATGATCTCGCGCATATTATCGATGCCGGTGTTCGACGCGGCATCCATCTCCAGCACGTCGGGATGACGGCTGGCGATAATGTCCGCGCAATGGACGCCGTAGCCATCGAGGTCGACCGTGGGACGATCGGCGGCACCAGGCTTCGAATAGTTCAATGCTCGTGCTAGAATTCGTGCCGTGGTCGTCTTGCCGACGCCGCGCACCCCGGTCAGCATATAGCCCTGTGCGATGCGGTCGGTCGCGAACGCGTTCGTCAGCGTCGTCACCATGGCCTGCTGCCCGATCAGGTCCTTAAAGGTCTCGGGTCGATATTTGCGCGCCAGCACGACGTAAGGTTTTGACATCACCGCATCAGCCGTGCTCTTACCGCCGGACGTCTTATCGGGAGTCTTTCTAGGCGCCATCTTGCAACCGCCAGACCAATCCGTGTTGGCCGCATCGGGCTGGAAGCCGCGCGGGCCCTATCATCCGCGACCGGCTGCGAGTGGGAAGCTGACCAACGACCCATATCCGGCTCGTTAGGGCTGCTACCTTCCGGTCCTGACCCGGTTGGCGAGAGACACGTCCGCAGCCAACTTCCCATCGCGTATATGGCGGGGAATGGCGCACGAGGCAAGTGTGCTCCGATATTGCAGCAAGGCAGCGGCTGTGCTCTTTACCAACGATCCGTGAAAGGGCTTCACATGACACCGACGCTGCGTACCACGACCACGCTCGACCGGATGAGCTTGAAGCGCGGTGACGAAATCTTTCTGCGCAATTTGCGCGATGCGGCCGAGGCTCGTTACCTCGTGCTCGCAGACGCCAAGCCCGTTATCCGCTCCAACGACGCCCGGACCGAGGCAACCATCCGCTGGTTCTCGAACGTGGAACTTCAAGGTCTGGCGCTGCCGACGATGGATGCGCTGTTCCTTGGTATCGACCGTTCGACGGGTGCCGGGCATTTCGCGATCGCGGTGAGCGAACACCGGGCGAAGGCGGCACCGGGCGGATCCGCCCTGATGCGGCCCATCGTCGATCTGCGTACACTTGCCACGCAGGGTATCATGAGCGCCGACGAGGTCTCCCTGGTGGGGCAGGCAAAATCGCTCACCCATTGGCACGAGGGCACGCATTGCTGCGGACGTTGCGGCGGCACCACCATGGTCAAGGACGGCGGCTGGAAGCGCAAGTGCTGGGCGTGTGGGCAGGAGCATTTTCCCCGCACCGACCCGGTGGTGATCATGCTCGTCATCGACGGCGAGCGATGCCTGTTGGGTCACGAGGCGAGATTCCAGAAGGAGCCGCGCATGTACTCGACGCTTGCCGGTTTCATAGAACCGGGAGAAGATCTCGAGCACGCAGTCCGGCGTGAGATCTTGGAGGAAGCCGGCATCGAAGTCGGCGAGGTCCGGTACCATTCCTGCCAGCCCTGGCCGTTCCCGCATTCGCTGATGCTCGGCGCACTTGGGCTGGCAAAGACCACCGCAATAAAAATTGACCCGAACGAGGTCGAGGAAGCGCGCTGGTTCAGCCGCGAGGAAGCGCGCCAGATGCTGGAACAACGCCACCCCGAGAATTTCTGGGTGCCCGGCCAACAGGCGATCGCGCGGGCGCTGATCACGGCGTTTGCGGACGGCTGGTGGCGGTAAGCCGAAGGTCATGGCGTCCGCTGTCACAACCTGCGCACGTCTACTCGACAGCATTCGCAAATGCGAGATTTGCGCTGGCCAACTGCCGCTCGGCGCCCGGCCTGTGGTGCAGGCCGATCCGGCGGCCCGCATTCTGATTGCCGGTCAAGCGCCGGGGCGGAAGGTGCACGAGACCGGCATTCCGTTCAACGACCCGAGCGGCGACCGTCTGCGCCGATGGCTCGGTGTTACGCGCGAACAGTTCTACGATCCGGCTTTGTTTGCGCTGGTGCCGATGGGGTTCTGCTATCCCGGAACGGGCAAGGCTGGCGATCTGCCGCCCAGACCCGAATGCGCCGCGCGGTGGCGCACGAGTCTGCTCGGCGAACTGCCACGGATAGGTCTGACCTTGGCGCTCGGTCGCTATGCTCAGGCGTGGCATCTGAAGGCAAGGCGACGGTCGACGTTGACCGCGACGGTGGTTGCGTGGCGCGAGTACTTGCCGGCCGGCGTCCTGCCGCTGCCGCATCCAAGCCCCCGCAACATCGGCTGGTTCAAAACCAATCCCTGGTTCGAAGCGGACGTCGTGCCGGCGGTGCAGGAAAGGGTGAGGGCGTTGGTGGGGTAGGTGCGCGTCGCACCCCCCAGCTCTCCGCCGCTGCTTTAGACGTCGAGGATAGGGATGAACCCTCCGTAGATCATGCGCTGGCCATCGAACGGCATGTTGCTCTTGTCGGGTTTCATCCGCGCGTCCTCCATGATTTTGGGCCAAGCGGCATCGCGGGCCTCCTTCGAAGGCCATTCGACCCAGGAGTAGACGATTTTCTCGTCGCCCTTGGCTTTGACCGCACCCTTGAAGTCGGTGACCTTGCCATCGGGGACATCGTCCCCCCAGGCCTCGACAATGCGGGTCGCGCCGTATTCCTTGAATACTGCCGCCGCTTTCTGGGCCATGGCGCGATAGGCTTCCTTGTTGCCGCTCGGCACCGGAACCAGATAGCCGTCGAAATAACCTCCCCGCTCGCCTGCCTTCTCGTCGACGATCGGTGCAAAGCCGCCGAAGATCATACGCTGGCCGTCGAATGGCATCGACGCGCCCATCTCCTTCATGCGCGGATCGCTCATCATCTTTTCGTTCGCCGCGTCGCGAACCTCTTTTGAGGGAAATTCCCACCAGCCGAAGACGACGACTTCGCCGTCCTTCGCCTTCACCGCGCCTTTGAAATCGGTGACCTTGCCGTCCGGCACATCGTCGCCCCAGCCTTCAACCATGCGCGTCACACCGAACTCTCTGAACATCGGCGCCCATTTGACGACTTGCTTGCAATAGGCATCCCTGCTGGCCGCGGGGACGGGGGTAACAAATCCTTGAACGTAAGCCATAGCTGCACTCCTCTTCGGTTCGACCAAGTTAAACGGTCTCGGCGGCCTGATGTTTCGCGGACGCGGCGAGTTGAGCCTCCAGCGCCTACGGGAAAGCGGGCTTCGCCCAACTGCGCGCTTGATACTTGGCAAGATTGAGATATTAGACGACATCCGCGGTGCCGAACCGGTGGCGCACACATTACGAGGCTGAGCGGCTCCAGGCGCAAACCGGCGGCTGACCGATGCTGTCGGCTTCCTTCACCCTACAGCATTGCGCAGGTGCTATGCTGACATGGCTGGGCAGAAGGCCCACCCATGCTCACTCCCCCCCCTCCGCTCCCTTCTCAGCCCCCGACATGCCTTTGAGTTTGGCGAGGACGCGCGCCTGCTCCTCGGCCTCGGTCTCGGCCTTTGGCGCTTCCTTTTCCTTCGGCTGCATGATCGAGGCGCCACCGGTCGTCGTGGCGGTCGGCAGCAACGTACCACCGCGCTCGGGTTCCGGAATGCCTGCGTCACGGCGTTCTTTCGCGACGCGGGCTGCGGCCTTCCCGACCTCGGCGTCGAGATCGATCTGCGAGCACAGACCCATCGCGACCGGATCCTGCGGCGTCAGGTTCGGCGAATTCCAGTGCGTGCGGCCGCGGATCTGGGAAATCGTCGGCTTGGTGGTGCCGACGAGGCGCATCAACTGACTGTCCTTCAGTTCAGGGTGATTGCGCAATAGCCACAGCACCGCGTTTGGTCGGTCATGACGGCGCGACACCGGCGTATATTTCGGACCGCGCTTAGTCTTGACCGGCGGCACTTCGACCTTGGATGCGGCCAGACGGAGATGCGCGCCCTCGTCGGCCTCGACACGCTTGATCTCCTCGCGCGTCAACTGACCGGAGGTGATCGGGTCCATACCCTTGATGCCGGCCGCGACATCACCGTCGGCGATGCCCTTCACCTCGAGAAGATGCATGCCGCAGAACTCGGCAATCTGGTCGAACGACAGCGACGTATTCTCGACGAGCCAGACAGCCGTCGCCTTGGGCATCAGCGGTTTGCGATCGCTCATGTAACATCTCCTTTGGCCCCGTTGCTTCCCGCAACGGCGACCCTTTGTTCTAATGAAATGAAGGGGGTATCGCGTGTTATACCGGCGATGCCGCCTATTTGCAACAAAACATGCGCAGTCAGCCGACATCCGTGGACAGGCGGGCTGCACATATGAGATCGATGTGGTCGCCGCGCCAGACATTGGAGTGTCGTCGTTGAACACCCAACCTATGATCCCTGAATTGTTTCGGCAACTCGATCCCTCGCCGCGCCTGCTGATGGGGCCAGGCCCGGTCGATGTCTACCCGCGTGTGCTGCGTGCCATGTCGGTACCAATCCAGGGCCAGTTCGACCCCGAGTTCACCGCCCTGATGACTCAGACGATGGCGCTCTACCGGGCCGTATTTCGCACCGGCAACGCCCAGACGTTCATGATCGACGGTAGTGCCCGTGCCGGCATCGAGGCTTGCCTTGCCTCGATCGCAGCGCCGGGCGACAAAGTGCTGGTGCCGATCTTCGGCCGCTTCGGCCATCTGATCGTAGAAATAGCAAGGCGCATCGGCGCTGAGGTGGTTTCGGAGGAAATCGAGTGGGGCAGGGTATTCACCTGTGACCACATCGAGCAGCTCGTGAAGCTGCACCGCCCAAGGATTGTCGCGATCTGTCAGGGCGACACATCGACAACTATGTTGCAGCCGCTGGAGAACGTCGGCGCTATCTGCCATCGCTACGACGCGTTGCTCTATGTCGATTGCACGGCGTCACTTGGCGGCAACCCCTTCGAGACCGACGCATGGCAGATCGACATCGCCTCGGCCGGGCTGCAGAAATGCCTGTCAGGCCCTCCGGGCATCGCGCCAGTGACGTTCAACGAACGGGTCATCGAGGTGCTCAACCATCGCCGGCATGTCGAGCAGGGCATCAAGATGCCCGACGTCATCGAGGGCAATGGACCGGTCATCCGCTCAAACTATTTCGACCTCGGCATGCTGATGGATTACTGGTCGCCGCGCCGCCTCAATCATCACACGGAAGCGGCCAGTATGATCTACGCTGGCCGCGAGTGTGCTTGCGTGGTGCTGGAGGAAGGTATCGAAGCTGGTATCGCGCGACACCGGTTGTCGTCGGCCGCGCTGCGCGCAGGCCTCAAAGCCATGGCTCTGGACCTTTTCGGTGATGCGCAACAGCGAATGTCGAACGTCACCGGTGTCGTCATCCCGAAGCAGATCCAGGACGGCGAAAAAGTTCGCGCCGATATGCTGCATGACTTCGGCATCGAAATCGGCACGTCGTTCGGACCGCTGCACGGAAAGATCTGGCGCATCGGCAGCATGGGGCATGTCTGTCGCAAGCCGAATATCCTGCGCTGCCTGACCGCGCTCGATGCCGTCCTACGTCGCAACGGTTTCGAGGCGCCCGCCGGTGCGGCGGTCGATGCGGCCTACGGGGTGTACGCCAAGGCAGGTCAATGACCGGGGAGGGCCAGCGGCACCGACGCGCTCTAATTCCGGCCGTCCCGACCCGACAGGTTGAACCTCATTCCTTGTCCCGTCTCGCAAGCCGTACGGTAGGCCACCCACGCCGCGGCGACATCCTGTATACCGCTGCCAGTCGAGTCGAAGATCACGAGTTCATCGGACGAATTGCGTCCGTTTTTCAGACCCGATGCGAGGTCGGCCAGATCGGCGCGAACTGCTTCTAGGGACACGGAGCCGGCTCGCAGCGCATGGGCGAGATCGCCGCCAGCGGCGCAACTTTCAAGATCATCGACGAGTATGCGTGCCCGCGCCATCAGCCGCGGCGCGATCTCGCATTTTTCCGGATTGTCGGCGCCCATCGCCGCAACGAAACATCCGGCTAGAGCCAGATCGTTGGTCAATACTGCTTGTTTCGACGTTGTGCAGGTGATGCAGATATCGGCACCGGCGACCGCGACCGCGATGCTTGCTGCGGGCGTTGCTCGAACGCCGGAATCGGCGATAGCCGTTGCGAACGTTTGGGCTCGCGTCGTATCCAGGTCAAAGACGCGAATTTCCTCGATAGCAAAGCCTGCCCGTAGCGCCTTGACTTGGTAGTGGGCCTGCACGCCGCACCCAATAATTGCTGCGATTTTCGAATCTCGCCGCGCGCCATATCGGGCGCCAAGCATGGCGGTGGCCGCCGTTCGGATTGCGGTCAGTGTCATCGACTCCATCACCGCTAGGGGCCGACCGGAGATCGTGTCGGCAAGCAGCACGGCACCTTGGATGGTCGGCAATCCCCGCACCTTCCAGTTACCGGGCAGGTTGATATTGACCTTGGCAGCAAGTACGGCGCGTGAGCCCGGCAGAAGACCCGTCTTGATATGGGCAGTGCCGCCTTCGAGCACAAACCCGATCGACTTACCTTGATCGGCCCGGTTCGACGCGAGCTCGCGATAGGCTTCGTGCAGTGCGTCGATCACGGTCTGGGGCGTCAGCAACGACTCGAGGTCGTGCCCCGACAGCAGCAGGAGGCGATCGTCGGCTTCTCGTGCTGTTGATGGTCTGGACTGATTGATCATGTTGCCTCACACGCGCGATGAGAGGCAGAACTTGGACACGGGAAGACGCGTCTGATCGGGCGCCTGCACTGCCCGCACCGATGCTCTTAGCAGACAGCACGCCGCCGCTCAATGGCTACGCCCAAGTGGCTCGTCCATCAATCAGTGATGCCGCTGGCTTTATACTTCATGCCGAACTGCATCAGTTGCTCGATAAGTTCAGGGTACGACGTGCCTGCATGCAGAGCGGATTGGGCGAAATCCTCGTCCTTGGCGATCTGCGGATTCGGGTTGGCTTCCAGCAGATAGGCGTCGCCGGCTTCTGTAACGCGATAGTCAAGCCGTGCGTACCCGCTCATGCCAAGAAGCCGGTAGATCTCCTTGGAAAGGGTTTCGAGTTCGCCGCGCATTTTCTTGGAGAGCCGCGCCGGTCCGGTTTTCAACCCAACCTGGCGCTGATACTCGGGATCCCACTTTGCCCGATCCGAGGCGATCAACGGCTTGTCGGGGTCCTTGTTGGTCATCGAAAACTCCCAGGCCGGCAGCACCGACACCCGATCGTTGCCCATCACGCCAACATAGATCTCCCGCCCCTCAATAAACTGTTCGGCTATTGCCGTAGATTTCGTCGTTCGCTGAATGAACTCCACGCGTTCCTTCAGCTTTTCGAGGTCATGCACGATGGAGGCGCCGGAGATGCCGGCCGATCCCTCCTCGGTGAGCGACTTCACGAACAGCGGGAAGTCAAGTTTCTCAGGGCGTTTGAAAGCACGGCGCTGCGGGAAAATGGCGAACTCGGGCACCCTCAGACCGTGGTAAGCGAGGATCTTCTTGGTGATTGCCTTGTCGCGGGCGAGCGTCAGTCCGCGCGGGTTGCAGCCTGTGTAAGGCTGCCGGCGAAGCTCCAGGTAACTGACAACATGTTGGTCGAAATGACCGATGCCGCGGAATTCTTCGACCAGATTGAAGGCGACGTCCGGTTTGTGCGCGTCGATTGATCCACGAATGGTCGAGAGGTCGTCGGAGACACCGATGGAAAAAACCTCGTGGCCCAATTCCTCGATTGCGTCGCGCACGTCAAACTCGGTCTTGCGCAGTTCCTGCTGCTTCTCGCTGAAATCTTCGATGCTTCCGCTCGGCAGCAGCTTTTCGTCCGCCAGCATGACAACGCGCAGCTTCTTTCGAGTTTTTTTGGTCTTGATCGTCATAACGGCAGCCTCGGCGAGTTCTTCATGAGATCGATCGTAGTCCTCGATACCAGGTGCACAAGGTTCTTGATCGTGCCATTGGTCGAGCGCGAGTGCCGCAAGTCAAGCGCCTTGGCTCTTTGGATAAGCTGGCGCAGCACCTGATCAACGGCGTAGGCCGGCACCCCGAGCGGCCGGGCAACCTCCTTGCGCAGCGGCGTGCGGATGGCGCGCAGAACGCTGACGGCGGTCTTGCGCGGATGACGCCCCTCTGTCGTCTCGGGGAATATCCGACGCAACGCATTGTCGAACCGAGTGGTGCTGCCGATCCCATAGAATGCTCGCTTTTCGTCGTAGTGGTCGGCCAGCGTGCGCTTGTTGTCGGCCAGCGTCGCGACCGGCTGCCGCGCTTTCAGCACCGGCGGCCAGCCGGCACGCTCCGCCATCCAACGATTGACGGCTTCAAGTTTTTCGAGTGCCGGCCAATCGCGGTATTGCCTCCGCCATAACCTTCTGGGCCGCAGCCAAACCGCGAAGGTCTCCGCGAAATCCTCGACCGGGTGGGCCTGAGCGTACCACGCATTGAGATGAAGCACATGATCGCGACTGTGCGGGCGAGCCGCATACGATGTCGGATAGGCTAGGCGCGGCGAGCCGAAGACTTGCCGGTAATCCGGCGTCCGGAAAAGTTGGAACGCCTCGTCGATGGCGTGACCGGTCTCGTGCCGCAGGATGCGCACACATTCTCGCTCCGCCACGCCTTCCGCCTCCAGCATGAGCTTACGTTCCAGCCTGATCAGGCGCGGGTGCACGAGATAAAAAGGGATTGCGAAGCCGTTGACGCCATCGGGGTTGAACCATTCCTCCGAAAGCCAGATCGACGGTGTTGTTGTGATGCCGCGCTCCGCCAGCTCGTCAAAGACGCGGCGCGCCCGGCTCTCGACCACGGTGCGTTCGAGCATGACCGGAAGATCGCAGAACCTGGTTCGCAGCAGCTCGGCGGTCGACAGGCGATCGAGATCGATACGCTTCGTCCTGCTGGCAATCCGTGCCGACGGAGGCGGTCGGCGCGTGCGACCGTCATCGTGAACCGGCATCCCGTGATCACCAGAAGTTGTTGGGGCCGATCAAGGCCTCGGTCATTGTTGCACGGCAAAGGCGGTAGTCAAGCGTCGGGCCTGAAGCGAGCCCTGACAATGGATATAGGCTCGCTATCCTCGATCGTTTGATTTAGGCTGCGGCCGGGCCAAGAGCGGACACTGATGATATCGAGCCAACCATTCGTCGAGATCAGGGACGCACGCACGCTCGCACAAGCCATCGTCGACACGGTGCACGAGCCGTTGCTGGTGCTCGACAAGAACCTGCGCGTTGTGGCGGCCAGCCGCTCCTTTTATTCGAAGTTCCAGGTCGGCCGTGAGGAAACACAAGGCCGGCTGCTCTACGACTTGGGCGATGGCCAGTGGGACATTCCGGCTTTGAGAACCCTCCTGGAGCGGATCGTGCCGGAGCACGGCGTGATGGAGGGTTATGAGGTCGAGCATCAGTTTCCCAACGTCGGCCGCCGGATCATGCTGCTGAATGCGCGCAAAGTGTTCTACGAGGGCGATGCCAATACCACGCTGCTGCTGGCCATCGAGGATGTCACGGAGCGGCGAGCGGTCGATCGCGAATTACAGCAGTTGCTGAAGCAGAAGGAATTGCTGCTGGAAGAGATGCAGCACCGCGTCGCCAACAGCCTCCAGATCATCGCCAGCATTCTTCTGCTGAAGGCAAGAACAGTGGTCTCGGAAGAGACGCGCGGACACCTGCAGGATGCCCACAAACGTGTGATGTCGGTCGCTGCGGTTCAGCAGCAACTCAAGCCGTCGGCTCTCGGTGAGCGGATCGCGGTCGCTCCCTACCTGTCGAAGTTGTGTGCGGCACTGGCGCAATCCATGATCGGCGACAGCCAGACCGTGAAATTGACCGCTGTGGTCGACGAAGGAACCTTGGCGTCCAGCGAGGCGGTCAGCATCGGCCTCATCGTCACGGAAAGTGTGATCAACGCGCTGAAGTATGCCTTCGAAAAAGACCAGAAGGACAGTCGCGTCGTCGTCACCTATGTGGTCGATGGCGACGCCTGGACACTGGCGATTGTGGACAATGGCATGGGCAAGAAAAATGAAGGCCCCGGCCCTGCCAAGACCGGCCTGGGAACCAGCATCGTCAACGCCTTGGCGGAGCAGCTCGAGGCCCGTGTCGAGGTGGTGAGCGGACCAAGTGGCACGACGGTAACCATCATACATTCGACAGCTGCGTCGCTGATGCCGCGCGCCGCTTAAGGCGGATGACGGTCCTACTGCGCGCCAGCCTTCAGGAACGATGTGGCCCCCGCGCCGACGATCTTCGGCACGTGCGTGTATATATAGCGGCAGCCGCTGGCTACGACGCCAGCGATCGTTTCCGTCGTAGCCGGCATTCCGGGCACCCGGCCCGCATCGCGGATCTTCGCCAAAGCTTCCTTGATCGCGCTGGCAACAGGCGGGGCTTTCGCATTGCCAGGATATCCCATCGACTGCGACAGGTCAGACGGCCCGATGAAGAACACGTCGATGCCTTCGACCCGCAGAATTTCATCGAGATTGGGCAGCGCCTGTTCATGCTCGATCTGCAGGCAGACGAGCGATTGCGCGTTGGCGGCTTCGGCAAAATCCGTCATCTTTGCACCCAGCCCCCAGCGGTCAGGCCGCGTGCCGGCGGCGAGGCCGCGACCCGCCCCAGGGCC
>JBGTIU010000206.1:0-3252 GCA_041745515.1 Hyphomicrobiaceae bacterium | reverse complement strand
CACGTGGCGCACGCCCGGCATTGCCTTGGCCTTGGTCGCGTCGAAGCTCTTGATCTTGCCGCCGTGCACGGGCGTATCGCGGATCGAGGCACTGAGCATGCCCGGCAGCTTGAGATCGATGCCGTACACCTGATTGCCGGGGAGCTTGTCGGCAGTGTCGAGGCGCTTCATCGACTTGCCGATGATCTTCCAGTTCTCGGGCTTTTGCAGCTTCATCGTTTTGAGATCGGGCACCGGCAGTTTAGCGGCGGCCGAGGCGACCTTGCCGTAGGTCGTGGTCCGTTTCGACGGACCGTGCGTGATGACGCTGTTCGCCGCCGTGCATTCGCCGATCGGCACTTTCCAGTTGTCGGCGGCGGCCTGGATCAGCATCTGCTTCGCCGCCGCGCCGCCCTGGCGCACATACTCGACAGAGCCGCGGATGCCGCGGCTGCCGCCGGTCGACATGTCGCCCCAGGCGCGGTTGCGCGCCACGTTCTGACCCGGCGTCGGGTATTCCCACCTGACCTTGCTCCAGTCGCAATCGAGTTCCTCGGCGACGAGTTGGGCGAGGCCGGTCAATGTCCCCTGGCCCATCTCGGAACGGGCGATGCGCACCACCACTTCGTCGTTCGGGCGGATCAGCACCCACGCGCCGAGCTCATCGCCGGGCGCCCCCAGCACCTTTTGTGCCAGCGCTTTCCTGACACCGCCGGCATCGATGCCGAGCGCCAGCCCACCACCCAGTGCGGCGGCACCGATGACGACGTTGCGGCGGGAAATCTGCATGCTCGTTGTCCTGGTCATGGGTGATGTCCTCCGCTGCCGTCAGGCGCGTTTCTTGGAAGGTGCAGGCGCGGCGGCGGCCATGGTCGACGCCTTCTTGATGCCGGCCCTGATGCGCTGGTAGGTGCCGCAACGGCAGATGTTGGTCATCGCATCATCAATGTCCTTGTCGGTCGGGCTCTTGGTCTTGGAGAGCAATGCCGCGGCAGCCATGATCTGCCCGGTCTGGCAATAGCCGCATTGCGCGACCTCCAGCTCGAGCCAGGCGCGCTGCACCGGGTGCGTGCCATTCGCCGACAGACCTTCGATCGTGACAATCCTGTCGGTTGGCTTAACGCTGCCGACGAGCACGGAGCACGAGCGCTGCACCTCGCCGTTGATGTGCACCGAGCAGGCGCCGCACTGGGCCACGCCGCAGCCATACTTGGTACCGGTCAATCCGACCTGCTCGCGAATAGCCCACAACAAGGGCGTGTCGGCATCCACAATCACGTCCACCGATTTTCCGTTGATGTTGAGTTTGGCCATGCTCGGCGATCTCCTGCGGGATGGGACGCAAAGGGGTCAGAATGATAGTGGCCGAAACGCCGTCGCGGCGGCTATATCGGGGCATCGTGACAACTTATCGACGGAAACGGCTTCGGCGGAAGTTAATTCGTTGTAATGTCCAGCACGGGTTTCGCTATGGCTTGCCACCTGTTGCCGCCGACGCGATGAGCCGCGCGATTTCTTCCGCGTCGAAGTCGAGTTCACGCAGAATTGAGTGCAGATCGCCTCCAAGTTCCGGCGGAGGCTGGTCGGGCAGTTGCGCGATCGCGTCAATGCGGACCGCTTGGGCGAGGGTCCGTCGCACGACCGTGTCTTTGTTGAACGCTGGAGTGAACATGCCCACCGCCCGCAAGTGCTCGTCATCAAGCAAATCGGCCGGCTGGTTGACGCGTCCCGCAGGAATATCGATCTCCTCGAAAACCGCGAGCCATTCAGCAGTCGTCCGCGTCGGCAGCAGCTCTGCCAGCCGTTCATAGAATTCCGGTGCCCGGCGCAACCGCTCGGCAGTATCGGTGAGCCAAGGCTCCGATGACAGGCCAGGCCGGTCGAGTGCGGCCAGCGTGCGCCGCCAGTGGGCCTCGGTATAGGGCAGTACCGCAATCCAACCATCGGCCGTCCGGTATGGCCGCCGGGCCGGACTCAAGGCGCGCGCGTAGCCGACGGCGCCGTCGGCACAGAAAGTTGCCTGGTCGAGGTGCTCGTTGAGCGTAAACGCTGTCATCGTTTCGAACATCGGCACCTCGACATTCATCGCGGGTCCGCCCGTGCGCTCGCGATGGAACAGGGCAGCGATCACCGCATAAACGACATGCAGGCCGGTGACCTTATCTGCAATGATCGACGGTGCCAGTACTGGCGTGCCGTCACGTAAGCCGAACAAGCCGGCAAAACCCGAAACCGCCTGGATCACGTCGTCGTACGCCGGTCGCCCGGCGTAGGGGCCGGCGCTGCCGAAACCAACCGCTGCGCAATAGATGATGCGCTTGTTCAGGGCCCGACATGCCTCGAACCCGAACCCCAGTCGGTCGAAAGGCTCCTGTCGCATGTTGTGGACAAGCACGTCGGCCGAACCGACAAGCCGTTTCAGCACCGCGCGTCCATCGGCATGTTTCAGGTCGAGCGCAATCGAGCGCTTGTTGCGGTTGTTGTTGGCAAATAATGCGCTGATGCCGGGCTCGGCGATCGGTGGAACGTGACGCATGCTGTCGCCATCGAGCGGCTCGACCTTGATCACGTCGGCGCCGAGATCGCCGAGGATCTGCGTCGCGTATGGCCCAAGGATAACCGCCGTCACGTCGACAATCTTCACGCCTTTTAGGAGTGGCAGCATCGAGTAGGCCTATGAGTGCGGCGCTTTGAATTAGGCACCAGCATAGCCGGATTGCCGCCGCAACCGCTAGCCGAACCTGTAGACATCCATCGACAGCACGCCGCGATCGTAGCTCGTGTGCGGGCGGGTGATCGGGTCGTCGCGGTGCGCGGTGCCAAGCGCCACGAACAGCGGCAGGATATGTTCGTCCTCGGGGTGGTTGTCGATGGCGTGCGGCGCCTCGGCGCGATAGTTGGTCAGCGCGGCCACATCGTTTGCCGCTAGCCGGGACCGCATCCACTCGACGAACTGTTCGACCCATGTCGGTGGGTCCGCGTTCGGCTTCTGCCCGAAGTATGCGTCCAGGTTGTGTGTCATTGCGCCGGAACCGATGATCATCACACCCTCGTCGCGCAACGGCGCCAGGGCCTGGCCAAGCCTCACATGATGTGCGGGATCGGTGTGCGGTTGGATCGACACCTGCGCCACCGGAACGTCGGCTTGTGGGTAAAGCAGATGCAGCGGCGTCCACACCCCATGATCGTAGCCTTGGCGCGCATTCTCGCACGCGGCGATACCGTGCGCTGCCAGCAGCGCGACCGCGCGGCGCGACACGTCGGGTGCGCCGG
>JBGTIU010000205.1:0-9211 GCA_041745515.1 Hyphomicrobiaceae bacterium | reverse complement strand
CCATCGGCGCGGGCGTGGGGGGCGGAGCCGGCCGGCCGGCTGCTGCTGGCGGAGGTGGTGTCGGGGCAGCCGACCCAAAGCTTGGCGCTGACCTGGCAAGAGGTTTCGGGGCCTCGGTCTTGGCCACGCTCCTGCGCTTATAGCCAACGTCGGAGCCCTGCGCGGCCTGAGCCGCGCCGAAAGTGCTGAACAGCCGGCACTGGCTGGTATTGGCACCGCCGGTGCCTCTGACATGTTCGAGAGCCTTGCATTGCTGATCAGCGATGCAGCGGCTCTCGCATTGCTGGTAACTGAGCCCTGTGACGTTGGTGAAGGGATTGCCGCTCAGTTTCTGATTGGCGACCCTTTGAATGCGCTCTCCAGCGCCGGATTGCGCCATCGCGCCACCGATTACAGCCGGCAAAAGCAAAGCCGCCGCTGTGGCCAACGTGAAAAGAAGTTTCCGCATCGTCCGCCTCGTTCCCGCTTCCGCAATCCGGCGATGGCCGAGGCTTTAACTATGATGCCAAATTGCGGCGCGGCCAAGAACGATTTGCGGATGGCCTTTGCCTGTTCAGCCCTGCGAGGGGGGCTTTTCCGGTCAAACCTCGAGACAATTGCAAAATGACAGCTCCACTTTGGCAGGGCTGCCATAGCGGCAAGTATCGGTATGTCAACGACAGGCCTGGATCGCTGCCGCGCAGTGCCGACAAACAACAGTACCCTGTCAATTGCGCGGGGCGATGGAATAAGAGGCTTGTACTGAGCAATAGGATATCGTTAATGACGTCTACTGAAGAGTAATTTGTAGTGTGCGACGAGAGGTCGAGTATGCGTCGTCGACTGCTGTTATTGACTGTTGATTTATGCCTGATTGCCCTCGCCACCGTCGCCGCTCTTGCCCTGCGCGACAATCTCGAGGTGTCGCTCAGCAGGCTGCAGGGCCTGATGCCCTACCTGGCGGTCACGCTCGCGGCTGCCGTTCCGGGCCTGATCGGAATGGGCCTCAACCGGTCGATCTGGCGCTTGAGTGCGCTGGCCGATTATCTACGTGTGATCGCGGCGGTCGTTCTCATCGTCCTGTCGGCCGTGGCCTTGGGATTCGTCGTCGACCGGCTCGAAGGAGTGGCGCGCTCGCTACCTATTCTGCAAGGCGTCCTGATGATGCTGGCGCTGGTGGGCGTGCGCGTGCTGATCCGGCAGCGACATGCCCTTCGCCAGCGTATTCCGGCGGTTCTTGCAGCGATGCCCGAGGCGACGCAAGCGCGTGAAACGGTGCTGGTGGTCGGATTGAACAGGATCACCGAGCTCTATCTGCAAAGCGTCGCCGAGTTCGGCGCCGATCGAATCAGCGTTGCCGGTCTGCTCGCGCGCAGCGCCCACCATACCGGTCGGCTGGTGCACAGGCAAAAGGTACTGGGAACGCCCGCGGAGGTTGTCGAAGTAGTGCGCGACCTCGACTTGCGCGGTGTCTACATCGATCGCATCGTCGTAACTGCGGCGTTCGGACAGTTGGAACCGGAAGCTCAGGCCGCGCTGCTGGAGATCGAGCGGTCGTCGGGGATCAAGCTCGACCTGTTTGCCGAGCATCTGAGCCTTGGCTCCGGTTCAGGGGCGACGCTGACGCGGAAACAGGCGAACCTCGGAAGCAAAAATGACGACACGGTATTTTCGTTCGCCGCTGCCGATCTCGAGACTTTGGCACAGCGACCCTACTGGCGCGTCAAACGGGTCCTCGATGTCATAGGCGCCATTGCCCTGATCGCCGCGCTGGCGCCCGTTATGCCGCTTATGGTTGTGCTGGTCGCAATCGACCTCGGCCTGCCCGTGATATTCTGGCAGCAACGTCCTGGGCTCGGCGGACGGCCGTTCAAACTCTACAAGTTGCGCACGATGGGTGCCGCTCACGATCGAAATGGTCGACGATTGACCGACACCGATCGATTGTCGGCCGTCGGGAAATTCATGCGCCGTACGCGCCTCGACGAACTGCCGCAGCTTTATCATATTCTGATAGGCGATATGTCGTTCGTCGGCCCACGCCCCCTGCTGCCGCTCGACCAACCCTCTGCCTATGGCGCCCGACTGCTGGTACGGCCCGGACTTACCGGTTGGGCTCAAATCACGGGTGGACGCGACATCGCGCCAGGCGACAAGGCCGCGCTCGACGTGTGGTACGTCAAGAATGCTTCATTGGCACTCGATATGCAGATCCTGGCGCGCACCGTGCCGATGGTGATGCTCGGCGAGCGGGTCAATCGCGCCGCGGTCCAACGGGCTTGGCAGGAGCTATGGCGGGCGCAGGTCTGTACATCGCAGGCATTCGCAGCCAGCCAAGGCCGGCTCGAAGCCAGCCTGGGAGGAGTCAGTACCAAGCAGGCCGCTTGACGGGTGACGGCCCCATTGCCTGTCCGTTGTGTCGATAGGTTCAAGAGTACCGCCAATCTTTCGAGCGAATTCAGGGCTCGCGCGGGTGCGGACGCGGGCTGCGGTCGAGCCGTGGCCAATAGTGATGGCATGCCTTTGGGTGGAGGATTTCACCCGAAGTGCGGTAGCTTGAGAAGGGCCCGGTTCTGCCGCACCGCTCCGATGACTGGTTCCTGGTCGCAACGGTTCTCGGCGCCGAGCATGCGGCAGCGCTGCGGGTCGCACCTCGGCGGATATGAAGCGCACGTTACCGATGAAGAGGTCGGATCGTTATCGCATCGACTGCATTGTCGGCGCGCGACCTAACTTCATGAAGATCGCGCCGATCCTACGCGCGTTCGACGCCACCGCCCGCTGCGTTGTGCGACTGACGCATACAGGCCAGCACTACGATGAAACCATGAATGCGGTGTTCTTCGACGAACTCGGCATAAAGGCGCCTGACGTCAATCTCGCGGTCGGCTCCGGCTCCCACACCGAGCAGACCGCCCGCATCATGCTCGGGCTTGAGCCGGTGCTGGTCAGCGATCGGCCCGATCTGCTGCTCGTGGTAGGCGACATCAATTCGACCGTCGCAGCGGCCCTTGTCGCGGCGAAGCTGCTGATCCCGCTGGCGCACGTCGAGGCTGGCTTGCGCTCGCACGACCGGACGATGCCGGAGGAGACCAACCGGCTCGTCACCGACCGGCTTTCTGACCTCTTGTTGACGACCGAGCGCCGGGCTGCCGACCAGCTTGTCCGTGAAGGTATCGACGTCAGCAGCATCCACTTTGTCGGCAACGTCATGATCGACACGTTGCACGACAGCCTATCGCGGGCGACGCCCGCCGGCGCGACGATCGCGCGGTTCGCCAATGGCGCGGGGTTCGCCCCCGACGCTGTGGCCGGCTACGGTTTCGTAACGCTGCATCGGCCATCGAATGTCGACGACCCGGCACAGCTCGCTGATCTCGTCGACGCGCTGTGCGAGATTTCGACTGCTCTGCCGCTCGCCTTTGCGATGCATCCGCGAACCAGAGCGCGGCTCGAGGCTGGTGGCCTGATCCACAAGTTGGGCGCGCCGCAGATGCTGATCACCCCACCGCTTGGGTATCTCGAAGCCCTCGGCATGATGCGAGATGCGCGGCTAGTCATCACCGACAGCGGCGGCATCCAGGAGGAAACCACCGCGTTGGGTGTTCCGTGCCTGACTGTACGCAACAGCACCGAACGGCCGATCACCGTCGAAGAAGGCACCAATACTCTGGTCGGTGACTCGCCGGCAGCTCTCGTTTTGGCTGCACGCGCCGCGCTTCGCGGCACGAGCAAACGTGGTCGCATTCCCGAGCTGTGGGACGGCAAGGCGGCTGAGCGCGTCGTTTTCCGCGTGCTCGAGTTCCTGGATCGGCTTCAACCTGAGCACGGAGCCAAGCCGGCTGCAGTCTGACCGGCTTACCAACATGCACATCCTTTTTCTAAGCCACTACTATCCGCCCGAGGTCAACGCGCCGGCGTCGCGTACATCTGAACATTGCCGCGAGTGGGTGAAAGCCGGACACAAGGTGACAGTGGTGACGTGCGCGCCGAACCATCCGGCGGGTAGGCTTTATGAAGGTTTTCGCAATCGCCTGTTCCAGCGCGCGACGATCGACGGTGTCGAAGTCGTGCGCGTATGGACCTTTCTCGCCGCCAACGAGGGCTTCCTGCTGCGCACGCTCAACTACCTCTCGTTCATGCTTGGCGCAACGTTGGCTCTCCCCCGCTTGCAGCGCCCCGACATCGTGATCTCGACCACGCCGCAGTTCTTCTGTGGCCTGACCGGCCTCGTCGCCCGCAACTTCCGCCGCGCGCCATGGATCCTCGAAGTCCGCGACATCTGGCCGGAAAGCATCGTCACCGTCGGCGCCATGCGCAAGGGATTGGCTGTCCGTCTTCTGGAGCGGCTCGAACGAATGGCTTACTGCAGGGCCGATCGTGTCGTTGCGGTGACCGATTCGTTCGTGCCGCACATTGCCGCGCGTTGCAATGATGCGGCGAAGATCGACGTGATCAAGAACGGCGTGGACCTTGCAGTGTTCAATCGTCATGGCTCTGCAGAAGACGCCAAACGGGCGCTCGGTCTCGATGGAAAATTTGTCGTTGCCTACGTCGGTACGCACGGCTTGGCGCACGGGCTCGACACAATTCTCCATGCCGCCAGCCTCACTGCCGACAACTCGCAGATCGTTTACCTGATGGTCGGCGACGGTGCCGATCGGTCACGCCTTGTCGAGCGCGCCCGGGAGATGGGGCTTGCCAACGTCCGCATTCTGGGACAACGACCAAAGGCGGAAATGCCGATCGTTTGGGCAGCGACCGATGTCAGTTTGATCCTTCTGCGGCGCAATGACCTGTTCAAGAAAGTGCTGCCCTCAAAGATGTTCGAGGCGATGGCGATGGCCTGCCCGATCGTCCTCGGGGTCGAGGGCGAGGCGCGGGCCCTTCTCGAGTCCGCCGGGGCGGGAATTGCGATCACCCCGGAAAGCGCGGAGGAATTGGTGTCCGCGGTAAACAGGCTGGCGAGCGACCGCGAGCTCGCCGCGAAATTGGGACAGCAGGGTGCGGTCCAGGTTCGCGAACACTATGACCGAACCCGGTTGGCGGCCAACTATCTGCGGGTTCTCGAGGCTGCGATCACAAAATATCGCCGGGTACCTTCGCTCGATGGCAAGGCGGAAAGCGCCGGAGCAGTCAAATGATGGTTGTTCCCGGCATGAACTCCAACATGCGCGGCCTTCCGAGAAGCGGCGCGCTATTGGGTCTGGCGACTTAGCCGTGTGCGGCATGAATGGTGCATTTGCCTATCGAGCGGCGACGGCGGTCGACGCTGGTGTTGCTCGCAAAGTGCGCGACAGCATGGCCTCGCGCGGACCAGACGGCAGCGGTGAGTGGCAATCGCCGGGAGGACACGTCTGGCTGGGTCATCGTCGACTAGCGATCATCGACCTGTCGCCGGCCGGCGCGCAACCCATGCTGAGCGACGACGGCGGCATCGCTCTCACATACAATGGCGAGATCTATAACTTCAACGAGCTACGCGAAGACCTGAAGGCGAAGGGATGTCTTTTCCGCAGCGTGTCGGACACCGAGGTGATCATCCACCTCTACAGCCGGGAAGGGCCCGCGTTCGTATCCCGACTGCGCGGCATGTTCGCCTTTGCCCTGTGGGACGAACGGCGGCAATTGCTGCTTGCTGCGCGCGACCCCTATGGCATCAAACCGTTCTTCTACAGCGACACCGCCGGCACCTTCGCCTTCGCGTCCCAGGTCAAGGCGCTGTTGGTTGACCCTGCCGTGGCACGCCGACACGACCCGGCCGGGGTAACGGGCTTCCTGCTGTTTGGCAGCGTGCCGGAACCGTGGACCATCTACCATGGCATCAGATCGCTGCCGGCAGGCAGCACACTGATCGTCGACCGTCACGGCGTGCAGCCGCCACGACCCTATCATTCGGTGAGCGCGATCATCCGTGCGGCCGAAGATGAAGGCGCCGCAGCCTCGACGGAGGAGCCCCGGGAAACTTTGCGCGAGGCGTTGCTCGACAGCGTGCGGCATCATCTGGTCGCGGATGTGCCGGTCGGTGCATTCCTTTCAGCGGGTGTCGACTCTGGCGCGTTGGTTGGACTGATGCGTGACGCCGGGCAGAACGTGATCCGCACCGTTACCCTCGCCTACGACGAGTTCCGGGAAGGCGCCAATGACGAGTCGCCGCTGGCTGCCGAGGTCGCGCGCCGGTACGCGACAGCGCACGTGACGAGGCACGTTTCGGCCGAGGAATTTCACACCGATCTGCCGAAGATTCTGGCTGCAATGGACCAGCCGACGGTCGATGGCATAAATTCCTGGTTCGTGAGCAAGGCCGCGTCCGAGCTGGGCCTGAAGGTTGCAATATCCGGCGTTGGCGGCGACGAGTTGCTCGGCGGTTATTCCACGTTCAAGAGCCTGCCGCGGCTGGTCAGGCTGGCCAGGCTGGTGCCGGGCCTGCAAGCCTTTTCCGGCCTTGCGGAGCGCGGCATCAGCGCCGCCCGCCGAATGGGCCTCGCGCTGCATCCGAAATGGGCGGGCCTTCTGCGTTATGGCGGCGACGTATCCGGCGCTTACTTGTTGCAGCGCGGCCTGTTCCTGCCGACCGAACTCGGCGACGTGCTGGCCGAGCCGGAATTTATTCGCCGGGGTCTCGATGAGTTGCAGCCGCGACAGCTCTTGGAGGATGTGCTGATCGATGGTCCGCGGACGTTGTTTGGCCAGGTTGCCGCGCTCGAATCGTGCCTCTATCTGCGCAATCAACTGCTGCGCGATACCGACTGGGCCGGCATGGCGCACTCGCTCGAGATCCGCACACCGCTCGTTGATCATGTGCTGCTGCGGCGCGCGGTTACGGTGATGAGTGCCCCGTCAAGGCCCGACGGCAAGGCCCTGCTGGCCGATGCCCCGCTTAGTCCGCTGCCGTCTGCGGTTCGCCGGCGACGCAAGACCGGGTTTGGCATACCTGTCGAATCCTGGCTTGCAAAAGCTGATATCGACGGACCTGTGGCGGGTGCCGGCGGAGTGTTCAGCCGTGATTGGGCGCGGCGGATCGCGGTGCTGCATGGCATGCTGCCTGGCGTTGGCCAGCCCGCCATTGCTGGCCGGAGCGATGGCTTTTGAAAGCGGCGCGTTCGTTTGCAAGGGCGGCGCGCACAATTGCATTTGTGCGGCACATGCCGATCGGCAAACTCGTTCGCCGGGCTGAACTCGGCATGAGGCGGCGATTGCGCGACCGATTGTCGCCAATGCGTTCCAAGGCCGCGCGCACGCCGCAAGTCGCACCCGTCAACGCCGCGCCGTTGCCGTTGTTTGCACCGCGAACCGCAACCTGCGAAGCGAGTGGAGCAGGGCACACATTCACCTTCCTCAATCGCACGATCGCGATGGGCGCTGGTGTCGACTGGTCGCCACCCGGGGCCGCCGCCGACCAGCTCTGGCGGATGAACCTGCACTACATGGAGTATCTTGAAAGTGTCGGCGACCGGGTTGCAGCCGCGCTGATCGAGGATTGGATCGCCGCCAATCCTGCCGGCACGCCCGGCGCTTGGCGCGATGCATGGAACAGCTATGCCCTGTCGCTGCGCGTGGTCGTATGGATGCAGCAGCTGGCGCGGCGCGGCGACCGGCTCCCAGCCCCGCTGATCGAGGCAGCCATCGCCAGTATTGCCGGACAGATCGCGTTCCTCGAGCAGAATCTCGAAACCGACATCGGCGGCAATCATCTGATCAAGAATATCAAGGCGCTGATCTGGGCCTCCAGGTTCTTTACGGGGCCGGATGCGTTGCGTTGGCGCGACAAGGGTATCGCCCTGCTTTCGCAGGAGCTGTCGATACAGATCCTATCCGATGGCATGCATGCAGAGCGCTCGCCCTCGTATCATGCGCAAGTGTTCGCCGATCTGCTGGAATGCCGGCATGTACTGGGTGCTGACCCGGTCGCCGGTCGCCTCGACCGGACGTTGCACCTTATGGCGCAGGTGTGCGCCGACCTGGTTCACCCGGACGGTGGGCCGCCGCTGTTCAACGATGCCGGCCTGACGATGGCCTATTCGGCGCAGCAATGCCTTGCAGGCTATGCGAGAGTGTTTGGCCGGCGTCCTGAGGCGCGCCAGGTGTTCTCGCTCCCTAGTGCTGGCTATTTCGGTTTGCGGACCGATGCGGTCTACGCCTTGATCGACTGCGGCAGGATCGCGCCGGACGATCTGCCCGCCCACGGTCATGGCGATGTGCTCGCGTTCGAATGGTCGGTTGCCGATCGGCGCATCGTCGTCGATCAGGGTGTGTTCGAGTACGTCGATGGCAGCAGGCGACGGCGGTCGAAAGCGGCGGCAAGCCACAACACCTTGTGTATCGCCGGTGCGGACCAAGCCGATTTCTTCGGCTCGTTCCGCTGCGGACGGCGGCCGAACGTCGAGGTCCGGCACTGGCGACAGACGCCCTCGGGGTTTATCCTCGAGGGGACGCATGACGGTTTCACCAACCTGCACGGACGGCCACGCCATGTGCGACGGTTCGAAGCGGCAGCGGATCGCCTCGTCATCGCCGACCGTTTGGAAGGCGGCAGCGAGGCACGCGCCACGATCGGATTTCTGTTGCACCCCGAAGTCGGCGTCACCCGCGACGGCGGCGGCGTGGTCTTGCGGAGCGGCCCGGTGACTGCGCGCGTGGACGCCAGCTGCGCTATCGCAGTCGAGCCGGCAGTTTGGTGGCCGGACATGGGCCGGGAACTTGCCACCAATCGTCTGGTGCTGCGACCCGACGATGCATCACTGCATGCGCCATCGGGAGTGACCACGAGTTTGGTCGTGGTGGCGGCGGGCGTGGAACGACAGGTCGACGCGACCACGACATGAAGCAGGTCGAACAGAATTATCGCACCGGCGAACTCACGGTCGCCGAAGTGCCGGCGCCCAGGGCAAGCGATGGCAGCATGCTGGTGGCGAGCCGCGTTTCGCTGATCAGTGCGGGCACCGAGAAGCAGCTGATGGATCTCGCCAAGGCATCGCTCGCCGGCAAGGCTCTGGCACGGCCGGATCTGGTGCGGCGAGTTGTGCGGAATGTGCAGCGCGACGGATTGATGCCGACCTTGGAAAAGGTGTTCGCCAAACTCGATACGCCGATCCCGCTCGGCTACAGTCTGGCCGGCGAGGTGCTCGAGGTGGGGCGCAACGTGACGGGCGTTGTCGTCGGCGACCGCATCGCCTGTGCCGGCGCCGGGCTTGCCAACCATGCCGAGATCAATGCGGTTCCCAAGCGCCTG
>JBGTIU010000204.1:0-8205 GCA_041745515.1 Hyphomicrobiaceae bacterium | reverse complement strand
CGACGGCGCCTTGCGGCGTCGCCAGCCAAGGCGGCCCCATTTGCTCTGACTTTCGCGCGTGAAATAGCTGGCAGTACAGCAAATCACCGCGGGTCGGGATAGCAACGACGATGGTGCGGTCGGCACAGGCGTCGGCGGCCTCAAGCGCCATAACGTGCAGGCTCGTCGTGCCTATCACATCTTTGCCGGTCGACAGCGCCAGCGCACGCGCCACCGAAATGCCCGTACGCACGCCAGTAAAGCTGCCGGGTCCCAGCGTCACCGCGATCCTGGAGAGGTCGACAAATCCAAGGTCCGCCTCGGCCATCACTTCGGCAATCATCGGCACGAGGCGCTCGGAGTGCCCACGGGCCATCAGCTCGAAGCGTTCAAAGCGCTTTTCGGCGCCACCTCGATCCCGGCGGCATAAAGCCACCGAGCACGCGCCAAAACAGGTGTCGAAAGCAAGGATGGTCATGCCGCCGAAATGAACCATGAGCCTTGAGCGGCGATCCTGCGCTCAGTCAGCGCTTTTCGCCCGCCTATTGCTGGGGATATCAGATTACTTGGAGACAATCATCAAACAATCCGCGCGACGCGATGCGCGCAAGTTCCTCTGATGGCAGCCTCAGGCGGCCTGTACTTCCTGGACATCGGGGCAGAAATGTTTCAGCAGGTTTTCGATACCATAGCGCAGTGTCGCTGTAGAGCTCGGGCAGCCGGAGCAGGCGCCACGCATGTGCAGGTAGACGATGCCGTCACGGAAGCCGCCGAAGGTAATATCACCGCCGTCCTGGGCAACCTGCGGCCGCACGCGGGTCTCGAGCAGTTCCTTGATGGTGTTTACCGTCTCGAGATCCTTCGGATCAAAGTTCTCGACCGCCACATCGTCGGGCGAACCGGCGTCGATTACTGCAGCACCCGACGTGTAATGATCCATGATGGCGCCGAGAATGGCTGGCCGGATGTGCTGCCACTCGGCTTCACCCTTGGTCACAGAAATAAAGTCGGAGCCCAGGAAAACGCCCTCTACACCGCTGATTTCGAACAGTTTTGTGGCCAGCGGTGAGTTTGACGCCTCCGTTTTGGCTCTGAACTCTGCCGTTCCGCTATCGAGCACAGGCTTGCCGGGAATGAACTTCAGAGTTGCCGGATTGGGCGTGGGCTCGGTTTGGATGAACATGGCGCTGAACTTTCGATGACCCTGCACGGACGCCTACAAAAGCGCCGTGCTTCTGTTTAGAACTATTTTAAGCCAGCCGATTGCTCGGGTAAAGTTGAAACACGGCACAACACGTTCTCCTGTTACGCCAACGACTTCACATCGTCGACATTCAAGGTGCCGGGCACGATCGTAATGGGAATTGGGAATGTGCCTGCGGTTTTTCCAGTGGCCAACGATGTAACAAGGGGCCCGGGTCCCTTTGAGTCGACCGCCGCGCCGAGCACCAGGATGCCGATATCCTGGTCTTCCTCGATGAGTTTTACGATCTCTTCCGCCGGTTTACCTTCGCGGACGACCTCGTCACCGATCATGTCTTCGAACCCAGCGAGCGACAGCTTGCGCCGAAACAGCCGGAATAACGCCTTGGCTTTGTTGGTCTCTTCCTCGAGCTGCACTTGGCGCACACCAACCCAGTGCTGATAATCCTGCGGCTCGATCACGTACAGTAGCACAATCGAGCCGCTCGCGTGGCTGATGCGGCTGGCGGCGAAATATAGTGCCGCCTCGACCTCCGGGCTGTCGTCGACGATCACTAGATACTTGCGGCGGTGGCCGGATTCGAAAATCAGTCGTTTGCGAGTCGTCGGCATGGCGGGAGGATGTCACTTGTTGAGCGGTGCCGCAACGGCCGCGCTGAAATTAGCGGCTTGTCCAAGTTTGCCGCCTCAGCGGCCGATAAACCCGACAATCTCTTTCACCTTTGTCAGAATGGGCGCGGCAAGGAGACGCGCGCGAGCTGCGCCCGTCGCTAGAACCCGATCGATTTCCGCGCTGTCGGCGACCAGGCGGCGCATCTCCGCGCCAATGGGGCCGAGCCTGGCCACGCACACTTCGCCAAGGGCCCGCTTGAACACCGAAAATGACCCGCCGCCGAATTGCTTTAGAACATCGGCCTTTGTAACGCCGGTCAGAGCCGCGTAGATGCCGACGAGGTTGTCGGCTTCGGGCCGCGCCTCCAGCCCCGCTGATTCGGTTGGCAGCGGCTCGGGATCGGTTTTTGCCTTTTGGATTTTCTTGGCGATGGTGTCGGCGTCGTCCGTTAGATTGATCCGCGAAAGATCCGACGGGTCGGATTTAGACATTTTTTTTGTGCCGTCCCGGAGGCTCATAACGCGGGTTGCCGGCCCGGTGATGACAGGTTCCGGCAACGGAAAATAAGCTCCCCCCGCGCAGCCGGCCGCCTCGATCTCGGCTCTGAAATCGTTGTTGAACTTCGATGCAATGTCGCGTGTCAGCTCCAGATGCTGCTTCTGGTCCTCCCCCACCGGCACGTGAGTTGCCTGGTAGAGCAGAATGTCTGCCGCCATCAGCACCGGATAGGCATAAAGCCCGACGGACGCCCGCTCCTTCTCCTTGCCGGCCTTGTCCTTGAACTGCGTCATGCGGTCGAGCCAGCCTAGCCGTGCGACGCAGTTGAACACCCACGCGAGCTGCGCGTGTTCGGCGACCTGGGACTGGTTGAACAGGATGCTCTTCCTCGGATCGATTCCGCAGGCGATGTAGGCCGCCGCCACTTCACGCGTCGCGTCGCGCAAGCTGGCCGGATCCTGCCACATCGTGATCGCGTGCATGTCGACGACGCAATAAAGGCACTCATGCGTCTCCTGCATGCGCACCCAGTTGACCATCGCACCCAGGTAGTTGCCGAGCGTCAGATTGCCGGACGGCTGCATGCCGGAAAGAACGCGGGGTGCGAAAGCCATGAGTGATATCCTTGGCAGTGAGGCGGCGGGTTATGGCCCGTGGCAGCCATTGAAGCAAGCACGACCGCAGACGAGGTTGAATGCAAATGCCCGGTTGCACGACGCCGGCCTTTGCGCTTGCCTGTCGATAACCAATCGATGGGAGTTGCCGATGACGACCGCCCGAGCGGCGCTGTTTGCTTATCTCGACAGCCTAGAAATCCCGACACGCACGATCGAACATGCGGCAGTGTTCACCGTCGAAGAGAGTCAAGCGCTCTATCGGCAGTTTTCTGGCGCGCACACTAAAAACCTGTTCCTGAAGGACGCCAAGGACCGCCTGTTCCTGCTCGTGGCTGAGGCGCACGCCATGATCGACATGAAATCATTGCACAAAACGCTCGGTTGCGCGCGTCTGAGCTTCGGTAAGGCGGAACTGTTGCTGGAGGTTCTGGGGGTACCACCGGGTTCGGTGACGGCGCTCGCACTGATCAACGACAAGTCCGGCCGCGTCACTGCCATATTGGACGCCAACCTGATGGTTCACGACACCATCAACTGTCATCCCCTAGTCAACACGGCGACCACCAACTTGGCCCGTGACGATCTGCTCAAGTTTCTGCGAGCGACCGGGCACGTGCCGCGCATCGAGCGGCTACCGGTTGCAATGCCACGCCCACGCTGATGGTCTCGTGCAGTTATGCTGATATGGTGTGTAGCGCTCGGCACAGTTGTGCGATAACTGACGCTGAAACAGCGGCGCCAGGGCCGATGCTCGCACCGCGCGGGCCGCCACCGCCCCCGACGAACACTCCGGCGAAATAAGTTCTCCGCCGAACGAACACTCAGGAGTTTGTGATGAGTTCTGGAGACCTCGGTCCCGCAGCTTCGATAGGCGATGTCGTCAAGGAGACCACCACTGCGGCCTTCGTCAAGGACGTGATCGAAGCGTCCCGCCTGGTTCCGGTGCTCGTCGATTTCTGGGCCGGCTGGTGTGAGCCCTGCAAACAACTCACACCAGTCATTGAAAAGACCGTTCGTGCTTATGGCGGCAAGGTTCGCCTGGTGAAAATGAACATCGATCAGCACCCGAGCATTCCGGGTCAGCTTGGTGTGCAAAAGTTGCCGACGGTCATGGCATTTCGCGATGGACGGCCGATCGATGGGTTCATGGGTGTGCAGCCGGAAAGCGCGATCAAGGCGTTCATCGACCGTTTGCTGGGTGACGACGCGGCCGGCGATATCGCCGCAGCACTCTTGGAGGCCGAAAAAGCATTCGATGCCGGGGATGTCCAAGGAGCGGCCGAGATTTATGCCGCGGTATTGCAAGACGACGCAACCGAGCCAGGCGCATTGGCGGGACTTGCACGCTGCTATTTGAAGACAGGCGATATCGAGCGTGCCGAAGCAACTCTGGGCTTGGTTCCACCCGACAAACAAAAGTCCGCGGCGGTCACGGGAGTGCGCGCTTCGATCGAATTGGCGCGCAGAGCCGAGACCATGGGAAGTACCGCCGATCTCGAAGCGAAAGTGACAGCGGATCCGGCCGATCATCAAGCGCGCATCGATCTGGCGGCTGCGCTCGCGGCCAAAGGCGACAAGCTTGCGGCGGTCGACCATCTGCTCGATGCTTTCCGGCGCGATCGCAATTGGAACGAACAGGCCGCGCGTAAGCAACTGATTCAACTCTTTGAGGCGTGGGGACCGAAGGATGCGGCCACTCTGGATGGCCGCCGCCGCCTATCGGCACTGCTGTTCGCCTGAGGGCAGCCGAGGCTATGAGCACCACGGAGGACACTGCTTGGCTCCTATCGACCGCTATCGTCGCCCGACTGATCTGCCCGATAGCATCCCAGTGTTTCCGTTGCGCGGCGTCATCCTTTTGCCGCGAGCAACGCTGCCGCTGAACTTGTTCGAGCCGCGTTATCTCGAGATGATCGAGGACGTGATATCCGGCCACCGCATCATGGGGCTGATCCAGCCTGAACGCTCGGCTGGCGAGGAGGAAAGCCCCGCCGGGAAATCGACCGGACTGAGACGTGTGGGCTGCGCAGGAAGGGTCACTGCCTATCAGGAAACGGATGACGGTCGAGTCATTGTGACCCTGACCGGAATCGTACGGTTCGACGTGGCCCGTGAACTTCCCTCGTCAAAGCCTTACCGCATTTGCACGATCGACGCTTCCAGATGGAGCGCAGATTTTAAGAGTGGCGTTGGTGAGGATGAAGTCGATCGCGAGCAGTTGCTGCGCGTCTTGAAGAAATATCTCGAAACTCACCAGTTCCGCGCCGACTGGAAGGCTATCGGCAATGCGCCCAGCGAACACCTAGTGAACTCGTTGTCGATCATCAGTCCCTACGGTAGCGAGGAGAAGCAGGCGTTGCTGGAAGCACCAGACTTGAAGACCCGTGCCGAGGTGCTGGTTGCTCTCGCCGAGATGGAAATGGCGTCTGGTGACGGCAGCGGTGGCACTACGTTGCAATAGCCCAAAGGTCAGCGAGCCTCCATGTCGAGTGATAAAACTTCCGGTCACCACCATCTGTCGCATGTGCAAGAGGATGGGTCGAAGCGACAAGTCGATCCACGACTGTTGGAATTCTTGGTCTGCCCGTTGACACGATCGACCCTCTCCTACGACGCTGCCAGGCAGGAATTGATCAGCCATCAGGCTAGATTGGCATTTCCCATCCGCAATGGAGTGCCCTTGATGACCGTTGATTCGGCTCGTCATCTCGATGACCCGACCCCGTCTGACAGATGAGAAGGGACCGGATCGACACGTCGGACTGGCCAAAGCCGAGCCCAATGGTTATGCCTTGTCCGCAGGTATTTGCAATCGACACGACGAGGCAGAACTCAATGGCTGAGCGCAATCGGTGGAGCCGTGTCGTCTCGCCGACGCTCGCCGATTTCGAGCAGTTGGCGGCGGCGGCTTGGCAGCAGTTGCCTGGAGAGTTCCGGCAGAACTGCGGCGATCTGGTCATCCGCATAGAGGATTTTGCCACGGATGAAATCCTCGACGAGATGGCAATCGAGAACCCGTTCGACCTGATGGGACTCTACCAAGGCGTCAGCATCGACAAGAAAAGCATGGCCGACACGGCGCGCGAGCCAGACTTGGTTTTTCTTTACCGTCGAGCAATTCTTGACTACTGGACAGATGGCGATGAAGAGCTTGGGGCTGTGGTGACCCATGTCCTGGTCCACGAGATCGGTCATCATTTTGGCTTTTCGGATGCCGACATGGAGCAATTGGAACAGTCCGCCGGCGGTTGATCTTTCGTTGGCAAAATTCCTTTTGACGAAGACTTGGCGCGACCGGCGGCCTGCCGGCGCTTGCAAACGCGGTACGTTCACGCGATGGTCGCCCAGCAGAGCATCTTGAAGCGGGCTGGGATGGTGCAACTTGGTGGGGCGGACAAAAAATGAATTGGGGTGGGGTGCGCCTGTTGGCAGTGCTGTTAGCTGGCGCTGCCGTCGCCAGGTCTCTGGCTCCAGGCCCAGCACAGGCCGAAGGCCCGCCAACTCCGGAGGAGTACATCGCTCACGTCGGCGGCGATGCGAAGCTGCTCGCACCCGGTGAGCTGACATTCGACAAGAAGCGCAGGCTCTTTTGCGGCCAACGCCCGGTCGTCATGGACAGCCAGCTCGACGACTACGGCGCTGCATACCCCGGCTTCCTGATCCTAAACCCACGCCTCATGGCAAAAGTCAGCTTACCGGTGAAGATGTGGATCTTCGCGCATGAATGCGGTCATCAGTTTCGAGGACCCGATGAAGAGACCGCCGATTGCTTTGCCGTTCAGCGCGGCCGCAGAGAGGGTTGGCTGACACCGGACGGCCTGGAGGAAGTCTGCAGGTTCATCGCTCCGGCCAAAGGGGACAGCATGCACTTTTCCGGCTCGCACCGCTGCGCCTACATGCGCACCTGCTTTGCCGATCCGAGCGTGCGCTGATAAGGTGGGCGTTATAGCCGCAAAGGATCTGTATGCTGAAGTTCACCAAGCTGACCGGCGTCGCCGCACCGCTGCCGATGATCAACATCGACACCGACAAGATCATCCCGAAGAACTACCTCAAGACCATCAAACGGACCGGTCTGGGCCGCGCGCTGTTCGCGGAGATTCGCTATGATGAAGAAGGCCTGGAAAGGCCGGATTTCGTATTGAACAAACCGGCTTATCGCCACGCTCAAATTCTGGTCGCCGGCGAAAATTTCGGCTGCGGCTCAAGCCGGGAACATGCCCCGTGGGCACTGCTCGATTTCGGCATTCGTTGCGTCATCTCGACCGGCTTCGCGGATATTTTTTACAATAACTGCTTCAAGAACGGCATCCTGCCCATCAAGGTGACACCGCAGGAGCTGGAGAAGCTGCTCGATGATGCGGGGCGAGGCGCCAACGCGACCCTGACAATCGATCTCGAAAATCAGGAAATTCGCGGCCCGGATGGCGGCGTCATCAAGTTTGACGTTGACGCACATCGCAAACACTGTCTGGTCGAAGGCTTGGACGACATCGGCCTGACGATGCAAAAGGACAATAGTATCGCAGACTACGAGGCCAAGGCAGCGGTATCGCGCCCCTGGGCCTGACGACGACGCTCCCTCTGCAATCTATTGTCCTGTTCGCACAACCCAGACGCCGCCGCTCTCGCGTATGTCGAGCCCCTGGGAAGCCAGATTGTCGGCCAGCTGTTGGCCACCGCCAGGAAACCGCAGCGCGATATCTGCCGTTCGGCCTGACTGCCCTGCGTATTGCAGGTCCTGGACGCCCGGCGTTTCCCTGATCTGCCGGCGGATCAACTCCCACTCCTGCAGCGTCCGGAACTCCACCGTCACCTGCACCGGCATCATCTGTGTCGAGCCGGCACTACTGGGCGATTTGCTGTTTCGGGCTTTCCAGCGGCCCTCCAATGTACCGAGTGCGACCAACGCCGCGAGCTCCGTCGAATACGAAAAGTCATCCGCCTGAAATTTGTAGTTCCGCTTGAGCGCGAACTGCCCGACCGCGTCACGGCCCATCAGCGTTACACTCAGTTTCCTCGAACCTAAATCGGGTTCGGCTAACGCCACCAGCACGAGTTCGGCTGCGTACTCGAGACTGACGGTGCGCAAGCCGCCCCCGTCACCATCCTTTGTCATCATCTGATAGGTATCGCCCTGCACCTTGGGACGCGCGGCTTCAAGCTTTACCGGGGCCAGCGCATGGTCAAGGTCGAGGCCGGTCCAGGCGTCCACCCAGGCCTTTTGACCCGCAGCTTGCGTCAGCGCATTCGCTGCAGGGCCCCGGGTTGGTGAAGTGGCTGATCGACAGGACC
>JBGTIU010000203.1:0-4234 GCA_041745515.1 Hyphomicrobiaceae bacterium | reverse complement strand
GCGCTGTTGCGGCTCTACGCCGAGGCGGGCCGGGCGCCGTCCCTGGCTGTCCTTGCCGCACGCACCGGCTCGAGCGAGCCGGCCGTTCGTTCACTCCTCGACGATCTCTTCGAGCATGACCTGGTCGTTCTCGACGGCGAGCGGATCGTCGGCGCCTACCCGTTTACCGATGCAGACAGCGGGCATCGCGTCACATTGGATGGCCGATCCGTCGATGCCATGTGCGCGGTCGACGCGCTCGGCATCGGGGCGATGCTCGATTGCGACATTGTGATCGATTCTCTCTGCCGTCATTGTGGCGCACGCATCAACATCGCTACCCGGGTCCGGGGTCGCTCGCTGGCGGATGTCGAGCCGAAGTCGGCCATGGCGTGGCTGAGCAGCCAGTATGAAGGCGGATGCGCCGCCAAGTCGATGTGCACCGAGACCGCCTTCTTCTGCACGGGCAACCACCTCGTGGCGTGGCGGCGCAATCGTCATGTCGACGTGCCGGGGTTCGGACTTTCGATCGAGGACGCCTTGCAGGTAGGGCGGGCGATCTTCGGTCCGAGTCTGGTCGGCATCGACGACGTTGCCGAAGAGCCGGGCGTGTCTCGATCGCAGACCGTACCAACTTCGCAGTCGAGCCCGAAAGGCGACCGTGGCTTGAACAGGCGCAGCAGTCGCTCCTACGATCTCGCCGTCATTGGGGCGGGCTCGGCCGGCTTCTCGGCAGCCATCACGGCCTCCGGACTTGGCGCGAACGTGGCGTTGATCGGCCACGGTACCCTCGGTGGCACATGTGTCAACGTCGGTTGTGTGCCCTCGAAAACGCTCATTCGCGCAATGGAGAGCTTACACACTGCGCAGGCAACAGCTCGCTTCGCTGGCATCCGGGCCGAAGGTGGCGTGGTCGACTGGCGGGCGCTGATCGCGCAGAAGGATGAGCTAGTCGCAGACTTGCGGCAGGCAAAGTACGCCGACCTGCTGCCCGCATACAACTCGATTGCCTACATCGAGGGTGCGGCGCGGCTTGCCGACGGCGGCGTTGTCACGAACGGCACGCTAGTCAAGGCTCCGAAGGTGATCATCGCCACGGGCACGCGCCCTGCCGTGCCGCCGATTCAGGGAATCGAGACGATCGACTATCTGACCAGCACGTCGGCGCTCGATCTCAAAACACTGCCGAAGAGCTTACTGGTGGTCGGCGGCGGCTTCGTTGGCGCGGAGCTGGCGCAGGTCTTCGCGCGTGCCGGCGTCAAAGTGACGATCGTCTGCCGCAGCCGTCTGCTGCCCGCTGCCGAGCCCGAGATTGGCGCGGCCCTGTCGGGTTACCTCGAGCAGGAGGGGATCGAAGTCCTCGCCGGACTGATCTACGAGTCTGTGGAGAAGACCGGCAGCGGCGTTGAACTCGCCGTGCGCCAAGACGGGCAACAGCGCATTCTTGCAGCCGAGCAAATCCTGATCGCCACGGGGCGCAGTCCGAACGTGGAACAGCTTGGTCTCATCGAGGTGGGCATCCGGCAATCAAAGAGCGGTGCCATAGAGGTCGACGACCGAATGCGCACGTCGCGGCCCGGTACGTATGCAGCCGGCGACGTCACCGGCCGCGATCAGTTCGTCTATATGGCCGCCTATGGGGCCAAGCTCGCCGCCAGGAACGCGCTCGACAGCGACAGCCTCGTCTACGACAAAAGCGCCATGCCGGAGGTCGTATTTACCGATCCGCAGGTGGCGAGCGTGGGCTTGACGGAAGCCGCCGCCAGGACAGTTGGTCATCAGGTCGCGACGGCGGTCATTTCGCTCGACAACGTCTCCCGCGCGCTCGCGGCACGTGATACGCGCGGCCTGGTCAAGCTCGTCGCCGATGCCAACAGCCGCAAGCTGCTGGGTGCGCATATCCTGGCGCCCGAAGGCACCGACAGTATCCAGACTGCGGTGATGGCGATCAAGGCGGGCATGACTGTTGAGGAGCTGGGCGAGACGATCTTCCCGTACCTCACCACGGTCGAGGGCCTGAAGCTCGCGGCCCAAACCTTCAACAAGGATGTGAAGATGCTGTCGTGCTGTGCGGGGTAACGTTAGTCGGATCGGATGCGTGCATTGATTCAACTGCGTTCTCTGGCACTAGGAAAACGATCCGCGACCGGCCACAATGGCGAGGATTGTCATCACTGTCAGGCGAGCGAGCCACTGGTCGGCCGCAAAGACAGCAGATCCTATTTCGAACTGTATCTGACGCGAAATCCACAAGGCACGATCAGCGTGCGACCGATCATGGTTGGATGCATTGTCGTATCCGATATCGGCACGTGCACTTACCGGCTGACCGGCCGGCGCAAGGGGATGCGCCTAGCCAACGGAGGCCGCTACAGCACGCTCCACGAGTATCGAGAGGGCAATGGCTTATCGCGCACCATCACAATACTGTCGTGACCGGCACGCCGGAGCCTAAGAGTCCCGCCGGGGAATGACGGCCTCGGCCAGCGGAGGGCATCGGGCAAGCCTAAGGCAAACGAGGAGTACACCAATGACTACAAGGTTTGACACCATCGTCATCGGCACCGGCCAGGCCGGGCCCTCGCTTGCAGAACGGTTGACCGGCCGCGGCCTGAAAACCGTGGTCATCGAGCGCCAGCACTTCGGCGGCACATGTGTCAACACTGGCTGCGTGCCGACCAAGGCGATGGTTGCAAGCGCCCATGCAGTGCATTCAGCGCGGCGGGCCGCCGATCTTGGTGTCACGATAAGCGGCTCAATTACCGTCGATATGAAGCGGGTGAAGGCACGCAAGGACGAGATCGTGGCCAAGGGCCGCAACGGCGTGATGCGCTGGATGGAGCGACTTCCGAACTGCACTGTCTACCGTGGTCATGCCCGCTTCGAGGGGCCGAAGACGGTTCGCGTCGTCGAAGAGGCACTGACGGCCGAGCGCATCTTCATCAACACAGGTGGCCGCGCGCTCATACCCGACATGCCGGGCCTCGCGGATGTGAGCTACTTAACGAACTCCACCATGCTGGACGTTGATTTCATACCCGAGCATCTGATCATTGTCGGTGGCAGCTACATCGGCCTCGAGTTTGCGCAGGCTTATCGCCGATTTGGCAGCCGGGTGACAATTGTCGAGATGGGCGACCACCTGATCGGTCGTGAAGACGAAGATGTATCGGAAGGCGTCCGTCAGATCCTCGAGCGCGAAGGCATCGATGTCCGGCTCAACGCAAAGTGTATCGCGGTAGAGAAGCGCGGAAGCAACGTCGCAATTGCGCTCGACTGTGGCGTGGGGGTTCCGCACGTCGAAGGCAGCCATTTGCTGCTCGCTGTCGGCCGGCGACCGAATACCGACGATCTCGGTGTCGACTTAGCCGGTATCAAGACCGATGCGCGTGGCTTCATCACCGTCGATGATCGTCTCGAGACAAATGTGCCAGGCGTCTTCGCGCTCGGCGACTGCAATCGACGTGGGGCGTTCACGCACACCTCCTACAATGACTTCGAGATCGTCGCGGCCAACTTGTTGGATGACGATCCACGCCGCTTGACCGACCGGATCCCTTGCTATGGCCTGTTCATCGACCCGCCACTGGGACGCGTCGGCATGACCGATCGCGAAGTGCGTGCGGCCGGGATCAAGTCGCTTTCAGCAAAGCTGCCGATGACTGCGATCGGACGGGCGCGCCAGCGTGGCGAGACCGATGGCTTCATGAAGGTGACTGTCGACGCTGAAACCCAAAAGATCCTCGGCGCAGCAGTCCTTGGCATCGGTGGCGACGAGGTGGTTCAGGCCTTTCTAGGAGTCATGACCGCCGGCGCTCCCTTCACGGTTATTTCGCGCGGCATGTACATCCACCCGACGGTGGCTGAGTACCTGCCGACGCTGCTTGGAGATCTGAAGTCGACATAGCAGGCCTGCCCAGCACTCGCGGCAACTGCAATCGTCTTTACGGGCGCAGCCGCCTCCTATCTGGGGGCCGTTGGCATGGCTAAGCCGCGCGTTTTTTGCCGGCATCGGGCTGGCGTGGCTCTCGGCGGATACGATCCGGTTACTTATTTTGGACCGCAAGCGAAGTACCACACCTCGTCCGTCGGCGCGCTGACAACGGATCGCCGCGCAACTAGAGCATTTTCCCATCTAACGGAATCGTTGGGGATTCCCAAACGGCTCGAACAGTGATTCATGCTGTGGACTGGCGGAGGAGGCCAGTCCACATGACCAAACCTCTGTCGAACGATCTTCGGGTGCGCCTGATCG
>JBGTIU010000202.1:0-69853 GCA_041745515.1 Hyphomicrobiaceae bacterium | reverse complement strand
GCAGCGGCTTCGACGTTGGCGAGCTTCAGGGCCTGGGCGATCACGTGGCCCCCGAGTTCACCGCCGTGCGTCAAGTTGAATGCGCCGCGGAAGGCGCGTCCGATCGGGGTGCGAGCTGTCGAGACGATGACGGCGTCGGTCATGGCGGCAGATCCTCTCAGGCTGTGGTTTGGCTCATCTTGTTCTGTTCTTCGAGGCGCAGTTCCAGTCGCGACAGCTTGCCGACGGCCGTGCGCGGCAGGTGGTCGCGAATTTCGAGCGCCACCGGCATCTCATGGCGGCCGAGCTTGTCGCGCAGGAACATGCGCAGGTCGTCCAGGGTAAAGGGCGTGGCACCAGCGCGCAGGCTGACGAACGCCTTAACGCTCTCGCCGCGATAGGCATCCGGGATGCCGATGACGAGAGCTTCGGCAACGCTCTCGTGCTCGTAGATCGTCTGTTCGATCATCTGCGGATAGACGTTGAAGCCGCCGGAGATGATCAGGTCTTTCTTGCGGTCGACCAGAAATAGGAAGCCGTCGGCGTCCATGCTGCCGACATCGCCGGTGAGGAAGCGGCCATCGACAAACGACGCGGCGGTTTCCTCAGGGCAACCCCAGTAACCACCGGTCACGTTCGGTCCTTTGATGCGCAACTCGCCGGTATGTCCCAGCGGCAGGACGCGCGTCGGGTCATCGAGGGCCACAATATCGATCTCGATGCCGGGCAGCGGCAGCCCGATGGTGCCGGGCTTGGTCGGCGACGACACCGGGATCTGCGTGCCGGCCGGGCACGTCTCGGTCATGCCCCACCCGCCGCCGAGCCGTCGCCCGGTCAGGCGCTCGAAACGCAATTGCACCTCGACAGGCATCGGCGCGCCACCCGCCGAACACAGCTCCAGCGATGAAAAATCCCGGGTCTCGATGCCGGGATGATTGGCGAGCGCGATCCACATCGTCGGCACGCCGGGGAAGTTCGTGGCACGCTTTTCCTCAATGTCGCGGATGGTGGTTTCGACATCGAATCTCGTGCGCAACAGAATCTCGTTGCCGCTCGTGATTTGCTTCACCATGTTCGTCAGCTGGTAGATGTGGAACAGCGGCAGCACGCAGATGGCGCGGCCTCCTCCCTTGCGGTTGATGCCTTGGGGACCGTACCAGGCTTCGTAGATCTGCAAAGCCGATGTCATGTTGGCGTGCGTCAGGATTGCGCCCTTGGGGACGCCCGTGGTGCCGCCGGTATACTGTAGCAGGGCAATGTCGGATGGCAGCACCTGGGGCCATGTCTTTGGCGGCGTCGGAAAGCCGAAGTTGAGCACATCTGGCCGCTCCGGAATGGGTAGCGCCGATATCGAAGCCCCCCAGCGTGCATCGTCGCCGACGAAAATGCGATCCAGCATCCCGGCGTCAAGGAGTTTCCGTGCCATTGGCAACATCGGTGCCAGATTGGTCGTGACCAACGTGCGGGCGCCACTGTCGGTGAGTTTGTGCCGCAGGGTGCGCTCGGCATCGAGCGGCGACAGGTGAACGACCCGTGCGCCGGCTTTCAACGCACCAAAAAAGGCGATCGGATGCCAGGGTACGTTGGGCAGGTAGAGCGCGATTGCCGCTCCGGGCCCGGTGCCGGACTTAAGGAAGGCCGCCCCGGCCCGCGCGACCGCCGCGCCGAGGTCGGCATAACCTATAGGCCGGCCGCGAAAGTCGATCGCGCTTCTTTTCGCGTGCTCGATCACCGCCGCGTCGAACTTCGCCGTTATCGTGGTTGGCTCGATCGCAACATCCCAATTTACCCCAGGCGGGTACGATTTCTCCCAGGGGAAGGGGCGTCTTGCCATTAGGCGCCGTTCTTGGCGGCGAGGGAAGCAAAGCCCTTGCCCTCGGCGGCCAGGCTGGACAGTAGGGCTGCGGGTTCGAGCGCCGCGTCGCCGCTTTGCTTCGCATAGTGAGCCAGCCGTTCGGCGATCTTCGGCAAGCCGACGCTGTCAGCGTAATGCATCGGCCCGCCGCGCCAGGCCGGCCACCCGTAACCGTAAACCCATACCACATCGATGTCGCCGGGCCGCATGGCGATGCCTTCGTCAAGGATGCGGGCTGCCTCGTTGATCATCGGATAGAGCATCCGCTCGATGATCTCTTGCGCGCCGATCGTGCGCCGCTTGATGCCAAGCTTGGCCGAGGTTGTCTCGATCAGCTTCGCAACTTCGGGGTCGGACTTGGGCGTGCGCGATCCGGCTTCGTAGAGGTAGTAGCCCCTGGCTGTCTTCTGGCCGAAGCGCCCGGCTTCGCACAGTGCATCGCCTACGGCCGCGGTGGTGCCGCGTGCCTTGCGGATGCGCCAGCCGACATCGAGCCCGGCCAGATCGCCCATGGCGAACGGCCCCATCGGGAATCCGAACGCCACGACGACGGCGTCGACTGCCTCGGGTGCCGCGCCCTCCAAGATCAGGCGTTCCGCTTCGACTGAGCGCTTGTGCAGCATGCGATTGCCGATGAAGCCATAACAAACGCCTGAGACGACCGGCACCTTCGCAATGCGGCGGCCCACCGCCATGGCGGTCGCCAGTGCGTCGGGTGCGGTTGCCTCGGCGCGCACGACCTCCAACAGCCGCATCACGTTGGCTGGTGAAAAAAAGTGCATGCCAAGCACGTCGCCGGGCCGGCTGGTGGCCCCTGCGATCACATCGACATCGAGCGTCGATGTGTTGGTAGCAAGCACCGCACCGCGTTTCGCGTGAGCATCGAGTTCGGCGAAGATGCGGCGCTTGAGGTCCATCTCCTCGAACACGGCTTCAATGATGATGTCGGCATTCGCGACGTTCTTGATCCCGACCTCGCCCGTGATCAGCGCGATGCGCTGGTCGGCTTCGGATGCGGTGATGCCGCCGCGCGCGGCCGTGTTGCGGTAGTTCTTCTCGATCGTTGCCATGCCGCGAGCAAGCGGCTCGGCCGCAGTATCGATCAGTGTGACGGGGATGCCTGCGTTGGCAAAGCACATGGCGATGCCGCCGCCCATCGTGCCAGCTCCAATCACGGCGGCGGTGATGATGTCGCGTGGTTTCACGGCTGTTCCAAGGTCCGGGATCTTGTTGGCTTCCCTCTCGGCAAAGAAGATGTGCCGCAAGGCCTTCGACTGGTCGCCAGCAACGAGGTCGCGGAACAAGGCACGCTCCGCGGCTAGCCCCTCATCGAACGGCAATGTGAAGGAATTGGCGACCGACTTGGCGCAGGCCGCCGGTGCATGTTGACCCTGCTTGCGCGCCAGCAACGCGGCTGCCGACTTGTCGAACGCGCTGCGATCGCCACGCGTGGCCACAAGCTTGTCGTCTCGATCCCGCACGAGACGCAGCGGTTTGCCGGATGCCGCAGCGTCAAGGGCGAAGATGATCGCGGCAGCCACGAGATCGCCTTCCGCAATTCTGTCGACAAGGCCGTCGGCAAGCGCTTGGGTCACTTGCATCGGCTCGCCGGACACGATGACCGCCAGCGCCTTCTCCGGTCCGATGACGCGTGGTAGCCGCTGGGTGCCACCAGCTCCCGGTAAGATGCCGAGTTTGACTTCAGGCAGGCCCAGCCGCGTATCGCGCGCGGCCACCCGATAATGACAGGCGAGCGCCAATTCCAACCCGCCGCCAAGCGTCGTCCCATGCACGGCCGCGACTACTGGTTTGCCGACGCCTTCGATGGCATCGATCACTTCTGCCAAGCTCGGTGCCTTGGGCGGCTTGCCGAACTCGGTGATGTCGGCTCCGGCGCAAAATGTCCGCCCGGCGCAGGCGATGACGATGGCCTTGACGGCGGCTTTGGATTTGGTTGCCGCGATCGCCTCGACGAGGCCGTGTCGCACCGCTTGACCCAAAGCGTTGACCGGTGGGTTGTCGATGGTGATGACTACGATACCGCCTTCCAGTGCCGAGCTGACGATGGCGGTCATGCCACGAATCCCTTGGGCTACGATCCGGTACTGTCGCACCAGAACGTGATTGCAGGCTTGACCCGAACGGTAGGAAGTGGTCCCTCCGCTGTCAATCAAGAGGCGTGAACAAACGCGTCGAAACCGTAATTGCGTTCAGGGAGGTTGCGTGGGTTCGAACGGGCCGCTGCTATCGGTGCGCGATGTCGCTGTTACTTTCGGTGGCATCAATGCACTCGACGGCGTCTCGTTCGACATTGCACGCGGCAATATTCTCGGGCTGATCGGGCCGAACGGCGCGGGCAAGACGACGCTGTTCAATTGCCTGAGCCGCATCTACACGCCTACCTTCGGCGATATTCACTTCGACGGCGCCTCGATTTTGCGACGCCCGACCCACGTAATGGCGGCCCTCGGCCTCGGCCGCACTTTCCAGAACCTGGCGCTGTTCGCCAACCTGACGGTACTCGACAACGTGATGATCGGCGGTCATGTCACGAGCCGTGGCGACTTTGTCAGCGATGCACTCAACCTTGGTTGGTCGCGAGCGCGGGATCGGCAGCTGGAACTTGCGGCGCGCGATCTGATCGGCTGGTTGGGTCTGGCCGGCGTCGCCGATCGACCCGTAAGCAGCCTGCCCTTCGGCACCCAGAAGCGCGTCGAGCTGGCGCGGGCGCTGTGCAGCCGGCCCAAGCTGCTGGCGCTCGACGAACCGGCCGGCGGGCTCAATCGAGATGAGGTGGCGGCGCTCGCGCAACTGATCCGCCAGATCCGCGACGAGCGGGGCCTCACAGTGCTCCTGGTCGAGCATCACATGGGTCTCGTCATGTCGGTGTCCGACAAGGTGGTGGCGCTGAATTTCGGCCGCAAACTCGCTGAGGGGCCGCCGGCCGCCGTGCAGGCCGACCCTGCCGTGATCGAAGCCTATCTCGGTGCAGAGGCGGGCACATGACGGCGCTACTGCAGATCAAAGGCCTCGGCGCCGGGTACGGTCGCGCCGACGTGCTGCACGCGGCCGATCTGGCGGTGGCCGAGGGCGGGGTGACCGCGCTGCTAGGTGCCAATGGCGCCGGTAAGACGACAACGCTGCGGGCTATCTGCGGGCTGATTAGACGAAGCGGCAGCATCCGCTTTGGAGGCGCCGCGCTCGAAGAGTTATCGACAGAGGATATCGCCCGGCTCGGCATTGCACATGTGCCGGAAGGGCGCGGCACATTTCAGCGCATGACTGTCGCAGAGAATCTCAACCTTGGCGCGATGTCGCGGCGCGATACCGGCCAGATCAAAGCCGACATGACCAAAGTATACGATTACTTTCCGATTCTGGAGGAGAGGCGCGCGCAGGTCGCGGGTCTGCTGTCGGGCGGTGAGCAGCAGATGCTGGCCATCGGCCGCGCTCTGATGTTGCGGCCACGCCTGATTCTGCTCGACGAGCCCTCGTTCGGCTTGGCGCCCCTCGTCGTTCGCAATCTGTTTGCCATTCTCACGCGCGTCCGCCGCGAGGAGAACGTCGCGATGCTGATCGTCGAGCAGAATGCCGCCTTGGCGCTGGCGCTGGCCGATGTTGCGTATCTCCTGGAGACCGGCCGCGTCGTGCTGTCGGGGGCAGCAGGGGCGTTTGCGCAGAACGAGCGCGTGCGCAGCGCCTATCTGGGGGCTTAAAAGCGGCAATGGAACTATTCCTGCAGCAGGTCGTCGCCGGAGTCGCCACGGGAAGCATCTATGCCTGCATGGCGTTGGCAATTGTCATGATTTATCAGGCGATCGATCATCTGAATTTTGCACAAGGCGAGATGGCGATGATCTCTACGTTCATCGCGTGGCAGCTGATGGCGTGGGGCCTGCCCTATTGGGCTGCATTTATCGCTACGATCGGGTTATCATTCATGGGTGGATTGGCTATTGAGCGCATCGTATTCAAGCCTCTGCACAACGCCCCTGTGCTCAGCCATGTCGTCGTCTTCATCGCGTTGTTCACGGTGTTGAACAGCACGGCCGGTTTCATCTGGGATTTCTCAATCAAACCGTTTCCGACCCCGTTCGGCACGAGGCCGCTGTTCGGTTCGTCGCTGGTCGGTTCGCATCAGGCCGGCATGATCGCCGTTACGCTGGCGCTGCTGGTGGCGCTCTACCTGTTCTTCCGTCATACAAGAATCGGACTCGCAATGAGAGCCGCCGCCGAGAACCCGACGTCGGCGCGGCTTGTCGGCATCCGGGTCGGTTGGATGGCGGCGCTCGGCTGGGGCATGGCGTCCGCTGTCGGCGCCATCGCCGGAATGCTGATCGCGCCCGTCGTCTTTCTCGAACCCAACATGATGCTCGGCATCCTGCTCTACGGCTTTGCCGGCGCGGTGCTCGGCGGGTTGACAAGCCCTGGCGGCGCGGTGCTCGGCGGCTTTCTTGTCGGTATCCTCGAAAATTTGGCGGGCACGTACATTCCAGTCATTGGCGGAGAACTCAAACTGCCGCTGGCCCTGCTGGTCATCGTCAGCGTGCTCGTCCTGAAGCCCGGCGGACTGTTCGGCCGCACCACCGTGCAGCGGGTGTGATCGTGAGCACGGAAGCGCAAACAGTATCAGGGTCTGAGCGCCGGAGCGCCTCGCGCATGCTGCCACTCGTCATGGTCGCAGCCGCCCTGATCGCGCCGTTCGTCGTCAAGGGCTTTGTCACGTTCCAGCTTACGATGGTGCTGGTTTACGCGATTGCAATCATGGGGCTCAATCTGCTGACCGGCTTCAATGGTCAGTTCTCATTGGGGCACGGGGCTTTCTATGCCATCGGCGCCTACACTGCTGCGATCATGATGGAGCATGGCGGTTTCACATATTTGCTGACCCTTCCGGCCGCCGGAGCCGTGTGCTTCATCGCAGGTTTTCTGTTCGGATTGCCGGCCCTGCGTCTCGAGGCAATCTATTTGGCGCTGGCAACATTTGCACTCGCCGTCGCTACGCCACAGGTGCTGAAATTGTCGCCGCTCGAGCGCTGGACAGGTGGCGTTCAGGGCATTGTAATTACCAAGCCACATGCTCCGCTCGGACTGCCGCTGACGCAGGATCAGTGGCTCTACTTCGTGACGCTTGCCATAGCACTGCTGCTGCTCCGACTGGCGCGAAATCTCACAAACAGCCGCACCGGCCGAGCGATCAAGGCGATCAAAGACAATCCCCTGGCGGCGAAAGCCATGGGCATCAACGCGGCGCTCTACAAGATCACGACCTTCGGCGTTAGCGCCCTGTACGCCGGCGTTGCCGGAGCGCTCGGCGCGATTGCGGTGCAGTTCGTGGCGCCGGATAGCTTCACCTTGACGCTGTCGGTCGCGATCCTGGTTGGGCTGGTGGTCGGCGGCGTTGGCTGGCTGCCCGGCTGTTTTGTCGGCGGCGCCTTTGTCATGTTCGTGCCGAATGTGGCCGAGCACATATCGAAGGGCTTGTCTGGCGCCGTTTACGGGCTCATCCTAATCCTGCTGATCTATCTGATGCCGAAAGGCGCCGGCGGGCTCTATCATCGCCTGCAGTCGAATCGCGCGACTGATTCGTAAAGCACCAATAAATGTTGAGGAGGAATCTAATGTCCTTGCAATCGAGCTGGCTGCTCGCAGCGGCGCTAGGGGTCGCTTTAGTCAATGCGCCGGCCCTCGCACAATCGAAGTACGATACCGGTGCCAGCGACGCCGAAATCAAGATCGGCAACATCATGCCCTACAGCGGACCGGCGTCCGCCTACGGCACCATCGGCAAGACCATCGGCGCCTACTTCGACAAGATCAACGCAGAAGGCGGCATCAATGGTCGCAAGATCAAGTTCATTTCCTATGACGACGCCTACAGCCCGCCGAAGGCGGTCGAGCAGGCACGCAAGCTTGTCGAGAGCGACGAGGTGTTGGCCATCATGCAGCCACTCGGAACCGCTTCCAACACGGCCATCCAGAAATACATGAACGCAAAGAAGGTGCCGCAGCTGTTCGTTGCGACCGGCGCAACCAAGTTCGGCGACCCTAAGGACTTTCCTTGGACAATGGGCTGGCAGCCGAATTACCAGAGCGAAGGGCGGATCTACGCCAAGTACATTCTGGACAGGCATCCTGCCGCCAAGATCGGCGTGCTGTTCCAGAACGACGATTACGGCAAGGACCTGATGAAAGGCCTGAAGGACGGGCTCGGTGCCAAGGCCGCCAGCATGATCGTCGCGGAAGCGCCCTACGAGGTGGCCGAGCCGACCATCGATTCCCAGATCCTGAAATTGAAGGCCGCCGGCACCGATCTATTCATCAATATCGCCACTCCGAAATTTGCCGCCCAGGCCATCAAGAAACTGGCGGAGATTGGCTGGAAGCCGGTGCATATCCTCAACAACGTATCAAACTCGGTGGGTGGCGTACTGAAAGCGGCCGGTTTGGAGAATGCCAAGGATGTTATTTCTACTACTTATCAAAAGGATCCTACCGACAGCGCCTGGAAGGACGACATCGGCTTCAAGGCCTGGTCGGCCTTCATGCAGAAGTACTACCCGGAGGGCGACCGCACCTCGACGTTCACGACCTACGGCTATTCCGCCGCGCAAACCATGGTGCAAGTCCTGCTTCAGTGCGGCAACGATCTGACGCGCTCCAATGTCATGCGGCAGGCGGCGGCGCTCAGGGACGTACAGCTGGAGATGCTGCTGCCCGGCATAAAACTGAACAGCAATCCGGCCGACTTCTTCCCCATCGAGCAGATGCAACTGATGCGCTTCAACGGCGCGCAATGGGATCGTTTCGGCGACATTCTGAGTGGTGAGATCGGCAGCTGACTGGCCGATTCAGCGAACCGGGATTCTCGGCGAAGCGATCGCTGAACCTTCGGAAAACCCGCGGGTCTGACGCAGCGCTTCGCCGGTTACGATCGCCGCTGCCACAGCGATGTTAAGGGAGCGAAGACTCGGCCGCATCGGCACGACGATACATGCGTCGGCGGCTGTGTGAATGGCATCGGGAACACCGGCACTTTCTCGCCCGAACAACAAGATATCGGCAGCTGCAAAGACAAACGAGGTGTAGGGAATCGCGCCTCGGGACGTTGCTAGGACAAGCCGTGACGCACGGCTTGTCATTCGCGCACTGTTAAAAGCCTCCCAGCTTTCGTGCCGCGCGAGGGTGACGTGACGGAGATAGTCGAGCCCGGCCCGACGCAGCGAACGCTCAGAAAAGTCGAAGCCTGCGGGACCGATCACATCGACGGGAACTCCAAAGCAAGCTGCCATACGCAGAATAGTGCCGGTGTTCTGCGGGATATCCGGCTGATAGAGCGCGATGCGCATGGCGATTCCGGGGGTTCGATCGCGGACCTTGATACCCCTGTTGGCATCTGGCAAGCTCCAGCGAATACGTCAGCAACGCTGACTTGCACATAAGTACCGCACTGCGCGGTCTGCTGTTTTCAATTGTTGGGGACCGTTTAATGGGCGTTGCGGCCACGCTGTTGGCGGTGGTCATGATTGTGGCCGGTGCTGTGCCGGCCGGCGCGAAAACGACTTTGCGCCTGACAATACAGCTACCGATGTCGAGCACCTTGGGTAAGAACATCTTGAAGTTCAAGACCGAGGTCGAAAAAGCGACGAACGGTAATCTTGAGATACAGATCTTCGATAGCGGCCAGCTTTTTAGCGACAAGGAGGTGCCCGTCGCGGTCGCTACCGGCCAGATCGACATGGGAGTCGTGTCGATCGCTCGTTACGCCGGCACCGTTCCAGCGGTGGATGTATTCTCTGTGCCGTTTCTGTTCGACACGGACGAAAAGCTTCGCGCTGCCGTGGCGTCGGGCTCTACCGTTCGCGGCCCCATCGACGAGGCCATCGCCATCACCGGCGCGCGAGTGTTGTGGTGGCAGGCATACGGCGGAGCGGTGCTCTTGAGCAGGTCGGGCAATGCCGTCAGATCGCCGGCCGACGTAAAGGGCAAGCGGGTTCATGTGACTGGTAGGTTGGCTCGTATCTGGGTCATCGGCAACGGCGGATCGCCCGTGGAAGTATCTGGCGGAGAGCAATATTCGGCCTATCAGCGCGGTGTCGTGGAGATCGGCATGACAAATGCCGACACGATCAGGTCGCGCAAGTTGTGGGAAGTCATGGATACTGTGACAGTCACGAATTTGGGTGTGATCGAATTTGTGGTTGTCATCAACGAAAAGATGTTTCAGGCGCTTTCGGACGCCGAGCGAACCATCATCGCCGACGCCGCGGCAAAAGCAGAGTTGAAACTTCGCAAAGATCTTATGCTGATTGAGCGGGAAGCCATCGAAGCCGGCCGCCAGCATAAAATGACAATTGTCGTGCCGACCGTCAGCGAGATGCAGGCGTTCCGCGACTCCGCGGAGACAGTTCGCGTGGAATTCCTCAAGAACTCTGGTGAACTGGGTCGACGAGTGCACGACGCTGCTCTCGATTTGAAGTGACCTGTTGGCGGAGAGAAATGCTATGACGAAACAGGCTTCCGCCTTGCGCTCCATGTTGGCCCGCGACACCTGCCACATGGTGCCGAGTTGTTGGGACGCGCTGTCGGCGAAGATGATTGCTCAAGCCGGATTTCCGATGACCTTCATGAGCGGCTTCGCCGTCTCTGCTGCCCGAATAGGCGAGCCCGATCTTGGTTTGATCTCCTACGCCGAAATGGCCGATCAACTTCGTAATATTTGCGCGGCAGCGCCGATCCCCGTGATTGGCGATGGCGACACCGGATATGGCAATGCGCTCAATGTCGAACGCACGGTGAAGGGCTACGTGGCGGCGGGCGCCGCTGCGGTCATGATAGAGGATCAAGTGGCCCCGAAACGGTGTGGCCATACCAAGGGCAAGCTGGTGGTCGATCGCGGCGAGGCGCTGGATCGCATCAAGGCCGCGGTTAGCGCTCGCGACGAGGTTCGCAGGTCCGGGGACGATATCGTGATCCTCGCCCGCACGGATGCGCGTGCCGTGCATGGTCTCGACGAAGCATTGTGGCGGGCAGCAGCGTTTTCCGATTTGGGAGCCGAAATCCTATTCGTTGAAGCGCCGCAATCGGAAGCCGAGATGGCGCGCCTGACTCGACAGGTGCCGGGCATCCACATGGCCAACATGGTCGAGGGCGGCGTCAGTCCGATCCTAAAAGTGAAACGCCTGCATGAGTTGGGTTATCGGATTGCGATCTATCCGCTTACGCTTTTGTCCGCCGCGATGCGCGCGGTCGCCGCATGCCTGGCAGAGATGAAAACCGGCGCTCACCCAGCAAACGCCGTCATGGATTTCGCAGAGCTGCGCCGCGAAATTGGGTTTGACGCTTACTATGATGCCGAGCAAAGATACGCCGGAGCCAGAAAGTCGACAGTGGAATAGTGACGCATCTGCCCCGTTGTAAATCGCGGGTGCGCTGCCGGGAATGCGACGCGTGACTGACACGTCGTCGACATTGTTCACGACGGAATGCGGGAATTTGCCTGCAAGGGGAGGAACCACAATGCAGACGAACTTGCTGATCCTGGGTCGAGTTCTATTGGCCTCGCTGTTCCTGATATCGGGTGTTCGCAAGATCCTTGGGTGGGCCGGCACACTCGCGTTCATGCAAAGCAAGGGCCTGCCGTATGCGGACATCCTGCTGATGGCGACGATTGCGTTGGAGATCGGCGCCGCCCTATTGATTGCGGTCAACATTCTTGCGGCGCCTGCAGCGATCCTGCTGGCAGGATTCTGCCTTGTCGCGGCCGTTATATTCCATAACTTCTGGGCCGTCCCTGACGCGCAGTTTGCAAATCAGCTCAACCATTTTCTCAAGAACGTAGCGCTGGCCGGCGGACTGTTGGCAGTCGCCGGCACGAGCGCCTCAGCGCGAAGCTGATTGTTGCGAATTGATCGGTTCTTCGTAGAAGCAGGACGCCGGGAGCAGGCGCCCTGTTTGGTCGCGACGGGGCGGGTCGGCTTATCGGCTCGGCTTGGCCTGCGTGGATCCGGCTGTTCTGCCAATGCAGCGCCAGGCATTGACGGCAGCCGCGACTGGTACCTTTCCGGCTGGGCACAAGCACTTGCCGTCCTTGGCTTTGCCACCGCCGCAGCTGATCTTCGGCGCCACCTTCGGCAACTGCGGCACCCTGGATTTGCCCGAGTTGTGCGTCGGGTCGACAGCGGCCGTCAGTCCGCCGACCGGCTTCACGCCATCGCAGTTGTAGGACCGGCTGGCGAAGGCAAGCGCCGACGGGAAGTCGACGGCCCGCGTGTGCGCCAACAGCTTGCCGCTCTTGGTGATGTCAACTGTCAGCGTCTCCTGGACCCGGAACACACCGCCAACCTTCTTGGCCTCCAACTCGCCCGACTCGTTCTTGTCCACGGAGGTGCCTATGAAATAGCGGAATTTGCCCGCCTTGTTGGTGGTGAACGTCGCCGCCACGAAGGCCTTGGTCGGGCACGACTTGCCTTCGATACCAATGATCTTCAACTGCGCGGTCTTCACCTTGAAACCTGGGATCAGATCGCCGCCACCTTGTGGCGGGCCGACCGTCAATCCACCGCCGGCTGTGGACGTGCAATGGATGGTGATGTCCTTCCATTGCGTCGACACACCGAAGGGCGCATTCGAACCGCTCTCGGCCATGTACTGGACGTAGGTTGTCTTGTCGAACGTGTGGACGAATGTATCCTCGGCGATAAAGCGCCCTTTGAACGGCCCGTCTTCCTGAAACGTCGACAGATGAGCCTTCGTCTCGTCGCTGCCGGGCTGGCGCCACAACTTGTAGGTCACCGGGCCGGTCTTGTTGGTCTCGATGCGGACCTTGACCTGCAGCTTCTTGCACTCGGTGCCGGGAGTCGGGTTCGTCACTTGGTTCTGGAACGTTGTCAGGAACAGCTCCACCGACTTCACTTGGAACGGGCCCTTGTCGACCGCCAGACCGCCGGCGGGCGGGGCATAGGGCTCATGCCACAGCGGGTCGGCTTCGCACACGATGTCGATGAATGCCAGCTTGTTTGCGGATGCGCTCTCGTCGGTGAACCACGTCGCCGTCGTCTGAGCATATGCGTGGGCGGAGGCCATGAAGCCATAGGGGATGCGATGCTCCTTGTTCGGCTTGCCGCCATTCGATCGGATCGTCTGGCATGTCTGCAGTGCGCGATCCTTCACTTCGCTCAGGGCGTTACCCGGTTTCTGCAACTGAAAGGTTCCCAAATGCAGTTCCGAATAGTGGTTGTTTGTAGACTGCAGGGCCGCTTCGGCGGACACGTTGTCGAGGCTGACGGAAACTTTCGATCCCGGCGCCAGCGCGTGTGACGCTTTGACCGTAATCTCCCAGCCGATGCGGAAAGTGACGTTGGCTCCCGTGACCGTGGTCCAGTTGTCCGCCGGGCGGTCAAAGAGCACACGGATTTCCGGCCTGTCCCCGGTTTGTTCGATCTTGAAATCCTCGAGCTTCAGGGCATGCGCGGGAGCGTTGAGCGAGGCCACGCACGCGGCGAAAGCGGCGGCCCCCAGAACAATGCGTGGAACGCAGTGTGAGCAAATACGTGACATCGTGCCCTCCAAAGGCGTGTTGGACCGCACGGATGGTCGGTATCTCGGGCCGTTCGGATTGCAGGCCCTCGAGCCGTGCTTCACGTTCGTCGCAGCAATGCCACCAAAGGTTCAACGCGTCGTCAATCTCAAAGTGTGGGCTCGTGCTACCTTGGCGGCCACAATCGGCACCTATTGACGTTGCTCGTGAATTCGAACGAAGTGGTCTGATGCGGCACCGCCTTCTTTTGTCTGCGCTAATCTTGCTGCTGGCTGTGATGCCGGCGGTAGCGCAGTCGCCGCCTCCGGATGCCGCTGCAATGAAAGCGCAGGAAGCATCCTCCGCGTTGGCGCGCGGCAACGTGTCGGCGGCAGTCAGCCTGTTAACGGAAGCGTTGAAGGACGCCGGCCTGCCTAACGACCGCAGGGCCGTGATCTTGAACGATAGGGCAGTGGCTTACGGCCGACTCGGTCAGCAGCGTCTCGCGATCGAGGATTTCAACAAGGCGGCCCAGCTCTTCCCTGAGTATGCGGCAGTCTACAACAACCGCGGCATCGCTCTTCTTGCATTTGGACAGCCTCGCGAGGCCGTTAAGGATTTCGATCGGGCTATTCTGCTGACCCCCGGTTACGCCGCCGCCTTCCACAACCGCGCGGGAGCCCACATGCGGCTTGGCGCAACGCCGGATGCGATCCGCGACTTCACGAAAGCGATTGAACTCCTGCCGGGCAGTGCGGCACCTCTTTCGGGTCGAGGTCGTGCTTTCCTTGCCGAGTCTCGGCCGCACGCTGCAATGCGGGACTTTACGCGTGCCCTGCAATCCGACGTGCGGTTTGCGTCTGCCTATCGCAGTCGCGCTGAGGCCAAGCTCGACGTCGAGCGCTTTGACGAGGCGGTGGAGGATCTCAGCCGTGCTATCGCCTTCGAACCTGGGAATCCCGAGGTCTACGTACTGCGAGGGCACGCATATTTGGCTGCGCGCAACCCCGCGTCAGCAATCAAGGATTTCACCCGCGCCTTGGAACTGGATGCCAGGTCGGTTGCGGCCTACGAGGGTCGAGGGCTCGCGCATGCCAAGGCGGAAGCATATGAGGACGCGGAGACCGACCTGGCGCGCGCCATTGAACTCGACCCGCGCACCGTCATCGCATTCGCCTATCGCGCGTTTGTCTACAAGGTGACGGCGCAGCCGGACTTGGGTCTGAAAGAGATCGACAAAGCGATGAAGCTCAATCCTAATCGAGCCGAGGTCCTGTGGGCAAAAGGCGAGATCGAGGAATCTTTGGGCCGCACAGACGACGCCATTGTCAGTCTGAGGAAGGCTCTGGTCTTGAAACCGAGCTTGAAGGACGCAGCCGACGTGCTCGATCGGCTGGGGGCGGCACCCGACATGAGTGAAGATGCCGAATTGCTTGGTGCCGGTGTGGCACGGTGGCGAATTGTCTCGCAGAGTGGGCGCTATTTTGCCGTGAGCGACGAGTTTCCGCGGTTTCGGGTTCCGCTCGAGATGATGGGAACAGGAACGCCCAAGCTGGTGGAGTGGGAGGTCCGGCCGGCGCCGCTCTTGGGCATTGGGACGTTGAGATTCCATGCCGGCCGCTCGGGCAACATTGATATCGAGCAGGTCGCCATTGTCGACACGCAAACGAATGTCGTTATTGGCATTCTTCCGCATCGCGCGGGGGAGCGGATGTCGGTTTGGAATTGGGACGACACCCGCGTCACGGTTGCGAGCATCGACGGAGTTACTGACGAATTTACGCTGCGTAAGGCCAAAGACCCCGCGATTGCGCAAGCTCCCGCGCAACGCCGGTTCACAACTTCCGGCGAGACCGGCAGCGCCAAAGGTACGCCGAGCTGGGCGCCGTGGGCGCAGTCCGGCTGGGGTTACACTTCCAGTCAACGCCCCCCACAATCCCCGTCGCGTCAAGGCAAACCCAAAACGTTGTTCGATATTTTGTTGGGCAACTAACCACAACTGGAAGAGTTTGCGCGCTGCTGCGGATTACCTGGTGCGTCAGCTCGATCGTTGAACTGAGAATACCCTGCTTTAGGGTGGGGTCACTTGCCGGCTTCAAAACGCTGGGCGCCATGTAGCGGGCGCGTTTGTCATGCTGAAATCCAACACAAACGGGGCAAGAATTAAGGGAACGGAAGGCCGTCGGCGATACTGTACGTTCGCCGAGTTGCGTGATGCGCTGGAGCTTTGGATGCCCAAGAGCATATCTTTAAGCGTCATAGCGCCATTCGCAATTCTTGCTCTTGCGTCGTTTTTCGTTACCCGAGCATCGGCAGAACCAGGCGCCCTAGCTGGAGGCGGCCCGGCCAGCCCGGGCATCACCGCGACCGAGGCAACAACTTCCAAGCCCGCGCAGAGGCCGATCGCGATCTCCCTCCGAGCGGATATCAACCTGTCGACTCAACGACTGACTGTCTCGTCTGGCGGCAAAGTGTTGCACATATGGCCGATATCGTCCGGAGCGCGAGGCTACGAAACGCCCCGTGGCACCTTTCGCCCGCAGTGGACCGCCAGGATGTGGTTCTCGAAGAAGTACGACAACGCGCCGATGCCGCATTCGGTTTTCTTTAACGGCGGGATCGCGACGCATGCGACCCACGCAGTCAATCGGCTGGGAACTCCAGCATCACACGGTTGTATACGGCTTCCTGCTTCGGGCGCGGCGATTTTCTATGCGCTGGTTCTCAAACACGGCTTGGCATCGACCAGGATTGTCGTACACGGTTCGCCTCGGTTTCGTGAAGAAGTTGCTTCCCGTCGAGAATTGCCCGGAGCACGCGAGCGGGCCTTAACTCGGCGGCATGACGAACAACGCTATTATCAATCGTACGGCTATCTGCCGACTTCTCGACAACCCTATGCGACCTCTGCTTATGGTTACTCTTCGCCGCGCCGTTACGATGTGCCGCAACGCCCGATTTATGGGCAAATGCGATACCTGCAATCGGGATACGCCCGCTATTGACCTATCGGGCGTCAAGAGCTGACCATACAAGCAGCCACGACTTCGTGCGGTTACACGGCCAGCCTGGTTTGCTACAAGCTGAGCCGTAACACGTCCGCTTCGGCTAAAGTGTCGTTGCCGGCACCGTCAGATCGAGTGAGGTTGGTCTTGCATTGCATCGAGCGCAGATTCGAACCGTTGCGGCAATGCGTTGCGCGAGCAGGTCTCGTAACGGTATCGGCGATTGCTTGTGTGGCCTTATATGCCGTTGTCGCAGCAAGCCCGCTGCGCGCGCAGGCAAAGGCTGCCGAAACCAAGGTTGCACCTCCGTCCGCTGCCGCCACGTCCAGCGAGACGCCGAGTTGGTTCGCCAATCAATGGAGCGGGCTCGTCCGGCTATTGTCGGCTGGGTCAGAACGCGGTCGCGCACCCGCTACTTCCGCCCCTCCCAATGCGCCAGCACCGCAAGTGACGATCAGCCGTCCGATCGCCCGCGAGATTATCGAATGGGACGAGTACACCGGCCGTTTCGATGCAGTCGACACAATCGAAGTGCGCGCGCGTCTCGCCGGCTATCTCGATCAAGCCCATTTCAAGGATGGGCAGATGGTCGACAGGGGCGACCTACTATTCACCATTGATCCGCGACCCTTCGAGCGAGCCCTTGATACTGCAAAGGCCGAAGTGCTGGCTGCGACAACCAAGGTCGAGAGCACCACCAAGGATGTCGATCGTGGCCGTCCATTGCTCGATCGTCGCATCATGTCGGAAAAAGTGTTCGATGATCGCGCGAATCTGAAGCGGGAAGCGGAGGCCGCTGTAAAGGTCGCCGAAGCCAAGGTTAAGTCTGCCGAACTCGATCTGTCGTTCACTCGGATCACGGCGCCGATCGCGGGCCGCATTGGCCGCAATCTGGTGTCGGCCGGCAACTACATTGTCGGTGGCGGGGCCGGCACGCAAACATTGCTGACGACGATCGTCAGCCAAGATCCGATGCACTTCTATTTCGATGTGAGCGAGAACAATACGATCAAGTACAAGCGGCTCGCCGCCGACGGCTCTTTGAAGCTCGGCGAGGCGGGCGCCACGGTCGAGATCGCAATCGCTGACGACAAGGGATTCCCGCAAGCCGCGACAGTCGATTTCAGCGACAATCGTCTCGAGCAGACGACAGGCACGCTGAGGTTGCGGGCGATGGTTGACAACAGATCAGGCTTGTTCTCGGCTGGCATGTTCGGACGTGCGCGTATTGCGGGCTCCGCCAAATACCTGGGCGTGATGTTGCCCGACGAAGCGATCGGCACGGACCAGGCCAGCAAGTTCGTCAGTGTGGTCGCGGATGACGGCGCAGTAACTCGCAAGAGCGTCACGCTTGGCCCAATCGTCGGCGGCATGCGTGTGGTGCGGACCGGGCTCAGCCCCGACGATTGGGTGATCATAAAGGGCCTGCAACGCGTAAGGCCGGGACAAAGAGTCAACCCGAAGCGCGAGCCGCTGCAGGTCTCCGATATGACGCCGGATTCCTCTTCTTCTTCGGCGCGTCAGTAACACTAGTTTGCCGGTGGTCGCGCGTCATGGGCTTGAGCCGCTTCTTCATCGTTCGGCCGATTTTCGCGATCGTCGTCTCGCTTTTTATCACCATTATCGGCGCCATCGCTTACAATGGGCTCGCCGTCACCCAGTTTCCCGAAATCACGCCGCCCACTATCTCGGTAAGCGCGAGTTATCCAGGTGCCAGCGCGCAGACCGTTGCCGATACCGTTGCCGCCGTTATCGAACAGGCCGTCAACGGCGTCGACGGAATGCTTTATATGTACTCGCAATCGACCAGCGACGGGTCGATGGGCCTGACGGTCACGTTCGAGATCGGCACCGACGCAGACAAGGCACAGGTGCTGCTGCAGAATCGTGTCGCGTCGGCGGAGCCGCGCCTACCGGATGAGGTGCGCCGCTCGGGCGTCACCGTGCGCAAGAACTCGCCCGATCTGTTGGTGGTCGTCCATCTGGTCTCACCCGACAAATCCCACGACCAGGTCTATATTTCCAATTACGCGATTTTGAACGTGCGCGATGTGCTCGCCCGTACCGAGGGTGTTGGCGCCGTTAACCTGTACGGAGCGCGCGAATATTCAATGCGTGTCTGGCTCGATCCGGAGCGCATTGCCGGGCTCGGGCTGACGGCGGAGGAGGTTCTGTCGGCATTGCGCGCGCAAAATGTGCAGGTTGCCGGAGGATCGATCGGCGAGCCGCCGCTGAAATCGACCGGCGCATTCCAGCAATCGTTGCAACTCAAGGGCCGGCTCAAGGACGCCGCCGAGTTCGAGGAAATCATAGTCAAGGCTGGTGCCGACGGTCGCGTCGTGCGCCTCAAGGACGTCAGCCGGATCGAGCTTGGCGCACTCAGCTACATGTCCTTCGGATATCAGGACCGGGACCCTGCAACTGTCATTGTGATGACGCAGCAGCCCGGATCCGACGCATTGAAGACGGTCAATGCCATCAAGGCCACGATGAAGGAGATCAGCGCGGGATTCCCCAAAGGACTAGAGTATCGGATTCGCTATAACCCAACTGAATTCATCGAAGTTTCGATCCGGGAATTAAACAAGACCATTGTCGAGGCCGTTGTGCTGGTCGTCCTGGTTGTGTTGCTGTTCCTGCAGACTTGGCGTGCGACGATCATTCCTGTCGTTGCAATCCCGGTGTCGCTGATCGGCACCTGCACCATCATGCTGGGGCTGGGATACTCGCTCAACACGCTGACGCTGTTCGGATTGGTCTTATCCGTCGGCATTGTCGTTGATGACGCCATCGTTGTCGTCGAGAACGTCGAACGCAAATTGCGCGAGGGGCTAGCTCCACTTGAAGCCGCGCGGGTGACGATGGACGAGGTCGGCACCGCGCTGATCGCGATCGCGCTTGTGTTGACAGCGGTCTTCATCCCGACCGCATTTGTCTCAGGCATCACCGGGCAGTTTTATCGGCAGTTTGCGATAACGGTTGCGACTGCGACCTTGATTTCGGCATTCGTGTCGCTGACCTTGTCGCCGGCGCTTGCCGCCATGTTGTTCAAGCCGCACAGCGATGAAGTACAGCAGCTGCGGCGATTCAGTTTTATCAGGTTTGGGAGCGCGCCCCTGCGCTGGTTCTTTGCCGGCTTCAACTGGCTATTTGCCTGGCTAGAGCGCGCCTACGCGCGCACCGTACAGGGCGTGATCCGGATCAGCGGCATCATGCTGATGATCTATGCGGGGCTGATCGGGCTCGCGGTCTGGCTCGTGAATATGACGCCGACTGGGTTCATACCTGCGCTGGACCGCGGTATCATCATCGTGTCGGCGCAGCTCCCCGCGGGTGCGTCGCTCGACCGCACGGATCAAGTGCTGCGACGGGCAAATGAGATCATTCTGTCGACGCCAGGATTTGCCTACACCTCGGGCTATTCCGGCCTGTCAGGAGCGACGTTCACCAACGCGCCGAACTCGGCGGCCCTATTCTGCGTGCTCGATGATTTCGACAAACGCGCCGTCACTGGGCAGACGGTCCAGAAGCTTGCGACCGAGCTGCGCCAGCGCCTCGCAGAGATTCAGGAAGCGCAGGTCCTGGTTTTCGTGCCGCCACCGGTACGCGGCATCGGGGCTGCATCAGGTTTCTCGCTGCGACTGCAGGACCGAGGCGGGCTTGGTTCCGACGCCTTCTCGCGCACCGCCAACGAGTTTATCCAGGCACTGAACCAGACGCCGGGTCTGTCGAACGCATTCACGACGTTTCAGACCGTGACACCGCAGATCTTCGTTGATGTCGATCGGGTCAAGGCACAAATGCTGCGCGTGCCGCTCACCAATATTTTCGAGGCACTACGGATCTACATGGGGTCAGCCTATGTGAACGATTTCAACATGTTCGGCCGCACCTACCGAGTCACTGCGCAGGCAGATGGCAATTTCCGGCTCGATCCCGACAACGTCGCGCGCATCCGGGTCCGCAATAGCGACGGGCAAATGGTGCCGCTGGGCTCTCTCGTAACTTTCAAGGAGATCGCTGGGCCCGAGCGCGTGCCGCGGTACAACCTGTTTCCGGCGGTGGAGATCAATGGCCAAGGTTCGCCGGGCATATCTTCGGGCCAGGCGCTCGAACTCGTGGCAGCGACAGCTGCCCGCTTGCTGCCCGAGGGCGTCGGCTATGAGTGGACGGATCTGTCGTTCCAGGAAAAGCGCGCGGGCCGCACCGGGTACTACATTTTTGCGCTTTCGGTGTTGTTCGTGTTTCTGGCGCTGGCGGCGCAGTACGAAAGTTGGTCGCTGCCCCTTTCGATCATGCTGATCGTGCCGATGTGCCTGCTGTCGGCAGTATTCGGCGTCTGGCTGCGCGGCCTCGATATCAACATCCTGACGCAGATCGGCTTTGTAGTGCTGATTGGCCTCGCGGCGAAGAACGCCATTTTGATCGTTGAGTTTGCGCACCAGTTCGAGCAGCGAGGAAACGACGTGGTTACCGCGGCAGTCGAAGCTTCGCGGTTGCGATTGCGGCCGATCCTGATGACATCGCTGGCCTTCACGTTGGGAGTGTTGCCTCTCTATCTGGCGTCGGGCGCCGGCGCGGAATTGAGGATCGCACTGGGCACAGCCGTTTTCTGGGGCATGATCGGCGTCACCATGTTCGGCTTGATCTTCACGCCAGTGTTCTACGTCGTCGTCCGCCGTCTCGGGCAACGCTTTTCAGGGCATACGGCCGTTTCGCCTCCGAAGCCGGCACCAGCCGAATGACCGGCCGTCTACGTCGAGGACCGCAAGGCGCCAATCTCATTTGGCCGACTGTCGCAACGCTTGCTGCCCTCGCGATCCTGCTGGGGCTTGGTGCGTGGCAGTGGAGCCGCAAGTCATGGAAAGAGGAGCTGCTTGCGACAATCAAGGCGCGGTCGTCGGCGGCGCCGATCAGCCTTCCCGAGCTGCTGGCCCGAAACTGCAAACCGGTTGATAGCGTCGGCTCAGCCAACGGCTGTGACTACACACCTGTGCGCGTTAGGGGCAGCTTCGACCATGCGAATGAGCGATACGTTTTTACAGCCATCGATAGGCGATCGGGCAGTGTCGGCGGGCCCGGCTACTGGATCATGACGCCTTTCAGTGTACCAGGTAGAAATCTTGTGCTGGCCGTCAATCGCGGTTTTGTTCCTGAAGCCCGGAAAAGCGTCGATACGAGACAGCAAAGCCAGTCTGCGGGTGATGTAGAGTTAGTAGGGCTGGTCCGCCGCTCCGAGCTTCGCTCGACGTTCACTGGCGCCAACGCCCCGGCCAAGAACGTGTGGTACCTGCGCTCGCCAAAAGAGCTGTTCGCAACCGGGGGCGGTATTTCACCGCAAGCTTTTGATTTTTATATTGAATTAATGTCACCGATCCCGCCCGGCGGGCTGCCGCAACCGACCGTTGGCCGCATCGCAATTCCAAACCGCCACCTAGAATACGCGCTGACGTGGTGGGCGCTCGGCCTGACGCTCATTGGCGTCTATGCTGCGTTTGTCTGGAGCCGGCTGAACCCGTAGGGTACCAGCCCTTGTGTCGTCGCGATTCCTGGAACGAGCAGCCGACTGTGCAATACATCTCCACCCGTGGGCGGGCGCCTGTACTCGGCTTCGAGGATGTGGTGTTGGCTGGCCTCGCGCGCGACGGCGGGCTTTATCTGCCGGCGACCTGGCCAACTCTGTCGCACAGCGTGATCGCCGGATTTGCGGGGCGGCCGTTCCACGAGGTTGCCGTCGAAGTGATCCACCCTTTCACCGGCGATGCGATCGCGAGACCCGAATTGCTGGCGATGGCGCGTGACGCTTATGCAACCTTCGGCCACAAGGCGGTGACGCCGCTCGTCCAGATTGATTGCAACACCTGGATACTGGAACTGTTCCACGGACCGACGCTCGCCTTCAAGGACGTGGCGATGCAGCTGCTGGCGCGCTTGATGGATCACGTGTTGGCCAAGCGGGGATTGCGGGCAACAATCGTTGGCGCCACATCGGGAGACACGGGAGGAGCCGCAATCGAAGCCTTTCGTGGCTCGGCGCGTGTCGATATCGTTATCCTGTTTCCCAACGGCCGAGTTTCGGATGTCCAGCGCCGGATGATGACGACGCCGGTCGAGGCAAACGTGCACGCAATTGCCGTCGAGGGTACGTTCGACGACTGCCAAGCGCTTGTGAAAGGCATGTTCAACCATCATGCCTTCCGAGATAGCGTGCATCTGTCCGGCGTCAATTCGATCAACTGGGCTCGCATTGTCGCCCAGCTCACCTATTATTTTGTCGCGGCGGTAGCACTCGGGTGCCCCCATCGGCGCGTCTCGTTTGTCGTACCGACGGGCAACTTTGGCGACATTCTCGCAGGCTACGTTGCCAAGCGCATGGGTTTGCCGATCGAGACGCTGGTCATTGCGTCAAATAGCAACGATATTCTACCGCGCACCGTTGCCACAGGCTCCTACGAAACCCTTGGCGTGCACGCGACCTCATCGCCGTCCATGGACATCCAGGTGTCGTCCAACTTCGAGCGCTATCTTTTCGAGGCATCGGGCCGGGATGGGGGCCTGATCGGGGCGCAAATGGCGAGGCTTGCGCAGACGGGGCGCTTTGAACTCAACGCCGCCCAGGCGTTGCACGTGCGGCAGGACTTCGCGGCGTCAGCGGCGAGCGAGGGCGAGGTCGCGGATGGCATCCGTCGAAACCTTGCCGACAGCGGGTATCTCGCCGATCCGCACACCGCTTGCGGTATTGTTGCTTCGCGAAAGGCCAACATTGCGGACGGCGCGCCGCATATTGTGCTTGCGACCGCACATCCGGCAAAGTTTCCCGACGCAATTCAGGCAATTGCCGGCACTCGCCCCGCTTTGCCGCGACGGCTCGGTGCACTAATGACCGATGCCGAACGCTACGACGTTTTGCCAGCCGATCTGAAAGTGATCGAATCGCATGTTGGCGCGCGAGCCCGCGCGGCAAGGCGCGCCCCCTGATGACCGCAACGAAGGGGACCGAACTTACGACGCTTGGCAACGGATTGCGGATTGTCACACACCGTATGCCGCATCTGGAAACAATTTCTCTCGGGATCTGGGTGGCGACCGGTGCGCGGCACGAAAATTTGAACGAGCAGGGCATTTCGCACCTGCTCGAGCATATGGCGTTCAAAGGCACGACGAGACGCAGTGCACGGGCGATTGCCGAGGAGATCGAGCAGGTCGGCGGTGATCTCAATGCCGCGACCAGTTTGGAGACCACGGCCTATTACGCTCGCGTTCTGAAGGGCGACGAGGGTGTTGCGCTCGATATTCTGGCCGATATTCTGCAGGAGAGCCGGTTTGCGGAAGAAGATCTGGCCCGCGAAAAAGAAGTAATTCTGCAGGAGATCGCTGGGATCAAAGACAGTCCGGAAGAGCTTGCTTATGATCTCGTGCAGGAAGTCGCTTACCCCGATCAGCCGGTTGGCCGCCCGATTATTGGAACGCCGGCCAGCGTCTCGGCGATTACTGCTGCAGATCTGCGCTCCTTTCTGAAGCGTCACTATCAAAGCGCCAACATGGTTATTGCCTCGGCAGGCGCCATCGACCACGAGCAGTTTGTACGTCACGTTACAGCCCTATTTGGTTCGCTCAATGCGCAGCAGGTCGAAAAGGGGATTCCAGCCAGTTATCAAGGAGGTGCGCGGCACGCGACCAAGTCTTTTGAGCAAAGTCATCTGCTGGCGGGCTATCCCAGCCCGTCGTACCGTGATCCGGGTTTTTATGCGGCGCAAGTTCTGTCGGGCTTGCTGGGAGGGGGTATGTCGTCGCGATTGTTTCAGGAGGCGCGGGAAAATCGTGGCCTTTGCTACTCGATCTATTCCTCCGCCTGGGGGCTTGGCGACACCGGCCTGTTTGCCGTCCATGCTGCAACAGGGCCGGGGATGATGGCAGAACTGATCGAAATTGTCGGTCGAGAGTTGCGTCGTGCGGCGAGCGAAGTGGCAACAGAACGGGAGATTGCCAGATCGAAATCGCAACTAAAAGCTGGTCTATTGATGGGGCTGGAGAGCTCTTCCGCCCGTGCCGAGCAGATGGCGCGCCAACTGCTTGTCGCGGGTCGCCTGATCGGCGCCGACGAACTCATCGGCTTTGTCGACGCGGTGACACCGGAGGCGATCCGCATGCTTGCCGAAACGATGGTAACTAAGTCCGTCGCGTCCGTGGCCGTGGTCGGCGCCGGAAAGCGCTCGCGCGGATTCGCCGACGCAGCGAGCCGCATGGGCGTTTTTGGCGAATCCGCTTCAGTACATTTATCTCGACCGGTCCCAACTCCCGCAAAATCATGATCTGGACGATGAAGCGAGGCAGTAATGGCATTTCTGCGCAGCGGACTGATTGGAGACTACTACCCACTGGTGCGGGCACAGGATTTGCTGCTGCGCCCGCCGGCAATGGGTGACTACGGCGTTTGGGCGGAATTGCGCAATCGAAGCCGTGCGCATCTCGTGCCATGGGAACCGCAATGGTCGAGCGACGAACTTTCGCGAACCGCCTTCAGACGCCGACTCCGACACTATCAGCGCGATCTAAAAGACGATACGGGCTATGCGTTTTTTATCCTCGCCGGCGCCGACGAAACGCTGATTGGGGGATTGACGCTGAGCAACGTGCGCAGAGGGGTGACGCAGGCTGCTTCGCTCGGCTACTGGCTGGGTGCTCCATACGCCAATCGCGGGCTGATGACCAAAGCCGTCCGGGCGACCGTGCCGTTCGTCTTCGACGAACTCAAACTGCATCGGCTGGAGGCAGCCTGTTTGCCCCACAATCAGTCATCGATTCGCGTACTCGAGCGCAATGGTTTCTGTCAGGAAGGTTTGGCGCGGAGCTATCTGAAGATCGAGGGACAATGGCGCGACCACCTGGTGTTTTCACTGCTTTCGGATGATTCCCGTCCGACTACAAAGGCGATTGCATGAGCGGTGCGGCTGAGTCGAGACTCCAACTGGCAATTCTGCGCTGGCCAAGCTGGGCCGCGTCTGTACTCGTCTTCTCGACCCTGACGTTCGCCGCGCCTGCCGCGGCTTTGAAGGCCATACCTGTAGCGCCCGATCAGGACCGCATCGAGATCACGGCTTTGGGTGAACTGCATGAGTCGCGAGGTGACAACCTCCAGGTCGACACGGCCGGAGTCGACGGAGCAGCAGGGCGCATGTCAGTTCGGGCGGCGACGATAGGCACCTCGCCGAGTTGGGTCGTGTTCGCTCTGCAGAACCAAACCGACAAGCCGATCGAGCGCTGGTTGACAGCCGAACGTTACAACGTGATCGGTTCGGGCATTGTCTGGCCGGATCTCGACGCACGCCGGATCGAACTGGTGACCCCGTCGCTGGGCTTCCTGCCGGATCGCATCAAGAGCGACCGGGCCGATATCTTCCGCATTACGCTCGATCCCGGTCAAACAATCACATATGCGGCGGAACTTTCCTCCGACCGATTCGCGCGGATCTACCTGTGGAAGCCGATCGAATACGAAGTGAAGGCGCGAGAGCGCCAGCTTTGGAACGGTATTTTGCTCGGCATCACGGTCCTGCTCGCGGTCTTCCTGACGGCGGTTTTTGCCGCCAATCACAAGGCGATCTTCCCGAGTGCCGCTCTATTGACGTGGTGCGTATTAGGTTATCTGTGCGTTGATTTCGGCTTCTTTCACAAACTGTTCCAGCTGAGACCCGAGGACAACGCCGTCTACCGTGCCGCGACCGAGTCAGCGGTAGCCGCGTCCTTCGTCGTCTTCCTCCACACCTTCCTGCGGATCGGCTCATGGCTGGGCTTCATCAGAATGCTGATGGGTGTGTGGATGATCGCCCAACTGGCGCTGGTCGCCATTGCAATCATCGACCCGCGATTAGCAGCGACATTCGCGCGATTGTCGTTCGTCGTTCTCGGCGTCGCCGGCGGTCTGTTGACGGCCTTCCTGGCGTTGCGCGGCCAGGATCGAGCGTTGGCCTTGGTGCCGACCTGGATGCTGTTCCTCGTCTGGGTTTTTGGGGCTGGAGTCACGCTGACCGGCAAACTCTCTGGCGATATCGTGGTTTCGAGCCTGATGGCCGGGCTGGTGCTGCTCGTCGTGCTCGTCGGTTTCACGGTCACGCAATTTGCGTTCCGCACCTCAGAACCGCTCTACGGAGCGTCCGCCAACGAGCTACAGGCGCGCTCCGAGGCGATCGAGAGCGCGGGCGCGGCCACTTGGGAGTGGAGCGCGCGCCGCGACGAGGTCAAGGTGTCGCCATTCGTGGAGATGGCACTAGGCGTCAATGCCGGCGAGCTATCGGCGAAAGTCGAGGATTTCGTTAAACATCTGCATGCGGCCGATCGCGAACGGTTTCGGCTGCTCTTGTGGTCCGTGCGAGAAAAGGCAGGTGGGCCTTTGCGCATCGAATTCCGCATGCGGCATGCCGATAGTTCCTACAGATGGTTCGAGCTCGAAGGCGCCAGCGTGCCGACCTCCGATCGGCGCGCGTTGCGTTGCATGGGTTTGATGCGCGATATCACCGACCATAAGCGGTCGCAGGAACGGCTGATGCACGACGCAGTCCACGACAGTCTGACAGGGATGCCCAACCGCGAGCTCTTCCTTGATCGGCTCAACGTCGGGATTGTGCGGGCCAAGGACGATGCACAGGTACGGCCGACGCTTCTTTTCATCGACATCGATAAGTTCAAGAGCGTCAATTCCTCGTTCGGCCTGATCGTCGGCGACAGTTTGCTCCTGACAGTGGCGCGGCGGCTGTCACGGCACTTGACGGCACTGGACACTTTGGCACGCGTCGGTGGAGACCAGTTTGCGTTGCTGCTGATGACGGAGCAGGATCCTCGCGAATTGGCCATGCTGGCCGAGCGAGTGCGACGGAGCCTGCGTTCACCCATAAAAATCGCCGGCAAGGATATCGTGCTCACGGCTTCGATCGGCATCGCCATATATGCGGGACCGGACACGACATCGCCAGGGTTGCTCAAAGATGCCGAGATGGCAATGTATCGGGCCAAACGCGGCGGCTCTGACCGGATCGAGATATTTACGCCCGAGATGCACGGCGAGCGCGACGATCGCGTCATGATCGAAAGCGACCTGCGCGCCGCACTCGAAAAGAAGCAGCTCAAGGTTTTGTATCAGCCGATCATCTATCTCCCAACAGAGGAATTAGCAGGTTTCGAAGCGTTGGTACGCTGGCAACACCCGAAGCTCGGCATGCTCAACCCGGCCGAATTCATTCCGGTAGCAGAGGAAAGCGACCTGATCGTCAAGCTCGGGTCTTATGTCCTGACAAAGGCGGCTAGTGACGCGGCCCGCTGGCAGAGGGAACTTCCGCGCCCGGATAATCCGCTGTTCGTCAGCGTTAACGTATCGAGCAAGCAGCTGTTCCGACAGGATCTGGTCCAGGAGATCAGGCACATTCTCGGTCGCCAGATCGTACCGCACGGTTCGCTTCGGCTGGAAGTCACTGAAAGCCTGGTAATGGAAAATCCCGAACAGGCTGTCGAGATCCTCGAATGGCTGCGATCAGCCGGTGCCGTATTGGCGCTCGACGACTTCGGCACCGGCTACTCTTCACTTTCCTACCTGCACCGTTTTCCGTTCGATACTATCAAGCTCGACAGGTCGCTGGTGCAATCGAGCAGCGATGGCGGCCCCGGCTCGGTCATCGTTCGTTCGATCGTCGCAATGAGCCACGAACTTGGGCGTAAAGTCGTGGCGGAAGGGGTCGAAGCGTCCTCCGATGTCGGCTTCCTACGGTCGATCGGTTGTGAATACGCTCAAGGATTTTACTACGGCGAAGCGATGTCCGAGCGAGATGTGATGTCAATGCTCAAGGTTATTCGCAAGTCGGAACGCAAATTGCAGCGCCGCGGCTTCTTCCGCCTCAAACCGCGGATGGACCAGCCGGTGCCTGAAGCCGCGATGATCAACGCAAATGAGGCCGGTGCAGCCACCCCGAAACGCAAGCCAGCGAAGCAAAGGTCCGTCGCACCAGGATCGCCTGGCAATTCCAACGGTACTCAATCAGCAGCAAGTGCCAATCGACCCAGAACTGCTGGCGAGCTGCCGACCGGCGCCATGCGTTTACGCCCACGCAATCCGCAGGGAGCCGCGCCGCCGGCACTGCCATCCATGCCGCAGACACCGTTGCGCGCTTCGCAATCCGTATCGCCAACGCTTTTCCCATCGGGAGCGCAAGTTCCAATGCGGACGACCCAGGCGACAGGATCGCCGGCGTCACGGGGGCCGATACCCACTTTTGCGTTGCCGCCGCTGCCGTTGGGCGAACCGGGTCCGCCTGCTTTGACGCCCGCGCCTCCAAGCTTGCGCACACGGCCGCCAGCGCCTCAGCTCCCCAATCTTGAAGGGCTGCCACCGGCAATAGCCGCCAGTCTGGCCAAATTGGCAGGTTCTCACCGGCGCTAGTCATAATCTTCAGGCATGCCCGGCGTCGCTTACGAAATGCGAAAGGTCGATCCCGATCCTAGCCATGGCCTGGCCGTACATGAGGTCTATGTCACTTTCGAAAATCAATTCAGGGTCGGCCGGACAATTCAGCCAGCCATTGTGCTGGATTTCGGCTTCGAGCTGACCGGGAGCCCAACCGGCGTAGCCAAGGGCAAGGATCGCTTGATGCGGCCCCCGTCCATTCGCCATCGCTTTCAAGATGTCCAAAGTTGCGGTTAAACTTATGCTCGTGTCGATCGCCATCGTATTCGACTCGGCGGAATAATCGGCGCTGTGCAGCACGAAACCGCGTTTGGTGTCGACGGGCCCCCCAACCCGCACATCCATGACGCGATTGTCATCAGGCAGCTCATCCGGCGGGCCGGAAAGAACGATGTCCAGTTGCGCCAGTAGTTTCGGAAAGCTGAGGTGACGGGCGCGCTGGTTCAGAACCAGCCCCATGGCGCCTTCCGCCGAATGTGTGCACAGGTAGATTACGGAACGCGCGAACCGCTTGTCGGTCATCGATGGCATGGCAATCAGTAACTGACCATCGAGGTAGTCCGATTTTGCGTCCGTGGCTTGGCGCGGGACTGCGTAAGTCGAGGGCTTGCCCGAACTCATGGGTCTGATCGGTCGAAGCTGGCGACGACTTGTCATCGGTCGAGACTAACCCCTCAGGTGTATCGCTGGGAAGCCCTCGGCAACCTCGCGATGCCAACAACGCGTTTCCTCCCCAAGTCGACGCTTGCGCGCGAGGACATGCCCGGTCAGTTGGTGTTGAAAATCGTTTTCATCCAGTCGCGATTCGCTGGAGACGATGGTCTCGTCTCAATAAGGCTGCCGACGACTTCGGCCCGAATCGCACCGAGATTGTCTTCCTTCTTTTTCGCGATGAGATGCGTTTTGCCCTCGAGGCCGAGATGAATATTTGTCTCGTAATCGTACACATCTCGGAAATACTGCATTTGGCCGGCGTCATTGGCCCAAGCAGTAAAATACGCAATATGCACGGGAAACCGACGCGATAATGCCGTCTCATTGTTCTCAACGGCGCCGGGCGCCAGTTGCGCCTTAACCTTGGCTGGACTCCAACTTTGGTCGGCTTCCATCAGGATTTCGGCGAGGCGAACCGGATTGCGCACTCGGATACAGCCGTGGCTGAAGGCTCTGCTCGTGGCGTTGAACAAGGGCTTGGTCGGCGTATCGTGCAGGTAGACGGCATGCTTGTTAGGGAACAAGAACTTCACAACGCCAAGCGCATTGGCTTCGCCTGGCGGCTGGAATACGTGCAGCGCACGGATGTCGGTCGATGACCAATTAATCGAGACAGCATCAACCTCGCGACCGTTATAGGCGACGCGCAGCCCCTGCCGCGCAAGCGCCTCGGGATTCCGCATCAGAGCCGGCAGTAGCTCTTTGACCTTGATGCTGTCGGGCACGTTCCACGTCGGCTTGAACACGACGGTTTCCATCATGTCGGAGAAAATCGGCGTCTGATTTTGGATTTTGCCGGTGATGACACGTTCGGTATGCACCAACTGATCGTTACGTATCAAACGGAACTGAAACTCCGGCACGTTGACGAACAGGTGTGTCGCGCCTAGATCAGACGGCATCCAACGCCACATTTCCATATTGGCGATGAGCTTGCGAACACTGCCGGTCTCTGGCGCGGCAGGCGGCGCCTTCGCGGCTTTGCCGCCTTTGGATGGTACAGCCATCGAAATATCGCTCGGCTGCGCCGCACCGACATTGTTGCTTGCGGGAACCTTCGTATCCCGCAGGCTCAAATAGGCTTGCCGCAGCATTTCGAACTGCGGATGCCGTGGATGAAGGCTGCGCAGGTAGGCATCTGGTTCTGGCGCAAGCGCTGATTCCTCGATAACGCGCTTCGGAGCGATCAAGTGCGCCTTACGGTCGAGGTAACTGGAAAGCTGAGTAGGATCGACCCGACCGCCGCGCGCATGGCGGGCATACTTCAGCACCGCAACGCTAAGCTTCAGCTCAATTTCCGCGAGCTTTTCCACCGTAGCGTCAGACGTGTTGATGCCCGACAGGTCGAAATCCGATGCCTTCAATCCCCAGTCATCGGCGCGAGCGAGTTCTGCCGCCAGCAACGTGGCGCGCGGCGTGACTGACTTGTCTGCGACCCAGATCGGCGCGGCATGGACGCTCCCGTACGTCTGCTGCAGGGCCAGACGCTCGTCCTTTGACAGCGCGGCACCGGCTTTGGCCAGTCGCGGTAACAGAGTGGCTATGATCGGATCGACGGCAACCGGCGACAAAGTCCCTTCGATAGTCGGAGTCGATTTTTCTGGAGACGCAACAGGGACGCCGCCACCCGACGGAGCCGACGGTCCGGCCGATCCCGTACTGGCAGCATTCTCTTGCACCGGGGTCGGTGCGCCCACCTCGAACTCGGCGCCAGCCGGCTTGGGATACTCGTCCGGCTGGGATTGGGCCCAAGCTGGTGTTGCCAGCCCGGCGATGACCGCCACCACGGCGATTCGGCCGATCGCTAATCCCGAACTCGAACGCATTACCTTACTCCACACCGACCGACGCACGCTATTTAAGCCCGGCGTCGATGACCAGGCCGAACCAAGCTCACGACGCGATCTGAGTTTGGATCGCACAGGCCTATGGCGCCATTGCTGTCAAAACGAAGCAAATCTGCGTCAACTTCCGCCAACCAAGGTTGCAACGGAAATCACAATTGAGCCCGGTAAGCCATTAAACCATACAACATTCTTGATCGCTAATTGTTCAATTGCAGTGTGCGACGCGTGCCGTGCTGCGAGCTTCGCGACGACTCCATCGCCCGCTTGCTTGGTTTCGCCGCGAAGTGCACAAAATCAGGATGGGGAAAGCTCGCCTTTGGAAGCTCGGCTAACTTGAACTGCTCTCGGCCTTAACCAGCACGCGTCTCGAGCCCGTATTCCTGCATTTTTCTGTAGAGTGTGGAACGCCCAATTCCGAGGCGCTTGGCGACCTCGGTCATGTGTCCCCGATAGCGCCCCAGTGCCAATCGAATCATATCGGCTTCGACAGCATCGAGCTGCCGGACATCACCAGTTTCGTTGATCACAGGGATGCCAAGCGAGCTTGCCTGACTGCCGGCTTTGATCTCCATCGTCCGAGGGACTGTGTTTTCCGCCCCCAACAGGGCCGGCCCGGTATACGCGGCGGCTTTCTGCAGTTCAGCCGGGGCAACCGGGATGACGGCCTCGAAGCCATCGACGTGAGCCGCGATCTGCGGGAACTCGTTTACCGTTAATAGCGGACCGTCAGCAAGCACGATAGCGCGGAACACTGCATTCTCGAGCTGGCGCACGTTGCCCGGCCAGCTATAGGCGCTCAATAGGCGATGAGCATCATCCGAGAAACCGTGGACCCGCTTGCCCTCTTCGGCAGCGAAGCGAGCAAGAAAGTGCATGGCTAGTTCGCCGACGTCGCCGAGGCGGTCGCGCAGCGGCGGCACCCAGATCGGGAATACGTTTAGGCGATAATAGAGATCTTCCCGGAACTTGCCCTCTTTGACCAGTTGGATCATGTCGCGATTGGTCGCCGAGATCAGCCGGAAGTTCACCTTGACAGGCTTCTTCGAGCCGACCGGGTCAATTTCGCCTTCCTGCAATGCGCGCAGCAGCTTGACCTGCGCGTCGAGGGGCAGCTCGCCAACTTCGTCCAAAAACAGCGTGCCGCTGTCGGCCTCCTGGAATTTGCCCGTGCGCCTGTCGGAAGCACCGGTGAACGATCCTTTTTCGTGGCCGAACAGTGTGCTCTCAATCAGGTTTTCAGGGATCGCGCCGCAATTGACCGTTATGAAAGGTCGGCCTGCCCGCTCGCTCTCGCCTTGGATGGCGCGCGCGATCAGCTCCTTGCCCACGCCGCTCTCACCTTCGATCAGCACCGGAATGTTCGACGCCGCTGCCCGCTTCCCCAAAGCGATGACGCGCGCCATTGCCTCACCCTCGACGATTAGATCGGCGAAGGTCAGTGTGCCGTCAACCTTCTTCTTAATTCGCACGATCTCAACGGCGAGCGCTTCGATCTTGAGCGCGCTCTTGATCGAGACTGCGAGTCGTTCCGGGCTTGCCGGCTTGATCACGAAGTCGGCGGCGCCCGCGCGCATGGCGCTGATGGCGGTATCGATAGAGCCGTGAGCAGTTTGTACGATGATGGGTGGGATGCCAGATCTCGCCTGCAAGCGTTCCAGGACGCCCATTCCGTCGAGGCCGGCCATTACCAGATCGAGAAGGACGAGGGAGATCGAAGAGCGTTCGGGGCCTTCGAGGATGTTGATGGCTTGCTCGCCCGTCGAGGCGGTACGGACGTCAAAGCCCAGACGCTTGATGGTTTCTTCGAGAAGGCGACGCTGAACGGGATCGTCGTCGACGATCAAAACACGCTTGGACATGGTGCACTCGACTAACGCAACGGGACCGTGCCGGGCCGCGCGCATCAACGGATCAGGTGTTCCGTTTTCGCACATGCAGTGATCGGCAACTCACTCAACGAGTCTGAGATTGCCCCACAACCGTAAACAACCCGTTGAAGGTCGCATCGGCTTGGCGCTTTTTCGTTTAGTGTGTGCCGATATGGTTCCGTTCGCCATGTGCTAAGACCCGTTACGGGCTCCGCGTCGAAGCGGGATTGCCGCCGCGCTCAGGCTACTGCTTCGCGGCCGCCGGCATTTCCTTCAACAATTGGTCCGGCGGCTGATTGTCGCCCCGGGCGCGCGCCAGATCGTCATTGATGCGCAGCGCCGTTTGGGCCTGGCCCAGGCGCGCCCGATAAACCTGCGTGTTGGCCAGCACTTTCTGGACGTACTCGCGAGTTTCCTCGAAGGGAATCCGATAAATCCAGTCAATCACATCCACGTTCGGATCGCGCGGATCGCCAAACTCACGCATCCACTGCCGTGCACGGCCCGGCCCGGCATTGTAGCCCGCTGTACCGAGAACATAGCTGCCGCGGAATTCACCCATGCGGTCGGCGATGTAGGCGCTGGCAATCATGGCGTTGTAGGACGCATCCGTCAGCAAACGCGGAATGTCGCACTTGATCTTGTAGTCGCGGCAGACGTGCTTGGCGGTGATCGGCATCACCTGCAGCACGCCACGCGCTCCCGCTCCGGAAACTGTCTGGCCGTTGAACTCGCTCTCTTGTCGCGCGATGCCGAGCAGCAGTGCTGTCTCGGGCGCCACCCGCAAGCTGGAGTAGGCCGGGAACGGGTGAACGGGATAAGCGTAGCTGACAAGATTGAAGCCGCGCGCGATGCCGAGTTTGCCTATGCGGACCGCCATCTGCGTGTCGCCGAACGCTTCGGCGAGATGCGCAACCATCGCGACCTCGGCCTCAGACTTGAAGTGACGCGCAAAGTGACCGAGGAAAGCTCGCGTGATTCCTGTTTCCAGCCCCGATTTGCGTGCGATGACGGCCGCCTGCACGGCGTCGGACGCATTGAACCGCTCGATCTCGCCGGCGTCCGGAGCGGCGGGTGGCCCAAAGGCCAGCTTGCTGCTTGGGTCGAAGCGCTGCCGCGACAGTTGACCGTGGAACGTGTCGGCAAACCTGGCGCCCGATTTGTAATGCTCGGCCGCGCGCGCCTTGTCTCCGAGCGCCTCCGCCGTGCGCCCGAGCCAATAGTCTGCCTTAGCCTGACTGAGCGGACCGTCGGCGATCTTGCGCATGAACCGGAAATGGTCGTCCGCGGACTTCGGGTCGTTGAGCAGGCGCAGGGCGAGCCAACCGGCGAAAAGCGCCTGCTCCTTGGCCGGATTGACGCTCAGGGTGCCCGCGTCCTTGACGATGTCATAGGCCATGCGCGGCTTGCCAGCCTTCATGGCCTGATAGGCGTTGGCGCGCCGCTCCAGCCACCACTCGTCGGGGTTGACCAAGACGCTGGCGTCTGCTGGCGCACTAGCCAGCAGCTTCCAGGCCTCCTCGTCGCGGTTGAGGCGGCGCCTGAGCTGGATCTGGTGATAGACAAGGCCCCAGTCCTTGGTGCTGTCTGCCGCCGGTGCTGGTAGCGCGTCCATCATCTGCCGGGCCGCCGCTGCCTTGAGGAACACCGCAAGCCGCGCCTCGGCCTTCTTCTTTTCAACGGCGCCGAGTTTCGGGATCAGCCGGCGGACGATATCGGCTCGCGCGTTGCGCTCGCCCTCCCAACGGATGTCGTCCATCAACAGCCGGTCGAGCCGCCGCTTGTGGTCGGCTTCGGTCAGGAACTTGCTGAAACGGTCGAGGAAACCGGTCTCCAATGTCGCCGTGATATCAAGCGTGCGCCAAGCTCGAGAGGCGAGCGTCCGCGCCGTCGTCTCGTCGCCTTCCGCGAGGTGCGCCGAGGCCAGCGCCGCAAAGCCGGCGGCTGTCCGTGGTTCGCCGTCTTTGTAGATGGCCTTGATGCTCGTTGGGCTGCCGCCCCGGGTGAACAGAGCCTCGTCAAGGCGCTGATTGAGCACGGTGCGGTCGGGCCAGGCCGGGTTGGCGTCGAGAAAGGCCCGATACTCTGGCGCCTCGCCGAGGCCGGCCCGCAGCCGGAACCAGTCGACCAGCTTGCGGCCGGTGGCATCGCTTATTTTGTCGCGCAACGCTCGACCCTTGTTGACATCGTTCGCGGCGAAAGCGGCCACGGCATCACGGATGGCTTGCGCATCGACGACCGATGGCGCGAGGCTGCGCACTTTGGCAACGGCGGCGTCGAACGTTGCCACACGCGCGCCTTCTGCGGCTGCGACAGCTGGAAGCGTAATGGGCGCCGGATTTGTCGGCGCTGCAGCTTTTGGTGCCGCTGCAGGCGGGGCAGCTGTTGGGGCGGCGACCGCCGACTTGACGACTGACGCCTGCTGGGCATGGGTCGGTGCAGGCAAACCAGCGACGATGGCGACGGCGACCGCCAAGCGTGCGATTGGCCTCAAACTCGATTGCGCTGCTCGGTCCGTGCTGTACATGGTATTGGCTCCCCGATTTTGCCACGATCCAGCAGGAGTTCGCGGCCAATCGAAGGCAGCAGTCAAGACGGCAGCATATAGCGATGTCCGGCGACCGCTCTACTTGCGACACTGCATCGAAGCGCATAGGCTGCCAGCCTCACATTCAAGGCGGACAGCATATGTTCAAGGGATCGAATACGGCGCTCATCACGCCGTTCAAGAATGGCAAGGTTGACGAGGCGACATTCACGCGTTTTGTCGACTGGCAAATCCGCGAAGGCACCAGTGGGCTGGTCCCCGTCGGTACTACCGGCGAGACGCCGACGCTGAGCCATGACGAGCACAAGCGCGTGATCGAGGTCTGTATCGAGGCTGCCCGAGGCCGCGTCCCGGTGATTGCCGGCGCCGGCTCGAACTCGACCGAGGAGGCGATCGAGCTGACCGCTTTCGCCAAGAAAGTCGGTGCCGCCGCCGTGCTGCATTCCACCGGCTACTACAACAAGCCGACGCAGGAGGGCCTATACCTCCACTTCAAGGCGATCAGCGATGCGGTCGACATCCCGATCATCGTCTACAACGTGCCGGCGCGGACCATTGTCGACATTTCCGCCGTGACCATGGCGCGGATCGCCGAATTGAAGAATGTTGCAGGCGTCAAGGATGCGACGGCCAACGTCGCGCGCATGTCACAGCACCGGCAGCTCATCTCCAAGCCGCTCAGCTACTTGACCGGCGAGGACGCCAGCGCGCTCGGTTTCAATGCGCATGGCGGGCATGGCGCCATCTCGGTGACGGCGAACGTCGCTCCGCGGTTGTGTGCGGAGTTCCAGGCGGCGTGCCAGGCCGGCAACTTTCGCCGCGCGCTCGAGTTGCAGGATGTCCTGATGCCGCTGCACGAGGCGCTGTTCGTCGAGACCAGCCCGGCGCCTGTGAAATACGCCACGTCGCGGCTGGGCTTCGGTTCGGCCTTCTGCCGCCTGCCGCTGGCACCGCTCGGCGAGGCGACCAAGAAGGCGGTCGATGCGGCGATGGCGGCGGCCGGGGTGACCGCGGCGAAGGCCGCTGAATAATGGCCGCCAAAAAGGACGACGGTCGCAAGACTGTTGCCGAAAACCGAAAGGCGCGCTTCGAATACTTCGTAACCGACGTGTACGAGGCCGGCATCATGCTGACCGGCACGGAAGTGAAGTCACTGCGCAGGGGCCATTCCACCATCGCGGAGAGCTACGCCTCGGTCGAGCCCGAGGGGCTGATGCTGCTCAACGCTTATATTCCCGAGTACCAGCTGGCCGGGCCGTTCTACAATCATGCGCCGCGACGTCCGCGCAAGCTCCTGATGCACAAACGCGAAATCCACAAGCTCAAGATCGCGACCGAGCGACAGGGGATGACGATCGTACCGCTTGAGCTCTATTTCAACGAGCGTGGGCGGGCGAAGCTCAAGCTCGGGCTCGCCCAGGGCAAGAAGCTGCACGACAAGCGCGAGACCGAGAAGAAGCGCGATTGGAACCGCGAGAAAGCGCGCATCATGCGGGACAAGGGGTGATTGCGGGCATTTCAATTCTCGGGGGCTCGAACGTAGAACGTAGGTTGGGTCAAGCCCCCTTGCGCGACCCAACTTCCACGAGCGGTGCCAGCCCTGTTGGGTCGCGCGAAAAGCTTGATCCAACCTACGGGCATCGCATTTCGACTATTGACGACGGGTGATGGACTTGGGCTCTACACTGCTCATGAGGATCGAGCGGGCCGGTGTAAACGCTTGGCCAGCGTTGGAGACGGCCGATCTCGAAGGTTGGCTTTGGCGTTATTCGGACGGCGGGTCGCAACGGGCTAATTCGGTCTCGGCATTGCAGTTCGGAGGCGCTGATGTCGAAGCCGCGATCGACGAGGCGGAGCGGCGCTATGCGGCGCGCGGCGCGAAGCCGATGTTTCAGGTGTCTGATGTCAGTGCGCCGATCGGGCTCGACCGTCAGCTGGAGGATCGAGGATATACGATCAGTGATCCCTGCCTGACGCTTGCCAAATCGATCGATCGAGCCGCATCGCAACCACCTGATGTCGTCTACTTCGACACGGCGGTTGCCGATTGGTTTGCGTGCTACTCGAGCGTGATCACGCCGGAGCGCAAGCGAGTAGCGCCGCAGATCCTGGCGCGAATTCCACGGCCAAGCGCGTTCTGTGCCGTTCAACGCGATGGCCGCGTGATCGCAACCGCTCTTGCCGTCGCGCACGAGGGCATCGTCATCGCCGAATGTGTTGCAACGCTGGCCGAGGCGCGAGGCACCGGCGCCGCGTCCCGGGTGATGTCAGGGTTGGAGGCTTGGGGCGCCGGTCATGGCTGCCGGCTCGCGGCGTTGCAGGCCCTCGAGAACAATGCGCCGGCGCAGGCACTCTACAAGCATCTCGGCTATCGAGCGCACGGCCGCTATCATCTGCGGGTAAAAAGCTGAGCGTGGTTCGTCGATTGAGGAGTGTGTGTCGATGACAAAGGTTGCAATCGTAACCGCCGCGGGGCGCGGCATCGGGGCGGGCATTGCCCGCAAGCTCGCGGCGGATGGCTATAAGCTGGGATTGCTATCGCCCGGTGAAGGTGTCGTCAAGCTGGCCAGCGAACTCGGCGGCATTGCCGTGCGCGGCAGTGTCACAGAACCGGCTGATCTGCAACGCCTCGTCGATGAGACCACGCGAAAATTCGGCCGGCTCGACGCTGCCGTACTCAATGCCGGTCACCCACCGAAGGGCCCGCTGCTGTCGTTGACCGACGCCGATTGGCACGCCGGACTCGACATGACGATGCTGTCGGTGGTCCGAGCGGCGCGCCTCGTCACGCCAATCATGCAGGCGCGGAGGAGCGGTTCGATCGTGGCGCTTTCGTCCTACGCGGCCTATGAACCGGAGGCTGATTTCCCGATGACAACGCTGCGGGCGGCGCTCGGCGCGTTCGTCAAACTCTATGCCGACACTTATGCCAAGGACGGCATCCGCATGAACGCCGTGCTGCCGGGCTTCGTCGACAGCCTGCCCGAGAAAGCCGACCGCCGCGCGCGCATCCCGGCTGGGCGCTACGCGACGACAGCGGAGATCGCCAACGTCGTCGCGTTCCTGCTATCAGACGCGGCGTCCTACGTGATCGGCCAAAACATCCGCGTCGACGGCGGATTGACCAAGGGGGTTTAGCAACGTGGTCAACGCAGCAAATCCAAATCTCCTTCACGTCGACTGGTCGACGATCCCGGCGCCGGTCGATGACGGCGCGGCCCGGCACATGACCGGCATGACGCTGCCGGACGTGGCGCTGCCCGCCACCGACGGCCGAAATGTTTCGCTGGCACAGTTGCTTGGCCTGACGATCGTGTTCGCCTATCCGCGCACCGGCCAGCCCGGCAACGTCAGCCTCGTCGACGACTGGGATATGATCCCTGGAGCGCGCGGTTGCACGCCGCAAAGCTGTGCCTTTCGCGATCTTCATGGTGAGTTGAAAGCTGCCGGCGCGGCCTACGTGTTCGGGCTATCGACCCAGGACACCGCCTATCAGCAGGAGGCAGCAGGGCGGCTGCATCTGCCGTTTCCGCTGTTGTCGGACGAGGCTTTGGCGCTCACCACCGCCGTGCGTTTGCCGACCATGCAAGTGGCGGGCCTCACGCTCATCAAGCGGCTGGCCCTGATCATCGACGATGGCGTCGTCGCACATACGCTCTATCCAGTTTTTCCGCCCGACCGGAACGCCGGCGATGCGCTGGCATGGCTGCAGGCCAACCGTCGAGCCATTACATGACCAGATGGCCGTGGCCCGCCCCCATGGACGCGGGCGCCGCCCGGCACTTGACGAAAGCGTCCGGTTCCAAGTGTTGCATTGTCGACCACCGCAGGTTCGACTGTGAATTTCTCGAGCCTCCCCGGCATGGCCGTTTATGGCTGTCAAGCCAAACCACCGATCATCACCGCGAACCGGCTGTTCGATTGAAACAGCATATCTGCTGGTCAGCGACCGCACTTCGCATTGTCAGGCGCTTTGCGGTTGCCCGCTTCAAAGCCGGCGGGATGCGTAATTTATGCAGGCTGACAATTATTTTGAGCAAGGGAAAAATTGACCGGGTGTTTTATCCAATTGCCCGGCCGGACACGCGTCCGCGCGAGGCTTTGGCATGGTGTGCCGCGAAGGCCGGTTATGCTGATGAAGCGCGGCTTAAGGCGCGTTGAGGTCGTTGATAATTTCTCGAAATACGGCGTGAAACATTGGTGTCGTAAGTCGTCCTGTATTGGTATTATAGCGCGAGCAATGATAACTGTCGTGCAGTATCAATCCAGAATCAGATGACCGCTTTAAGCGGTGGCGCGCACCATGCGAGAAAGGGTGCGCCGCTTTTCCGCATTGAAGAGCCTTGAGCGTCGTGTCATGTGCGATCCGCCCCAGCGCCAGAATTACCCGCAGCCGCGGCAGGCTTGCAATGCGTTGTACGAGGAACGTCCGGCAGGTGGCGATTTCAGCAGGGCTCGGCTTGTTCTCAGGTGGCACGCAGCGCACCGCGTTGGTGATCATCGAGCGCGATAGAGTGAGCCCATCGTCAGGCCTTGCCCGAAACACGCCCTTGGCCAAGCCGAACTCCAGCATTGTGCCGTAAAGGAGCTCGCCGGCGTAGTCGCCGGTGAACGGTCGCCCGGTTCTGTTTGCGCCCTTCATGCCAGGGGCGAGGCCGACAATGAGCAGCTCCGCGGTGTCTGAGCCGAACGATTTCACAGGGGCGTTGTGCCACGTGGGTTTGACACAGCGCTGCAGCCCCAGGAACGCCGCCAATCTCGGGCATAGAATGCAATCGTGCGGCGGTTCAGGCCCGGATCCCACTTGCGCTGGCGGTTAGCCGCCCCTGCCGGTGGTCGCGGGCGCGTCATTTTCATAATCGGCAGGCTCGACAGCAGCACGCGCACCGGGTTCCCTGCGCCCGACATATGCTCGCTCGACCGACCGCTCGGGCCGGTCAGACGGTCGCGCAGCTGTAGCGGCGGGGCGCGATGCGCCCTGATCACGGCTGATCATCGGCTCCAAATCAGCTAAGTCGATAAATTGATCCGCCTGCCGCCGCAGATCATCAGCAACCATTGGAGGTTGAGTTTGCAGCGTGGAAACAACGCTGACCCGTTTTCCCTTCTGCTGCAATGCCGCAACCAATGATTTAAAATCACCGTCGCCAGAGAAAAGAATAATATGGTCAAGGTTATCAGCAAGGCGCATTGCATCTACCGCAAGCTCAATATCCATATTACCTTTTATTTTTCGTCGACCCATGGAATCTGTAAATTCCTTTGTGGGCTTCGTAACCATCGAGTATCCATTATAATCCAGCCAATCTACAAGTGGTCGAATAGATGAATATTCCTGATCCTCTATTAGAGCGGTGTAATATAGCGCCCTGACAAGTTGCCCTTTTTGCCGAAAGAGGTTCAACAGGCGCTTATAATCGATGTCAAACTGCAGCGCCTTGGCGGTGGCGTAGAGGTTAGCGCCGTCAATAAAAAGCGCCGAACGTTCATTTTGATAAAAATGCATTTTCGGTCCTTTGTAGCTTTCCCCATTCCGCCGAAGCCATAATGCATTCGTCGGTGATATTTGAGCCGCATTACAATTCGGCTTGTCGTGCCATGAATTACATGTTCAACTTCCATACAACGGGAAGGCGGGTCAATTATTCCTTACCACTCGAATGCGCAACGAATACAGCACCAGCGCATGGACAATGTATGCTAGGCAGAAATAGGGCCATTCTTAGCCTGGGGGCCAATCAACGCAGCTGGTGGGGGGAACCTTCAGCAACGCTGAAGCGCACATTAGTCGAATTGGAAGATGCAGGCGTGCGCCCCATCAAAGTGTCTCATATTTACGACACTCCACCCGTAGGAGTGTCGCGGCAAGCACGGTTTGTCAATATGGTAATTCTGGCGTCGGTTTCGGTGCCGCCTGTACAGCTCTTGCGCATCTGCAAGCGAATAGAAGGGCGCGCAGGCCGGACACGCGGCACGCTCGGGGGTCCACGAGCGCTGGATATCGATATTGTCGACTTCAGCGGCTGGACATTGGGATGGTGTGCCGCATCGAATACAGCGCGCACAAATCGGCAGCGCGGTCGACTTAGCTTGCCCCATCCGGAAGCTCACCGGCGTCTTTTTGTGCTTGTTCCGTTGCTGGACGTTTTGCCGCACTGGACGCATCCCGTGCTGCGCCGGTCGCTCAAATCGATGCTGATTTCCCGCGGCGGCATTCGCGCAGTTGATTCTGACGATCTTTCATGCAATTCAAGGGTGATCGATGCGCATCGGAGAACGTAGCAGTTCCGCCGATGCCTGCGGCTTGCAAACAGCCCAATCACAAGGATAGGCCATGGCCCGCGTAACTGTCGAAGATTGTGTCGATAAGGTGCCGAACCGGTTCGAGTTGGTCTTGCTGGCGGCCCACCGCGCGCGGGCAATCACGAATGGCAGCCCGATGACGGTTGAGCAGGAGAACGACAAAAACCCTGTCGTTGCTTTGCGCGAAATTGCAGATCGGACGATCCCGCCGGACGATTTGCTGGAGGGGCTTATCCATTCAATCCAAAAGAATGTGGAGGTGGACGAGCCCGAAGCTGAGGCAGCTCCCTTGCTGACGGCCGACCGACGGGGGCCTCTGCTGGGACGCGACGAGCAATCCGCCGACAGTTCAGTCGATATGATGACCGAAGAACAGCTGCTCCGTGGCATGGAGAGCCTGACACCGACTGAACCTTCGGCGCAGCTCGGCGGCAATGGTGGCGGACGCGGCGGGCTTTGAACCTGCATTCTGCCAGTGGGCTCGCAAGCCAGTTGTGTTGAGGAAAGAAAACCCAGCCGGCAAGCGCCAGATTCATCGATTTTCGGCTCGGTTTTCATTTGGATTCGGTCGAATCTGCAGCGATCGCGCTTCAGAACGTGGCGCGCCGAATGTGAAAGAGTCGGAGGGGACGCTACTCCATGATGCGCCAGTACGAGCTCGTCGAGCGCGTGCTCAAATACGACCCGAAGGCGAGTGAGGCGCTTCTGAATCGCGCTTACGTCTACGCGATGAAGGCGCATAGGCATCAGAAGCGGGCTTCGGGCGATCCCTATTTTTCCCATCCGCTCGAAGTGGCTGCAATCCTGACCGAGCTGAAGCTCGATGACGCCACCGTCGCCACTGCCCTGCTGCACGACGTGATCGAGGATACCGACGCTACTCGAGCCGAAATCGATCAGCTTTTCGGCTCGGAGATTGGTGCCTTGGTGGACGGCCTGACCAAAATCAGGCGCCTTGATCTCGTATCGAAGAAAGCCGAGCAGGCTGAGAATTTTCGCAAGCTGCTGATCGCCATCTCAACCGATATTCGCGTCCTGCTCGTCAAGCTCGCCGATCGTTTGCACAATATGCGCACGCTGGAACACAATATTCCCGAAAGCCGCAAGCGCAACTCCGAGGAGACACTCGACATCTATGCTCCTCTGGCCGGGCGCATGGGGATGCAGACACTGCGGGAAGAGCTCGAGGATCTGTCTTTCCGTTGGTTGCACGCAGACGCGTACAAAGCCGTGACTGAGCGCCTTGCTGCACTGCGCGCGAAAAACAGCAGGTTGGTAGCGGATATCAACAAGGCTTTAGGTGACAAGCTTTCGGCCGGCGCGGTAGCCGCAGAGATTGCCGGACGGGAAAAGAAGCCCTATGCGATCTGGCGCAAGATGCAGAACAAGCAGATTTCGCTGGAACAACTCTCCGACATCTTTGCCTTCCGCGTCACGGTCACCGACCTGGCCGACTGCTACAAGGTGCTGGGGATCGTCCACACTTCCTGGAGCACGGTTCCCGGCCGGTTCAAAGACTATATTTCGACGCCAAAACAGAACGGCTACCAATCGATCCACACCACGATCGTCGGGCCTGGCCATCAACGCGTCGAGCTACAGATACGCACACAGGTCATGCACCGCATCGCCGATTACGGTGTCGCTGCGCACGCAATCTACAAAGATATTGGCGGCAGGGACGGCAAAGCGCCACCCGGCACCGCGGGGCTTAATGGTGCAGGATCGGATTTCCGCTCCTCGACTGACGTCTATGACAAGGACAGCGGGCCGTACATGTTGCTGCGGCGCGTTGTCGGAACACTTCTGGAGGGCTCAAATCCCGAAGATTTTCTTGAGCACACCAAGCTAGAGTTGTTTCAGGACCAGGTGTTCTGCTTCACGCCCAAGGGGCTGCTGATTGCGCTGCCACGAGGCGCGACGCCGATCGACTTCGCCTATGCAGTGCACACCGACGTCGGCAACGCGACGGTCGGCGCATTGATTAATGGCCGCCAACATCCTCTCTCGACGGTGTTGCGCAATGGCGACGAGGTGCAGGTCCTGACGGCCCGCAGTCAGACCCCCCCTGCTGCCTGGGCGCGATTGGTGGTCACGGGTCGAGCGCGCTCTGCAATCCGTCGCGCCGCACGCGATGCACAGCGCAAGCAATACTCAGAGCTCGGCCGGCAACTGCTGATGTCGCGTTTCGAAAAGGCTGGCGTTATCTACGGCGACGACAAGATCAAGCGCATACTGCCTCGCTTTGGCCAAAAGAGCGTCGAGGATACACTGGCGAGTGTCGGGCGCAATGAACTTACGACAACCGATGTGCTTCGCGCGATTGCTCCAGATGCGACCGATGTTCCCTCCGGCCAGCCGGCATCATTACGCGTGAAAACGCGACACGACCACGGTCATGGCCAGGAGGGATGGTTCAATCTCGCTAAGGTAATGAGCCTGAAGTTCCGTGTACCGGCAAGCGCTGCCGCCTCGACTAAGGACAAGGAGCCCGCGTTGGAAGCCGAGGGGTTCGACAGGACCGTGCCGATTCGCGGCTTGAAAAACGACCTGCCGGTGAGTTTCGAGGAGGGCGGCGCCGTACCAGGGGACCGGATCGTCGGCGTGCTCACGCCTGGCGACGGCATCCGAGTGTTTCAGATTCACTCGCCAAAGCTCAAAGATTTCGAGCACGAGCGTTGGGTCGATGTGACATGGGATATCAACCCCGAACGCCCGGAGCGATTCCCCGCCAAGATCAAGGTAACGGTGCTGAATGAGCCGGGCACGCTCGCGCAAATAGCCCAGGTGATCGGTGAAACAGATGGCAACATCGACAATCTGCAGATGGTGCGACGGGCAACGGACTTCACTGAAATGCTGATCAGAATAGAAGTTTGGGATCTCGAACACCTGAACGGCATCGTCGCAGGCATTCGTGCCAAGCCAGTTGTCAGCAAAGTGGAGCGCGTGTTCGAATAGTTCTCCCTACTCCGCCGCGAACGGCGCGGCATAACCAAGCTTTTCATTGAGCTTGGCGATGATGTCGGCGGCGGCAGACGGAATGTTGGTGCCGGGCCCGAAGATCGCTTTGGCGCCCGCGGCAAAAACGGCCGGAAAATCGGACGGCGGAATGACCCCTCCTACAACGATCATTATGTCGCCGCGCCCTTCTTTTTTGAGTGCCGCCATCAGGTCCGGCACCAGCGTCAGGTGACCAGCGGCCAGCGACGAAACGCCGACGATGTGCACGTCGTTTTCTACTGCCTGGCGCGCAGCCTCGTCCGGCGTTGCAAACAGCGGTCCGATATCGACGTCGAAACCGAGGTCAGCGAACGCGGTAGCAATAACCTTCTGGCCTCGATCGTGGCCGTCCTGGCCCATCTTGGCGACGAGAATGCGGGGGCGGCGGCCGTCGTCGTTAGCGAAGGCCTGAACCATCGCCGTCACCCGTTCGACGTCCTTATTCATGCGACCTCCGCTGCTGAACATCGACTCCGATCGATAAACGCCTGAAACGGCGCGAACGTCGGCGCGATGACGGCCAAACACTGCCTCAAGGGCGTCGGATATTTCGCCCACCGTCGCCTTGGCGCGCGCGCAATCCACCGCAAACGCGAGCAGATTGCCATTTGCCTTCGCTGCATCACTCAGTGCTGTCAGTGCTGCCTTCAGGGCCACCGGATCGCGCTCGGATTTCAGTCGGAGTAACTTGGCCATCTGCTGCTCACGGACGGACTTGTTGTCGACTTTGAGAATTTCGATTGCAGCTTCTCCATCCGGCTGGAACTTGTTGACGCCGACGATGGTTTGGCGGCCGCTGTCGATGCGCGCCTGGGTGCGCGCTGCCGCCTCCTCGATGCGCATCTTAGGAATGCCGGCAGCGATCGCCTTGGTCATGCCGCCTAGTCTTTCGACCTCTTCGATGTGCGTCCAGGCGCGCGCCGCGAGGTCAGCGGTCAGGCGTTCGACGTAGTGGCTGCCACCCCAGATATCGACGGTGCGCGTGGTGCCGCTTTCGGCCATCAGGAACAATTGCGTGTTTCGGGCAATACGCGCGGAAAAATCGGTGGGCAATGCGATGGCTTCGTCGAGTGCGTTCGTGTGCAGCGATTGCGTGTGGCCTTGCGTCGCTGCCATCGCCTCGATGCACGTGCGGGGCACGTTATTGAACACGTCCTGAGCGGCCAAACTCCAGCCAGACGTCTGGCAGTGCGTGCGCAGCGACAGCGAGCGCTCGTCCTTCGGCTCGAACTCCGCTTTGATCAGCTTTGCCCAGATCATGCGAGCCGCTCGCATCTTGGCTACTTCCATGAAGAAATTCATGCCGATGGCCCAGAAGAACGACAGGCGAGGGGCGAAGAGGTCGATGTCGAGGCCGGCGGCGACGCCGGCGCGCGCGTACTCGATGCCGTCGGCCAGCGTGTAGGCGAGCTCGAGATCGGCCGTCGCACCCGCCTCCTGCATGTGATAGCCGGAGATCGAGATCGAGTTGAACTTCGGCATGTTGGCAGAGGTGTAGGCAAAGATATCCGAAACGATGCGCATCGAAGGGCCGGGCGGATAGATGTACGTGTTCCGCACCATGAACTCTTTGAGGATGTCGTTCTGGATGGTGCCGGAGAGCTGGGCAGCGGGTACACCCTGTTCTTCGCCTGCGACGATGAACAGGGCCAGCACCGGCAGCACCGCGCCGTTCATCGTCATCGACACCGACATCTGCGAGAGGTCGATGCCGTCGAACAACGTGCGCATGTCGAGGATCGAGTCGATGGCGACACCGGCCATACCGACATCGCCGCGCACGCGCGGGTGATCAGAGTCGTAGCCGCGATGGGTGGCGAGATCGAAAGCGACGGACAGGCCCTTCTGCCCCGCCGCGATGTTGCGGCGGTAGAAGGCGTTGGAATCCTCGGCGGTCGAAAAGCCTGCGTACTGCCGGATGGTCCATGGCTGGGTCACGTACATCGTCGGGTAGGGGCCGCGTAGAAACGGTGCGATGCCGGGCCAGGTGTCGAGGAAATCAAGGCCTTCGGTGTCGACCGAGGAATATGCCGCCTTGACTTCGATCCCCTCCGGCGTCAGCCACGGCTCGGCGGCAGGCAAAGGCACCGGCGCCGGGGCGGCGTAGGCAATGGTGGTGAAGTCGGGGATCGGATCATTCACTATTGTCATAGATTCACGCAGCGGCCGCGGTCGGTCAAATCATAGCATGAATCTGCCAATCACGCCCGCTTCCCCACGCCCGGCCAAGCCTCCGTCTCGTGATCGGGGTGTTGGCGCGAGGCGAACTTCGGCCCCCGATCGGATCGTTCGCCGGGAAGGCTTGCCAGTTTCTCGAAGTGGGCGATGCGGCCTTCGATGCCGTATTGGCTGGTAATGGGAACAGCTTCGGGGCGATCGAGCGCCCCGAGCGCGATCGACACGCGATCCCTGTCGAGATAGCGAAACGTCAGCGGCGTGCCGCAATCGCCACAGAAATCGCGGGCGATGGCGGCCGAGCTGTTGAAGTGCTTCGGCGCCCCGCGCGTCCAGGCGAACTCGGCACGCTCCACACCCGTGGACGCGCTGAACAGATTGCCGAGCGCCTTCTGGCACATGCGGCAATGGCAGATCGAGGCGTTGTCGGGCTGGGCATAAAGGGCAAAGCGGATGCTGCCGCACTGGCAGCCGCCGGTGAGGTGGGCGACACGCGGCTGTTGCTGATCCGTCATAGTGCTGCCTCGTGCTCCGGGTCGAATTGGTCTTCAAGTATACGCGTGCCCCGCCGACACTCAACTCACCATGGCGCTCGGCAGGAGCAATTTCGACTGGTCCGCACCCGGCCGAGCCTGCGCCGCCCCTCGAACCATCACAACGTAATGCCAGAGCGATAGCCGGGTCCGCATCAGCTACGCTCTTGTGGCAGCGCCGCACGGCGTGCACGTACCGGGCCACGGATCGCAGGTTTTAGCACGTGATGCTGAGCCACAGGTGAAGCCGTTCCAGTAGCGCAATGATGTCCTGGCCTTCGACCAAGAACTCATCAACGCCGGCAGCCTGCAACGCGGTCTCGTTTGTCGCCGGACAACCAGCGAGCAGCACCTTGGTCGCACCAGCGCTTTTCAAAACCACGGCCGCCGCCTCAGCAAACTGGTCGTAGCCCGCATCGGTGCCGCATATGCAGGCGACGGCCGCGCCCGAGGCGGCGAAAGCGGCGCCGACATTGCCCGATGCAGCAAAACCGTCGCTGGAGATCACGTCGATACCGCCCGACGCCAGCAGGTTGCGCATCCAAGTGGCCCGTACTCCATGATCGGTAACTGGCCCAAGGTTGGCCAGAAAGACGGTAGCCCGCGCACCGGACCTTTTGGCATGTGTATCGGCGGCGTCGCGCAGCGCTTCGAAGGGCTGCGCCAACCGGACCGAAGGTAGGCCGGCGAAAGGTTGTGCCGCCACTGTTTCGGCAAGCTTGCGTTGCGGTGATGCGCTACGCGCTGGTTCTTCCTTAAGGTCTGGAAACTCGGACGTACCCGTGATCGTTACTTTCCGGGTGGCGACAGCTCTTGCTCGCGCATTCCTCGATGCAGCAATGCGCGCTTGAAACCTGCCCTCAGTAAGACAAGCAACGATGCCGCCCTCGCGTTCGATCTGTTGAAATTGCGTCCAGGCGGCATTGCAAAGCTGGTCTGTCAGGGTTTCGATCGCACCCGAACCGGCGGCAGGATCGGCGACACGCCAGAGGTTCGATTCCTCCAGCACCACCAGTTGCGTGTTGCGAGCGATGCGGCGGGCGAGTGCATCAGGCAGGTGAACTGCTGCCGTGTGCGGCAGCACTGCTATACTGTCAGCGCCGCCAACGCCAGCAGTGAAGGTGGCAAGGGTCGCGCGCAGCATATTCACGGCCGGATCTCGCTGCGTCAGCATACGCCAAGCGGTCTCCGCATGAATGCAAATAGGCCGAGGTGCGAGCCCGGACGCTTGCTCGATGCGCGCCCAGAGCCGTCGCAAGGCACGCAATTTAGCCAAGCCTAACAGTTGGTCAGCGTCGATGGCGACGGACCATGACAATGCGGCGTAGGCGGCCGCAGTGGGGATGCCATGGCCGGTGAGAGCTCGCGCGTAATTCACTGCCAGTGCAAGTCCGTAGGCCAGTTCCTGTGCTTCCGATGCACCGGCCTCATGCGGAACACGCAGATCACACGTCACGAATGGCCCATTGAAGCCGTACCCCAGAAACTCGCGAACTGTCTCGGCAAGCTCGCGGGCGCGGCTATCCCAGGCAGCGTCAAACCGGCCCGTGCAGGCTGACACGCCAACCGGGTCGAACCCGAATTCGATTGCGAGTGCACCGGGCTTGTGCCCGCGATCCTTGACGAGCGCGACGACGAGCGCCGCATACGCATAACCGGCAACGGCCGGTTCGATCCGCAGTCTGATCAGATCGAGCAGAACCCCTTTGAGGCTGGCATCAAGGTCGGCAACTGTCTTGCATTCGAGCCCGTATCCGCGTGCGGACCGGCTGTTGGGGAACACCAGGCTCAAGCCGTCAGCACCGCCTCCGAGGTCCGCCAGCGCCAATGTTGCGGCACCGGCCGCATCCGGATGATCGACCCGCGCTACGACGGACCACCACTTCCCGGCCTTGGCCCCTGCCGTAACTGCACCGTCGGCGCGTCGCGCGTAGATCGGTTCGATCGGCAGGCCGTCAACCGTGCGAGCAATTAGCCGCGTCGCATAATCGCCACCCTTTAAGGCTTTGTCGGCAAGAGCACGCCATTGATCGCGATCGGCTACCGGAAAATCGGCCGCAAAGCTGGTCGGGCGTTCAGACATCAGCGGTCTCACAGTTGGCGCTCGGGTAGCCCATCCGGCTGCTTGTCTACTTCAACTTGAACCGCACAGCATTTACCGAATGCGCGCATAAGCTGATTGTGCAGGTGAACCGACCGGATTAACAATGCGTTTGGTTACGACGTCCGCGGCCGGAGAAGTAGCATGAAGCATGGTTGGACTGTGAAATGGTGCTCGACGCTGGGCTCGACCATGGCCGTATTGGCGCTGCTAGCGTCGCCCGTTGCTGCCAGGCCCGAGGTCGTTTCCATAGACCTAGGGTACGCCCCCGGAACAGTCGTCATCGTAAATTCCGAGCGCAAGGTTTACTACATCACCGGCGCGAGCGCGGCGATCAGCTATAACATTGCTATCGGCAAGGAATCGGAGCTGTGGACGGGGCGATCGTTCGTCTCGGAGAAGAAAGTCGACCCCCGATGGATACCGGTCGATGGTACGCCTCCGGTCGCTGGGGGCGACCCATCCAATCCGCTGGGTCAGCGCGCACTCTATCTCGATTGGTCACTATTGCGCATTCACGGCACGCCGTCGCGCGGTTCGATTGGCAGGGCTGTGTCGAACGGCTGCATTCGAATGCTCAATGAAGACGTGATTGACCTTTATGACCGGGTTCACGTTGGAGCGCCCGTGTTTGCGATCAACTCCCGCAGAGACGCAGGCGCATTCAAGACCGCGAAAGTCGCCGACCTCATTTACGTTAATCCTGATGCACGGCTCGATGCCAAGGCTCGGGAAGCCGGTCTGGCCGCCGAACGGCAGTTGGCAGAGCGTTATGGTTTTGGCGCTGTCCCCTATAGAGAGCAGTCTCGCGGGTACTATTATGATCAATCGCCGCGGTACTATTCGCCACCGCGCTACTATGGCTCTCGATACAGATCCGGCTATGGCGGCGGTTGGTGGTAGGAGATTCCAATGATTGATTGGTGGCCCAACTTCGGGCGCGACAGCTTGATTGCAGGCGTGTTGGCCGGGTTGATCGTGGCGCTGATTTCGCTGTGGCACCGCAATTATGCTGTGAGAAAAGGCAACCCCTCTCCGGCAAGGCACGGACTGTTGTTTGCACTCGACATGGTCAAGACCGCAAGCTTCTTCACTCTGGCCCTGACGCTCAGCGCTATGGCGGCGGAACGGATCATCCCGAAAAGCCTGATGTGGTTCCTCGTCGTGATCGTTTCGGTGGCGATTGTCGCCGCGGTGCTGCTTGGCCAATTGGCCAAGGATCGCTTCGTACGCGATGAAGGCCTCGATACTGCGGGTACGCCAGGCGATTCCGGGAAGAAATCCTCCGCTTGATGCCACGTTGGAGCCCATTGACCGATTTGCGCATCACGGCTTGCGTGCTGCGCCCCGTCTCTGCATTCTGACCCATTCGGCGGCGACACGGGCGGCAATTGTCCTATGAAAGATATTATCCAGGAGTTGGAGCGGCGGCGCGCCGAGGCGCGCGCCGGCGGTGGACAGAAGCGCGTCGACGCCCAACACAGCAAAGGCAAGCTGACCGCGCGTGAGCGCATTGACCTGCTGATGGACGAAGGGTCCTTCGAGGAATTCGACATGTTCGTCGAGCACCGATCGACTGACTTCGGGATGGAAAACTTGAAAATTCCGGGCGATGGCGTCGTCACCGGCTGGGGCACGATCAACGGCCGCGTGGTCTACGTATTCGCTAAGGACTTCACCGTGTTCGGCGGCTCGCTGTCGGAGGCGCACGCCAAGAAAATCACCAAGATCCAGGACATGGCGCTGCAGAACCGATCGCCGATCATCGGTCTGTTCGACGCTGGTGGAGCGCGCATTCAGGAGGGCGTAGCGGCACTCGGCGGTTATGGCGAGGTGTTCCTGCGCAATACGTTGAGCTCGGGCGTCGTGCCCCAGATCAGCGTAATCATGGGGCCGTGTGCCGGCGGCGACGTGTACTCGCCCGCCATCACCGACTTCATCTTCATGGTCAAGGATACGAGCTACATGTTCGTCACGGGACCCGACGTGGTCAAGACCGTGACGAACGAGACCGTCAGCGCTGAGGAGCTGGGCGGTGCCAGAATACACACCACCAGATCGTCCATTGCCGATCGCGCCTACGACGACGACGTCGAAGCACTACTGCAGATGCGGCGGCTGATGGATTTCCTGCCTCTGAACAACAAAGCCGGCGTGCCGGTCTTGCCGACGCGAGATCCTGCCGATCGCCAGGATCATTCGCTCGACAGCCTGATCCCTGACAATCCAAACAAACCCTATGACATCAAGGTACTGATCCTCAAGGTCGTGGACGAGGCCGACTTCTTCGAAATACAGGATCAGTTCGCCAAAAATATCGTAACAGGCTTTGCCCGCATCGAGGGCCGCACCATAGGCATTGTCGCCAACCAGCCGATGGTGCTTGCAGGTGTGCTTGACAGCGACGCCTCGCGCAAGGCCGCGCGGTTTGTGCGATTCTGCGACTGCTTCGAGATACCGATTGTGACGTTCGTCGATGTGCCGGGCTTCCTGCCTGGGACGGCGCAGGAGTACGGCGGGCTGATCAAACATGGCGCCAAACTACTGTTCGCCTTTGCAGAAGCGACCGTGCCAAAAGTTACGCTGATCACTCGCAAGGCCTATGGCGGGGCCTACGATGTGATGAGCTCGAAACACATTCGCGGCGATGTGAACTATGCCTGGCCGTCGGCCGAGATCGCGGTGATGGGAGCCAAGGGAGCCGCCGAGATCCTGTATCGCTCAGAGCTTGGGGATCTTGAAAAGATCGACAAACGGATCGCCGACTACAAGGCCCGGTTTGCCAACCCGTTCGTGGCGGCTGAACGGGGCTATATCGACGAGGTTATCCTGCCCCGCCACACGCGCCGCCGCTTGGCCCGCGCGCTCAACATGCTGCGCGACAAGTGGATCCAAAACCCGTGGAAAAAGCACGACAATATTCCGCTGTGAGAACTTGGCGCGTGAACCGCTGAATCACCCCACTACCGCCGTCGCCTCGATCTCGACCTTCGCCCGGTCCTCGATCAGGGCCACGACCTGCACCATGGTCATCGCCGGAAAATGCTTGCCCAGCACACGCTGGTAGGCGGCGCCGACCTCCTTCAGCCGTGCAAGGTACTCGCGCTTGTCGATGATGTACCACGTCAGGCGCACCAGATGCTCGGGGCGAGCATTTGCCACCGCGAGCACCTCGACGACGTTGCGCAGAGCCTGCTCGATCTGCGCGACGAAATCGTCGCTGGCAAACTGCTGGTCACCGTTCCAGCCGATCTGCCCCGCGATGAAAATCTGCCGGCCCTCCGCGGCAATGCCGTTAACATAGCCGTTGGCCGGCGCCCAGGAATTGGGATGCAGGTGCTGTTGGTTCGGTGCGGCCATCTTTTGTTTTCCTCGGTAACTGGAGCCTAATGCGGTTGGTTTTCCCGCAGCTTGAACCTCTGCAGCTTGCCCGTTGCAGTCTTCGGCAACGCGTCGATGAATTTCACCGAACGCGGGTACTTGTATGGAGCAATCGCTGCTTTGACATGGTCCTGCAGCCGCTTTGCGCAGTCCTCGTCGCCGACGATCGCCGGCTTCAGGACGACGTAGGCCTCGACGATCTGACCGCGCTCCGTGTCCGGCGCCGCGATCACCGCGCATTCGGCGACCTCCGGGTGGGACAGCAATGCCGCCTCCACTTCCGGACCGGCGATGTTGTAGCCGGCCGAGATGATCATATCGTCGGATCGGGCGGCGAAATGGAACACACCGTCGGCGTCGCGGCTAAAGCTGTCGCCGGTCAGGTTCCACCCGTCGCGAACATAATTGCACTGGCGTTCGTCGCTGAGGTAGCGGCAACCGGTGGGCCCACGTACGGCAAGACGTCCGACGACACCGACAGCAACCTCCCGCATTTCGTCATCGACCACCTTGGCTTCATAGCCCGAGACCGTGCGCCCCGTGGCGCCGGCCTTGGCGTCGCCGACGCGGTTCGAGATGAAGATGTGCAGCAGCTCGGTGGCGCCGATGCCGTCGAGAATCGGCACGCCGGTCTTGCGCGTCCATTCCTCGAATACGGGCGCGGACAGCGTCTCGCCGGCCGAAACCGCGATCCTGAGCGAGGACAGATCGGCGCCCTTGTCCATCGCCGCCATCATCGCGCGGTAGGCCGTAGGCGCGGTGAAACTGATCGTCGCCTTGTAGGTTTCGATGATCGAGATCATGTTCGGCGGCGCGGCGTTCTCAAGCAGCGTTGCCGTCGCGCCGAACCGGAGCGGAAAGATCGCCAAGCCGCCGAGCCCGAAAGTAAATGCCAAAGGCGGCGAACCAACGAACACGTCGTCAGGCGTGACGGCCAGCACTTCGCGAGCGTAGCCATCGGCAATGATCAGCAGGTCGCGATGGAAGTGCATCGTGGCTTTGGGCTCGCCCGTGGTGCCCGAAGTGAACCCCAGCAGTGCCACATCGTCCCGGCCGGTCCTCACTGCATTGAACTTCACCGGCTTGTCGAGCGCCACCCGATCGAGCTCGGCATCGTGGTTGGACGTGCCATCGAAGCAGACGACGGTTTTCAGGAACAGACTGTCCTTAGCGCACGCGTTGATCTCATCGGCCATGCGGCTGTCGCAAAGCGCGAGGGCGATTTCAGCTTTGTCGACGATCTTGGTCAGCTCGCCGGCGCGCAGCATCGACATCGTGTTTACGACCACGGCACCGGCTTTGGTCGCCGCCAACCACGCCGCCACCATCGCCGGATTGTTGCCGGAACGGATCAGCACGCGGTTGCCCGGCTTGACGCCGTAGTTCTCGACGAGCGCGTGGGCGAGGCGGTTGGTCCAATCTGAAAGCTCCTTGTACGTGCGGCGGCGGCCGTTGCCGATCAGCGCAACATTGTCACCGAGGCCTCGCGCGACGATTGCATCGGTAAGCTCGACCGCGGCGTTCAGGAAATCTGGATACTGAAACTCGGGGCGGTCGAGCAGCAATTCCGGCCACAGTTCGCGAGGCGGCAGATGGTCACGCGCAAACGTGTCGACGTGCGCACTAGGTCCGAGGCATGCACGCTCCTTGGCCGGGTTAGACGCCGTCGAGAACTGCGCGCGCGATAACCACTTTTTGAACATCGGAGGCTCCCTCATAGATCCTGAGTGCTCTGATCTCCCGGTAAAGCGTTTCGACCGGGTGGCCGGACCGCACGCCGTCGCCACCGTGGACCTGCACCGCCTGATCGATGATTTGCTGGGCAATTTCGGTGGCGTAGAGCTTGGCCATCGCCGCTTCGCGCGTGATGCGGGCAGCACCCATGTCCTTGGCCCAAGCGGCTCGATAGACGAGCAATGCCGCGGCATCGATCGCTAGCGCCATGTCAGCGACATGGCCCTGCACCATCTGCAATTTGCTGAGCGGTGCGCCGAAAAGCCGACGCTGCGTCGCTCTGGCGACCGTTTCGTCCAGCGCCCGGCGTCCGAACCCGAGCGCCGCCGCACCGACGGTCGGGCGGAATACGTCGAGCGTCGCCATAGCGATGGCAAAGCCACCGCCCTGCCGGCCGATCAACGATGCTGGTGGGATGCGGCAGTCGCTGAAGGTAATGCGCGCCAGGGGATGTGGCGCGATCACATCGATGCGTTCCGCAATGGTGAGACCGGGCGTTTTCGCCGGTACGATGAATGCGGATAGCCCTTTCGCACCTGGCGCCTCACCTGTGCGAGCGAAAACGACGTAGAGATCGGCGATGCCTCCGTTGGAGATCCATGTCTTCTCGCCGTCGAGGACATAGCCGTCGTCAGTTACACGGGCGGTCGTCGAGATGTTGGCGACGTCGGAGCCCGACGCCGGCTCTGATAGCGCGAACGCGGCAATCGCCCGGCCGCTGCGCGTGAGCGGCAGCCAGTACCGGCGCTGATCCGCCGTTCCGAACAAGGAAATCGGGCCCGCGCCCAGTCCCTGCATCGCGAACGCGAAATCCGAGAGGCCGGCGTGCCGGGCCAGGGTCTCGCGGATCAGCGCAAGCGTCCTCACGTCGAGTTTCGACGCGGGATCGGCGGGATCGGGCGCTGTGTGCTCGAGCCAACCCGCCTGCCCCAGTTCTGCGATCAGCCGGCGGCAGGTGGCGTCGACATCGTCGTGGCCAACATCGCCGAGCTTCTGCACTGCCCAGGCCTCCAGCCGATCGACAAGCACACGATGCCGATCCTCGAAGAATGGCCACGACAAAAAACTCCGGTCGCTCATCGGTCAGTCTCCGGCGAACAACGGCTTCTGCTTGGCGATGAAGGCGCCGTAGGCCCGCTTAAAATCCCGCGTCTGCATGCAAATCGCCTGCGCTTGCGCCTCGGCCTCCAGCGCCTGATCGAGGGTCATCGACCATTCCTGGTTGAGCATTGTCTTGGTCATCATGTGGCCGAACGTTGGGCCCTCTGCCAGACGATGCGCGGTCGCGATTGCATCGGCTTCAAGCGTGTCGGCACCAACCAGACGATTGAAGAACCCCCATCGCTCGCCCTCTTCGGCGGACATTGTGCGCCCGCTGAACAACAGTTCCGCCGCGCGCCCCTGCCCGATTACGCGCGGCAGCATTGCGCACGCGCCCATGTCACAGCCGGCAAGTCCGACCCGCGTGAACAGGAACGCGGTCTTGGCGCCGGTCGTACCGATCCGCAGATCGGAGAACAGCGCGATCATGGCTCCCGCACCAACACATACGCCGTCGACCGCGGCGATGACCGGCTGCGGGCAGGCGCGGATGGCTTTGACCAGATCGCCGGTCATCCGCGTGAAAGCGAGCAGCCCTTTCATATCCCGGTCGATCAGCGGCCCGATGATCTCGTGCACGTCGCCGCCCGAGCAGAAATTGCCGCCGTTCGAAGCAATAACGACGGACTTCACCTCATCGCAGTCGGTCAGCGCCCGGAAGGTGTCACGAAGCTCGGCATAGCTTTCGAACGTCAATGGGTTCTTGCGCTCGGGCCGCGCGAGAGAGACGACCGCAACGTTTCCATCCATCCGCCATTTGAAATGCTTTGGTTTCAAGTATTGCAAACTCATGCATGGAATCCTTCATGGTGCTTGTCGGGTTCCACCGAGGTTAGCAAATCGATCATTTGATCGGCTTCCGAAAGGCTTAGTCCGGACAGCATGGCCGCCACCCAGGTCTCGTGCGCTCGCGCCATGATCACGAACCGCGCCGCGCCCTCGCGCGTCATGCGTACGAAGGTCGTCCGGCGGTCGCCCTGCTTTGTGGTGCGGATCACCATGCGATCCGCCACCAGCCGATCAATGATGCCGGTCACGTTGCCGTTCGATACCATCAGGTAGCGCGACAACTCGGACATGGTCATGCCGGTCTGTTTGCGCGACAATGCCGCGAGCACATCAAATTGCGGCAGCGTGACACTGAATTCAAGCCGCAACCGCTCTCGCAGATTTGCCTCGACAGCACGCGATGCGCGCAGCAGCCGCAGCCAAAGACGCAGCTTCAACTTAGCAGTCGTGATCGACATGATCTTGCGCTGACGCTCGGCGCGAACGGTCATAGTCCAACCCGTCCAATGACCGCCACTGTAGTGCCGAACGACGCCATCACACCAACCCTCCGTCGGGTCCAGTGCCATGATCGATGCGGCCCTTCAGTCGGTTAAGCTGATCGCGCCCGGCATAATAAGGTTTCGGCCAACCCTGTTTCGAGTAGCCCAGCTCGGCGGCGGCATGCAGTGTCCAGTACGGGTTAGCCAGATGCGGGCGCGCGAGGCAGCACAGATCGGCGCGCCCGGCCATCAGGATCGAATTGACGTGGTCGGCCTCGTAGATGTTGCCGACCGCCATGGTGGCAATGCCGACCTCGTTGCGGATGCGGTCGGAGAACGGCGTCTGAAACATGCGGCCATAGACAGGCTGCGCCCTGATCGACGTTTGTCCGGCAGACACGTCGACGATATCGACACCCGCCGACTTGAGCATGCGAACAATATCGACCGCATCGTGCGGCGTAATCCCCTCCACACCAACCCAGTCATTGGCCGAAATGCGCACCGAGATCGGCTTGGCGGCCGGCCATGCGGCGCGGACATCGCGGAACACTTCGAGTGGAAAGCGCATGCGGTTCTCCAGCCCGCCGCCATAGTTGTCGGTGCGCCGGTTGGTCAGCGGAGTAATGAAAGCCGACAACAAGTACCCGTGCGCATAGTGCAGCTCGAGCATGTCGAAGCCGGCACGGTCGGCCATGTGCGTGGCGCGGACAAATTCGTTGCGCACCTGGTCCATGTCGGTGCGCGTCATTGCGCGGGGGACCTGATTGACCGGCGACCAGGCCACCGGGTACGGCGCCATCACTTCCCAATTGTCCGCTTCAAGTGGCGCATCCATCGTTTCCCAGCCGAGCTGGGTCGAGCCCTTCGGACCCGAATGGCCGAGCTGAATGGCAACTTTGGCGTCGGTCTCAACGTGGATGAATTCGACGATGCGCCGCCACGCCGCCTCGTGTTCCGGCGCATAAATGCCGGTGCAGCTCGGTGTGATCCGCCCTTCGGGAGAAACGCAGGTCATCTCGGTGACGACGAGGCCGGCGCCGCCCTTCGCGCGCTCGGCATAGTGCACGAAATGCCAGTCCGTCGGCGCGCCCTCGATCGCGCGGTACTGTGCCATCGGCGATACCACGATGCGATTGGCGAGCTCGAGCCCGCGCAATCGGAAGGGCGTGAACATAGGCGGACGCGTCGCCGCAGGCATTTCACCCGTCGCCGTATGCTCGAACCAGGTTTCGGCGTTCGCCGTCCATGTGCGGTCGCGGGCGCGCAGGTTCTCGTGGCCGATCCGTTGCGAACGTGTCAGCAGCGCATAGTTGAACTGCACGGGATCAAGCAGCAGATAGCGTTCGATGTTCTCGAACCACTCAGTCGAGTTGCGGGCGGCGCTCTGCAATTTCAAGACTTCAGTCCGACGGTCCCGCTCATAGCGCGCGACGGCTGCCGCTCGCGTCGGTTCACTATGCAGGAAGCCCGCCAGCGAGATCGCGCTTTCAAGTGCGAGCTTGGTCCCGGAACCGATCGAGAAATGCGCGGTGGCGGCGGCGTCGCCCATCAGAACGATGTTGCCATGCGACCACCTATCGCACAGGACACGATTGAAATTCAGCCACGCCGAGCCCCTCGCGTGACGCGCATTGGTCAGCAACCGGTGGCCTCCGAGCCGGTTGGCGAAAATTCTCTCGCACGCTGCGAGGGTTTCGCCTTGATCCATCTGGTCGAACCCGAAACGTCGCCACGTCGCCTCGGAGCATTCGATGATGAAAGTCGCGGTATCGCGATCGAACTCGTAGGCATGCGCCCAGATCCATCCCTCGGGCCGCTCTTCGAAAATGAATGTGAATGCGTTTTCGAATTTCTGGTTGGTGCCGAGCCAGATGTATTTGCTCGCACGCACGTCGATATCGGGCTTGAACACGTCCGCGTAGCGGTCGCGCACTTTGGAATTCACTCCATCGGCCGCCAGAACGAGGTCATGGGAACGGTACGCGTCGAGATTGTCGACCTCCGTATCGAACTCAAGCCCTATGCCCAGCGAATGCGCGCGGTCCTGGAGTATTTGCAGCAACCGCCGACGGCCGATGCCGCAGAACCCGTGACCTCCCGACCGCATGACGGTGCCGCGTTTATGCACCGCGACATCATCCCAATAGATAAAATCGCGTCGGATCTTGTCGGCGCTGTCGGCATCATTGGCGCTCAGGTTGAACAGGGTCTCGTCGGACAACACCACGCCCCAGCCGAACGTGTCATTGGCCAGATTGCGCTCGATCACGACGATATCGTGCGATGCGTCGTGCAGCTTCATGCTGATGGCAAAATATAGCCCTGCGGGACCGCCACCAACGCAGGCAATGCGCATTCAGCGGCTCCATGCCCGGTTAAGATGCCGGCAACTTTATGCTGTACTGGGCATATTTCAAGCTTAAATATTTAGGTATGAAATATTAAATGCAAGAAGAGCTTTGGGGCTGAAGGAGCTTCTCGCTCAGAAACGAAAACAGGCCAGGCGTCTGTCGACGCCGCAGCCTGCTTCCGATCGGTCGGCAAGTGTCGCTGCAGAGATCGTTATGGTTTTTTTGCAGCGGGCGGCGCTGGCGGAGCTTTTGGCGCGGCAGTTGCTGGAGCCTTTGCCTCTGCCTTCTTGCCCTTTGGCGGTGGACTGGATTTCTTGCAATATGCGGATTGCACCTTGCCCGTAGCTTTATTGGCCTTCGTCGGAACGATGTAGGAGCATTCAGTGTTCGCCTTGCAGGCCGCTTCATCCAGACCCTTGCAAACCGACGCCGCCTTCTTCTCGACTGGTGCCTTGGTGGCGGGTGTAGGCGCCTTGGCGGCAGGAGCGGCAGGCGTCGTCTGTGCTTTCGGCGCCGGCGACAACTGCGCGCCGGCGGTCGTGACGAACAGACAGAGCGAAGCGGTTGCGACCGCCAGGCCCGCCCCCCAGATGGTCATTTTCTTGTTCACGGCATTCATCTCCAATGGTTGATGCCACTCAACCATAGCATTGAAAGCAGGGACGAAAACACGGCGGCGTGATGAATAGTTGTTCACAACGCGCGCACCCACTTAAGCGCCTGATCGAGCCGATCATCGCCCCAGAAAAGCTCGTCGTCCGGCGTCACGAAGACCGGTGCGCCAAAAATCCCGATTCGACCAGCGTGCGCGGTCTGCGCACGTAGCCGCTCCTTGATGTCAGGTTTCGCAATAAGTGCAGAAAGTCTGGCAAAATCAAGGCCGAGCTCGTCCGCCACCGTTTCAAGCACAGTGTCCTCAGAGATGTCCGCTGCAGTCTCGAATTGGGCCCGAAAGATGGCTGTCGTGAAGGCAGCAATCCAGCCTTCGAATTTTCCGACTAGTGCCAGCCGTGCCGCCTTGATGCCATTGACGGGGAACTCAGACGGCATGTGGAAAACCAATCCGCGTTCGTGCGACAGGCGCTTGATATCGCGAATCATGTAGCGGCCCTTGGCCGGATAAAAATTGAACGGCGATGTGGTCCAGCCCTGCGCCTTGAAAATCGGACCGAGCAGGAACGGACGCCAGTCGACCGTCACGCCGGCAGCGCTTGCCGACGCCTCGATGCGCATTGCGCTGAGATACGAATAGGTTGAGGCGAAGTCGTACCAGAACTGCAATTTCGGTTTGGACATGAAGGTTTGCCCCCTCGGTTGAACCAGTCGGTCCAGTCAAGCGAGAGGCGAAGGGTGTTGCAAGTGGTACCAGGCCGGGGTGAGGGCGTGCTCGGGCCGGACGGGGGGGAAGGGCGCGAGCCCACGAATCGCTGGCACCACTTGCAATCTCGAGTAAGGAACGCGGCTCAGTAGAAGCAGCGCCAGACCGTCTTGTGGAAACGGCGCGACCATGTCCAACCACACGCGGGCTCATAATAGCCGTGACTGCGGAAATGGCGGGGACCATAGAAGCCGACGTGGCCGAAGTAGATGCCGTGGAAGCCGTGTTTGTGCTTGGCTTCGGATGGGGTAGCGGTCGCCAGGCCAACACCGATGAAACCGGCTGTGGCGAGGGCAAGGGCGATGGTGATCTTACGCGCTGACATTGACATTCTCCGGTGTGGCCTGGGCAGTTGGCCAGGTTGATCTGCATTTGGGTGCGAGCGTTTCGCGTCTGCCTTGCTGGTAGGTCGGCTCGTTGGAGTAAAAGGTTCGAAGCCAACGATAAAATAGTTCGCGACGGGCATACGGCGTTGTTGCGCACTTCCGAGCGCCACCTATAGTGCGGCCGGACGCGAACGAGGGACGAGGCGAGCTATGGCGACGAAAGCGGCTGCCAAAAGCGGTAAGGCAATCAAGAAGGTGGTGCTGGCCTATTCGGGCGGGCTCGATACCTCGATCATCTTGAAGTGGCTTCAGGAGAGCTACGGTTGCGAGGTCGCCACCTTCACTGCGGACCTCGGCCAGGGCGAGGAATTGGAGCCCGCACGCAAGAAGGCCGAGATGCTCGGCATCAAGGAAATCTACATCGAGGACGTGCGCGAAGAGTTTGTCTCCGATTTCGTGTTTCCGATGTTCCGCGCCAACGCGCTTTATGAAGGCGTCTACCTGCTGGGCTCTTCGATCGCGCGGCCGTTGATCGCCAAGAAGCAGATCGAGATTGCAAGGAAGACCGGAGCGGACGCCGTCTGCCACGGCGCCACCGGCAAGGGCAACGACCAGGTGCGATTCGAGCTGACGTATTACGCGCTTGAACCCGGCATCAAGATCATTGCGCCCTGGCGCGAATGGGAATTCAAAGGCCGTGCCGAGTTGCTCGACTTCGCCAGGCAGCACGGCATTCCGATCGCCAAGGGCAAGGAGAACGACGCGCCCTACTCAATAGATGCCAACCTGTTGCATTCCTCGTCCGAAGGCAAAGTGCTGGAGAACCCGGCGAACGAAGCGCCGTCGATGGTTTACCAGCGTACGATCTCGCCGATGGAAGCGCCGGATAAACCGACCGATATCAAGATCGGTTTTTCAAAGGGTGACGCCGTCAGTGTCAATGGCCGGGCGATGAGCCCGGCAACCCTACTTGCAGCTCTTAACACCCTCGGCCAAGAGAATGGCATCGGGCGCGTCGATCTCGTGGAGAATCGCTTTGTCGGCATGAAGTCGCGCGGCATTTATGAAACGCCCGGCGGCACGATCCTTTACACGGCCCATCGCGCCATCGAGAGCATCACACTCGACAGAGGTGCCGCGCACCTCAAGGACGAGATCATGCCGCGTTACGCCGAACTGATTTATAACGGCTTCTGGTTTTCCCCCGAGCGCGAGATGCTGCAGGCACTGGTCGACAAGAGCCAGGAGCATGTCGAAGGTGAGGTCAATCTCAAGCTCTATAAAGGCAACGTGATGGTGACGGGCCGGTCGAGCCCACAGTCGCTCTACTCGTCGACGCTGGTCACTTTCGAGGACGACCACGGCGCTTACGACCAGAAGGATGCGCAAGGGTTCATCAAGCTCAACGCGCTGCGGCTGAGAACACTGGCGGCTCGAAACGCGCGATTGAAAAGGTAAGAACCTCGTCTCGTGCGCCCCCGACCCTTGCAGCATCGGTCGTTTTTGCGCATGCGCGGCCCCATTCGCCATCGCGATGCCGCTGGCCGGACAAATTGGCGTCACGGTTTTCGTGCCAAATGCGAGACACTAGCGGCGGGTTGGACTGCGATCAGCGCGTCTTGGGGTTTCGGTTCAGCCGATCGTTGCTGTTAACGGCGCATTAACCGGTTTCGTTGAATCTAGTCGCGTGGGTCCGCTCGGACCTTGGCGGGAGTAAGTTCTATGTATCGCGTCGTGCTGCCTGCGTGTCTGGCAATACTGCTGCCTGGGTGCAGCTTGAACTCAAGCTCGTTGTCGTCGGGCTTCGTCGACACCCCGACGAGAGCGGTAGCGGCGAAACGAAGCGATGCCACGGCCCTGGGCGGCGAGCCGGCTGCCGATCGCCCGATACCACTTGCCGGGCAGAAGTTTGCCGCTCTCGATCAGGCGCCAAAAGGGGCGTTCGAGAAAGCGCCACCCGGTGCACTGGCGGATCGTGACTACGGTCAAACCAGGCTCGATGCGGAACGCGCACGTGATCTGGTCAACGCCTACCGCAAGGAGAAGGGGTTGAAACCGCTGAAACTCAATATCGAGTTGAGCAGCGCGGCAAAAGCTCATTCGAAAGATCTCGCCAAATGGGATCGCATCTCTCATTACGGTTCGGATGGTTCGAACCCGTGGGATCGCGTGAAGCGCAGCGGCTATAACGCGCGCCTAGCGGCGGAGAACGTCGGTACCGGCCAAAGCAACATCGAAGAGGTGTTCAAAGGCTGGAAGGACAGCCCCGGTCACAACAAAAACTTGCTGCTGGCGGACGCGGAGCACATGGGCATTGCGCTGGTTCAAGAACCCAAATCCGAGTTCAAGACGTTCTGGACGTTGGTGCTCGGCACGCCGATGTAGTCCGCCCGAGCTTTTGCCGCGTCTTGCGTAATTCAAGGCGTCTGGAGTTACTCTTGAAGGCGCAAGCGCTGGCGATGCCGAACGATTTCGGCGACACCAGCCCATGCCCAGGTTCTGCCGGCATCATTATTCTCGGCGTGCAGCAACGCGAAGAACTCGGCTACATCGACCGCGTGTGATCCGTGTCGACCTTCGAGTGCGCATGCCATGTATTCCACATCGCGCGGGCTCGGTGTCACGTCGTCTTCGGTCTGCCAACTTGGTACTTGGCTTGCTGTCATCGCGTGTTGGTCCTTTTTTTGCGCCGCCAAACCAGACAAGCAAGGATAGCGCCAACCGTCAGAACCAGCTCCGTTGCCAAGAGCTGTTTCAATTTGATACGGTTCTGCCGATCGAGGAATGAGTCGATCGTCACCCACGGCCATTTTGGGTACCTGCGACGGCAGCAAGGAGGGTCGGACGTGTCCTGGACATGGAAAGTGACGATAGCGGCTTCGAGTTGCGCGATGCTGCTGCTCGGTGCGGTTTTGGCAAGCGAGAAAGATGCCACTGTGGTACCGCCATCGACGGTGCAGACGGAGGCACAGGCGCCGACCGAGCCGTCGTTCCCGGGCATCCTTGTCGAGCCGGCCAGGCCAATTAGACCACCAGCTCTGAACAGCCGCCCCTCCGGTTGCCCGGCTCAGGACCTGAAGCCACTCGAACTGTTGGTTTGATTTGCCGCTCGCTGACCGCACAGTTGCACCGGTCTAGATGGCGCCGCACCATTGCCGAATTCGCCAATGTGGCGCCGTGCCGTTCCGCCGCCGCACCGGCCAGTTGATGGAGAAAGGAGCACTCATGCCAACGATCACCGCCACAAAACTGCAACAGTTTGCATTCAGCCACCTCGACGAGGCTGAATTCAAGGTAGGACTGCGCAGCTACGCTAAGTATCGCGATCTCGGATTTGCGGCGGCGACGCAAGGCAGGGCGGTCGCGCATGTGATCCGGTTCGTACAGCCGTGCTCCGACGAAGCCCGCGGCTGGCACACCCACGATATCGAGTTCCAGATGGTGTATGTGCTGAGAGGCTGGATCGTGCCTGAGATGGAAGGTCACTCGCCCGAAAAGATGGTCGCCGGCTCGAGCTGGATGCAGCCGCCGAAAATCCGCCACCGCGTTGTCGACTATTCGGATGACTGCGAGGTTCTCGAGATCGTGCTGCCTGCCGACTTTGAGACGCATACGGAAGGCTGATCGAGCGTCCAACCGTCCATGTGCAACACCTCGCCACATTGCCGATTTTGACTGGGGTTTTCGCCAATCATGCCCTCGCGGAGACAGTACAATGCCGGACGATATCGTCTTTTACACGCATCCGATGTCGCGCGGCCGTGTCGTCCGCTGGATGCTGGAGGAACTCGGCCAGCCCTATCGCACCGAACTGCTCGACTACGGCACCACCATGAAGGCGCCGGCCTATCTGGCGATTAATCCCATGGGGAAGGTGCCGGCGATCCGGCATGGCGATACGCTGGTGACGGAATGTGCCGCGATCTGCGCCTATCTCGCCGACGTGTTTCCCAAGGCGGGGCTGGCGCCGCCGCCCGGCGACCGGCTGCGCGGGGCCTACTATCGCTGGATGTTTTTCGCTGCCGGCCCGGTCGAGGCCGCGGTGACCAACAAGGCGTTCGGATTCGAGGTGCCGGACGACAAGCGGGCGATGGCCGGTTACGGCAGCTTCGCCGACGTGATGAACGCGCTGGAGGGCGCGGTCGCGGATCGCGAGTACATCGTTGGCAACAGCTTCACCGCCGCCGATGTCTATGTCGGCTCCCAGCTCGGCTGGGGCATGATGTTCGGCACCATCGAGAAGCGTCCGGCTTTCGAGCGCTACTGGGGTCGCATCAGCGAGCGACCAGCCGCAAAGCGAGCCGACGAGATCGACAACGCGCTCATGCCCCAGAAGGCGCCGATCGATTAGACTGAACTGTCCGGAGTACCGCTGTCACTGCGGTTTTATGGCCGGTGCAGCTGCGGTAGCGGCCTTGGGCTTCGGTTTTGTCTTCGGCGCTACGGATGCCTGCACCGAGACACCGGCCTGAGCCGCGGGCGCGGTGGTAACCGTCACAGTGGCCGCTGCGGTTGCTTTCGCAGCTTTGGCCGTCTTCGCCACCCGCGTTTTCTGCTTGGCCGCAGCAGTGCGCACGCGAGCCCGGCCGCCGCAATCCCAGGTCACGACCGATTGGCGCACGCTGGCGACCGATTTGACCTCGGGTGCTTCCGGCATGGTGTCGATCGACACCGTCTTGGTGAAGAAGAACTTCCAGGCGCTGGTCTGGAAACCGTGCTCCAACAGGCTTTGCGCGCGAACCGTGCGGTCGCGGCCCGAGCTTTCGCCCAGCACGATGGCCATCAGCCTGCGGCCGTCTCGCGTGGCGCTCGCGACCACGTTGTAGCCGCTGACGCAGGTGAAGCCGGTCTTGAGACCGTCGGCGCCTTCGTAGGTCTTGAGCAGGCCGTTATGCGAGCCCAGCCGCCGCCGGCCGATGCGCATGTCGGCCATCGACCACAGCGCCATATGCTCTGGGTAATCCTTGACGACGGCGCGGGCGAGCCTCGCCAGGTCGCGCGCCGTGGTGACCTGTTCGGGCGCCGGCAATCCATTCGGATTGACGAAGTTGGTGCGGTTCATGCCGAGCCGCTTGGCCGTCGCATTCATCTTCGCAATGAACTCGCCCTCGGTGCCGCTGATTGCCTCGGCTAACATCACCGCGACGTCATTGGCGGACTTGATGACCAGTGCTTTCAGGGCGAGATCGACGGTCAGGCTGCCGCCTACGGGCAGGCCGATCTTGCTCGGGGGCTGCGCGTGGGCAGCTTCGCTGACCGCAAGCTTGGTTTCGAGCGTCAGTTTCCCCGCCTTCAACGCCTCGAAAGTCAGGTAGGCGGTCATGATCTTGGTGAGCGACGCCGGGTGCCACAAGTTGTCCTGGTCCTCGGCATAGAGCACCGCGCCGTTCGACACATCGAACAGCAGCGTCGGCCCGGCCTGTGCTGGCGCACCGGTGAGCAGACAGCATGCTGCCATCGAAAAACACAAAGCTTGTCGTGCGCGCATCAGCGAACCAACTCGATTGCCCTCTTCAGTCATCGGGCTAGCATATTCGGCAACTGTTCAGCAAATACGGCCGTCTCGAACTCATCTTCTGGCTGTGACTATTTCGTCGCTTGCGATTGTGCCAACTTCCCGTGATCCCGGCCCAGCAGGAGCGCCAGCCAAAGCCACCAGCCGGCCAGTGGTAACGTCACCAGCGCGACCGTCGTCATCGACAGCCCGAGGCTCTTCGCGATTTCGTTGAACAGCCAGCCACTGGCCGCGTCTCCACCGCGGTAGACAACAGTATCGACGAAATTCTGAGCCTTGTACTTGTCTTCAGGCTGGACCACCGTCCACAGCACGCGGAACGCCGGATTCGCGAACGCAAACGCGACCGCCCGTTCGATGACCACGACCACGACGATGACGCCAAGCGTCGGCGACGCTGCGATCGCAAGCAGACCGATGACGACAGTCAGCGGCAATGCAGCGGCGGTGAAGCCGACGCCGAGGCGTTGCATCATCGAACCGGTCAGCAGAATCTGGGCGAGGATGGTCAGAAAACTGACGGCAAGGTCCATGCGCGCGAACAACTGAACGCGGGCGGCCGAATCGCTCAACGTCGCGCCGACGATGCGGTTCTGCTCGAAGTAAAAGTAGGTGGAAATCAGGTTCGCAAGCAGCACGACCAGCGCAATGCGAAACAGGTAGGCCGAGCGCCAGACATTCACCGCGCCACCGATCAGATCGCGCAAGTTCGGACTCCCTTTGGAATCGTCGCGTGCCTCAACATGACGTTCGGCATGCCGCAGACCCGCGACGCAGCCAAGTGCCCCGATCAGCAATGCGCACGACACCAGCAGCAGATTGGTCGGTCCGAGCGCCTTGACAAGCGTCTGTGTGATCAGTGGCCCGCAGATGGCACCCGCGCTGCCGCCTGCCGCTATGAACCCGTAGAGCCGCGTCGCCTGGCCGCTGGTCCACAGGTCGGACATGAAGCTCCAGAACAGCGAGACAACGAACAGGTTGAATACACTCACCCAGACAAAAAACGCAGCGGCGATCAGCACGCTGTCCAAGCCTGCGGTGAACAACGCCCAGAACACGAGAAGATTGAAGATGAAGAAGACGTAGACGATCGGAACGATCCTGCGTCGCTCGAACCGCGTAGCGACCCAGCCGAACAGCGGTACGGCCGCGAGCATCACGAAGAACACCACGGAGAACAGCGCCGAAAGGCCGTCGCGGCCGACCCGTACGCCCATTTCCTCGCGGATCGGTCGAACGATGTAGTAGGCCGACAACACGCAGAAGAAGTAAGCAGCCGACCACAGCAGCGCGCGCCGTTCCTGCGCTTCCACATGAACCAGGCGGACCAGGTGCGAGAATACCGTCGACAAGGTGATGTACGATGATGTTGAAGGGGTGGTCGGCAGATTGAAGCTCGCTGTTCGTGCGCTCAAGTCATCGTCGACGATAGCTGCTGGCCTTGGAAGCGCGACATTTGCAGTCGTTATTTTTTCGTAGGCTCATTTTTTTTGACCAAAGGAGCGGTGTTGGTCTTGGGCGCCGGCTGCTTATCGGCCCCCTGCGCAGATTCGGGTTGCGGCCCGGACGGTTGGCTCGCTGGGGCGGGTCCCGCGGAAGCCGGGCTTACGGCCAGGCCGAACACGCGCCACCGACCGCCGACGGGCTGATAGAGTACCTCGAAATCGACCCTGACGGGTTGGCCAGGAAAAAAACCCTTGATGCGCAGCAAACTGTTCCGCGCATCGATCGATGGCGGCTCGCTAATCTGCGGAAGCATGATCGCTACAATCGTAAGATCAATACCTCGCTGAGTCAGATTGGCGAAGATCTGGGACAGACGCCCGGCGGTGTTGGATTCACGAAAGCCCGGCGCGGCGAGGTCGCGCAGCACCGTGTAATTGCCGGTCTGAATCGCATCATTGAGCGTCAGCAGTGTAGTGCGCACGAGCAGCACGATCTTATCGGGGTCGGGCATCGCCACTTTTTGGGACGGCTGCTGAAGCGGGGCAGCCTCGGCCGCGGCAGGAGCCTTCGGCGCCGGCGGAGCCTGCGCCGTTGCCGGCGACCGGGCCTGCCCCTGAGCAGGGGTGCCGCTCAATGCCAACGTGAAAACAAGTGCAACAGCAAGTGCAACAGCGAGCTCCGAGCGGGCGACTGTCATGCATACCCTGTGCTTCATACTCGGTCCATACGCTCGGGTCCGTTGCAAAATCGAGATCTGCACAAAGACAGTGGTGCAGCGTCACCGCTATCTATCGGACCCAAATGGGGAGCGGAAGTGGCGGTGCCTACCAGGTCACCTGCATGCCCGCCCGGCCACCGACTTGGGTACTTGCGTTGCGACCGCCGTACGTGCTCTCGCTAACGCTAACGCCAACACCACCGGACACCGCAAGACGCTCGCCCCCTCCAAACGTGTTGCGGCCCAGCACGCCCATCGCCGACAAGGCCAGCGCGTTGGAGCCATCGAATGTGCCCCAGTTGAATGACATGCCGAATTTCTCATTCCCAACGAGGTCGGGATTTTCCAGCGCCAACGCGATCGCGACTCCCGCCTGGAGCTTGCTCAAAGTACCGAAGATCAATCCACCGTCGGTGGCCAGGTTGCCGTTGACGTCGCTGGTGGCAACGTCAAGCGGGCCTGCCTGCCTTGACTGGCTCAGGGCTGAAGTGATGCCGGGGGCGGTGTAGGTGTTGGCCGACGTGCCGAACACCTGCTGGTTTGACAGACTTGCCGTCGCTGCAGCGCCGAATGCTGCCGAGCCGACAGGCGCCGCCGATGCAAGACTACCGACCGCCGTGCTGTTCGATCCGCTTGCCGTTGCGCCGTTGCCGTAAGCCGAGGAGTTGGCCCCGCTCGCCGTTGACCCGCCACCAGTCGCAGTTGCGTTGGCGGCGCTCGCCGTCGCCT
>JBGTIU010000201.1:0-21713 GCA_041745515.1 Hyphomicrobiaceae bacterium | reverse complement strand
GGCGCCATCACCTTCGTGTCGGCGGGCACCTGCTCGCTGACGGCGGCGCAGGCCGGCAATGCCAACTACGCGGCGGCAACGCCGGTGACGCAGACGTTCCCGGTCACGCCCGGCGTCAACACGATCTCCTTCCCGGCGCTGCCGAGCACGCCGTTCACGAGCCCGCCGCCGACGCCCGGCGCAACGGCCAGCTCGGGTTTGGCCGTGAGCTACACGTCGAACTCGACCGGCGTCTGCACGGTGACGACGGGCGGCGCCATCACCTTCGTGTCGGCGGGCACCTGCTCGCTGACGGCGGCGCAGGCCGGCAATGCCAACTACGCGGCGGCAACGCCGGTGACGCAGACGTTCGTTGTACTTCCTGGAGGGACAACTACGCAAGTTGCAGCATCGGCATCAGTGGTTCAGATGGGGCAGCCCGTCGTGTTGACGGCCGGCGTCGCACCGGCCGCGGCAACTGGAACCGCCACATTTTATGGCGGCACGACGGCCTTGTGCGCCAATGTTCCTCTGTCGGGCGGTGTAGCGACCTGCACCGCGTCGTTCACGACAGCAGGAAGCCATGCCGTTACCGCAGTCTACAATGGCAGCACGAGCTATGCCGGTTCGACGTCTTCGGTCCTTTCGATTTCGGTGAACGACTCCCGCGCCAAGACCGTCGAGGCGATCGGGAAGTTCCTGGGCGCACGTAACAACCAGATCCTGTCGAACGGGCCCGACGAAAGCCGCCAGATCGACCGTCTGATCGAGGCCGGCGGTGGCAGCGCGGGCGGCTCGTACGGTAGTGGCTTCGCCAGCTCCGGACAGCATGATGCATCCCGGCTGGGCTTCGGCCCCAATGCCGGAGATATCTCACAGATGCGGCTTGGCCGTCGCGATACGCCGCTCGCCAACGCAATTGGTGGAATGGGTGGACTTGCTGGCACTGACGGCCATCCGTTCCCGAGTGCCGGAGGCATTGGCGGCGGCATCCTCGGCGACGGTGGCTTTAGCGCATCCATCGGTATCGGCGGAACAAGCTCGCCGCTGGCGAGCTTCACAGGATTGGCCGGTCCCAGCGACAACACTGGCAACAGCGGCGGTGCCGTGCAGATGAATGGCATGCGGTTCAACGGCAACCTCGAGGGCGCTATGCGCTTCGACTTCGCTGGCAGCCTGCGCGATTTGACGAGGGTCGCTGCCGACGCGGAAGCACGCAAGTTGTCCGAGGCCGGTCTTAGCTTGTCCGGCGGAGAGGGTGTGGGCAGGGCCGCGCGACCTAATCCGTTCGACATCTGGATCGAGGGCAAGCATGCAAGCTTCCGAGACAGCCGCTCGAACGCTGACCTCGATGGCCACTTCGGGCTGCTCTCGATCGGCGCCGACTACGTGCTGAGCCCGTCGCTGCTCATCGGCACCATGGTGCAGTTCGACAGCATGCAGCAGCGCTCCAACACGCAGGCGACCGACGTGCGCGGCCACGGTTGGCTAGCGGGGCCGTATGCCACGCTGCGGCTGACCGACAACGTATTCCTGCAGGCACGTGGCGCCTGGGGCACGTCGAGCAATTTCGTTAGCCCGTTCCTGACCTACACCGACAAGTTCGAGACCGAGCGCTGGCTCGTGTCATCGACCTTGGGCGGACGCTGGCAAAGTGGTGCGTGGTCGTTCCGGCCGTCAGCGTCAGTGGCCTACATCGAGGATGTAGCCAAGAGCTATGTCGACACGTTCGGGATCGGCATTCCCTCGGTCAAGTCGAGCCTGGGTCAAGCCAAGGCGGGACCGGAGATCGGCTATCGCTTCGACCTCGGGCATACCGTGATCGAGCCGCACGCAGGCGTGCAAGTGATCTATAACTTCGCCCAAGAGACGACGGCGGCCGGTTACGGCCAGATCGCCGGAGAGAGTTCTGGCCCGGCAGGCGCTCGCGGCCGAGTCGAGCTCGGGGTCCGCGCAAAGACGTGGGATGGCATCAGCCTTGACGTGTCGGGCAGCTACGACGGCATCGGCGCCGACGGCTACAGCGCGAAGATCGGCCGGGCAACGGTGCGAGTGCCGCTGAACTAGCCAGTCCGCTGGTCGCTGGTTGATGCGGCGAGCACCGTCGCAGGAGGCCTTTGCTCATTACCGATCTGTACGCCATTTGTGTTGCGAAATAACCACTCATCTTCAGATGTTTTTTCTACGGTATATTCTGCTCCTGGCCCTGAGCCGACTTCGACTCGTCTTCGAGCCATGTCGGTTCTTGGATGGGAGGCTGACCGCTTAGGCCGGCAGGGCCGGGGTAGCTCCGACCAACACGGCAAATTAAACTGAGACACTACCCGCGTCAGCGATCGTCCACGTTCGGCGATGACGGCCTGCTGAGCCCTTGAAAAAATACGGCAACGCTGCGAGCTTTCGATTGATCCAAGCCAAGCTTCGCCCTCGCATGACCCCGACTGCCGGCACATTTCACAAACTTTCCAAAGCCGAAGCGAGGCGAATCTGGCTCCGAGGGCAGCGGCTTGACGCTGTCGCGCCATTTGGTGAAGGACCAGAGGCGGCGCGCCTGGCCGTCGCACATCTCGGCTACGTTCAGATCGACACGATCAACGTGATCGAGCGCTGTCACCACCACATTCTATTTACGCGCATCCCGACATATCAACGAGGGCATCTGCATCAAGTGCAGAGTATCGACAAGTCGGTGTTCGAGTATTGGACGCATGCAATGTCGTATGTGCCGACGAGCGATATCGGCTTCTTCCTCCGCAGTATGAGGCACCACAAGCGTACTCCGGGCCGATGGTTTGGTTCCGTGACGAGCCGTGATTTGCGCAAGGTCCTCACTCTCATCAGAAAGGGCGGCCCGCTCACGATACGCGATATCGATGACGACGTGCTGGTGGAAAAGGATCACCCCTGGGCCAGTCGCAAGCCGTCGAAACGCGCGCTGCAACTTGCCTTCTATACTGGCGCGGTGACCGTAAATGAGCGCGTCGGCATGCTCAAGAGCTACGAGCTGATGGATCGGCATTTTGGTTGGGACAAGCGGCCGAGACCAGCGACAGAGCGGCAGATCCTGGTCTATGCGCTCGACCGGGCGCTGCGCTCGCAAGGCGTCGTGAGCGCCGAGTCTGTTTGCTACCTCGATGCCGGGCGCAAACCGGCGATCCGCGACTTGATCGAGACGAGGGTCCGCCGCAAGGAACTATTGCCTGTCAGAGTGGGCGGAGCAGAACAAACAGAGCATTGGGTGCGACCTGAAATGCTCGATATCGGCTGTGCGCAAACCGATGAGATTGTACATATCCTTTCACCATTCGACCCACTCATCATCCAGCGCAAACGGCTCCATCAGCTCTTCGGCTATGACCACCGTTTCGAAGCTTATCTCCCAAGAGAGAAACGGACTTTTGGCTATTTTGCTCTACCTGTGTTGGTTGGTGACGCGATCATCTCCGCCATCGATTTGAAGACGGATCGTGCGCAGCGGAAACTGCGCATCCAAAAATGGACTTGGATTGATCGACGGTCGCCGCGGCTGCACAAGCGGCTGATCGAAGAGGAGCTGCACCGGTTCGAGCGCTTTCAACTGGCCTGAGCTTATCGCGGCGGATACTGCCTGTCGTTTGCGGCGACGAGAGGCGCTGTAGCGAACATCGGATCAACTGACATTCGTGCTCGTGTTCTGCGCCTAACAGAAAGGTACCGAAGTCCGTCATCCCGGCGAAAGGCCGGGCCCACGACAGGCCAATGAGATGCCGAAGTTCTTGACCCTATTGCAACACACTCTCGACTTGGACAACTAACTCTTTGCCAAACGATAGTCGCCGTGGGTCCCGGCCTGCGCCGGGATGACGTCTGTGGTGGGAGCCCAGCATCAGACGCGGAACACTAACGCGGCAACACCTCGTCGATCCATTGGCTTACGGCCTCGATCCGGCCCAACGCAGCCAGTTCCGTATGCACCAGAAGCCACAACTCGCGGGTCAAGGCGGGTTGGCCCGATGCGTTGCCAAGTCTTCGCAGCCGAGCATCACCATCGGCAATCAGGGTCGGCAGTAGCGACAGGCCAACACCGGCGATGACGGCTTCGAGAGCGGTTTCAGCATCGTGTACTCTGAGCTGGGCGAATTCACCGCCATCTCCGCTCACCGCCTTGGCAATCCAGCGCGCCTGCGGGAGATGGTCCATGGCGTGGTCGTAGGTTATCCATGGCAGTTTCCTGGCTTGGCGCGTGGTGCCGGCCGCTGATGCGTAGGGTGCATAGTGCAGCAGCCCCACGCGACGCGCCTTCACCCGCGTTCCGCCGGTTTTCGGTCTCGCCAGCCGCAAAGCAACATCGGCTTCCCGCCGCGTGAGACTGAAATCGCGCGGGTCGGCAACGAGTTCGAGCTGGAGCTTGGGATGACGCTCAAAGAGCGTCCGAACGGCTGGAACGAGGACGCGGTTGGCCACGATTGGTACGGACGTGACGCGAACGGTCCCTGAGATTTGACGGTCGTTGCCTGCCATCTCGGCGTCGAGCAACCCAACCTCGCGTTCGATCGCCTCCGCGCGCAATGCCACTGCTTCGCCGGCGGCGGTCAATTGTAGCTTGCCATTTGCCAGCCGGTGGCAAAGCTGTGCGTCCAGCGTGCGCTGCAGAGTCGCCAGCCGCCGCGCCACCGTCGTATCGTCCACTCCGAGCAACTTGCCGGCGGCGGTAAGGGTCTGGCCACGGCTTACGGCGAGCAGAAAGCGCAAGTCGTTCCACGTTGTCGTCGGCATTACTGCGGTTCCATAATGCAAAAATTCGCCTTTTTAGCGCATTCTTGCAGACGCAGTATCGGGCGTCCAGATGCTCTCCCAGAGGTCACGATGCTTTATGCCGTGTTGTTCGAAGACAACCCTGATCTTGGTCCAGATGTTCGCCGCCAGCATATGCCGATGCATCTGACGTTTCTCGAGCAGAACGCCTCGCGGATCATGGCTGCCGGGCCGCTTCGCTCCTTGTCGGGCGAGGCGGCGGGTGGGCTCTGGCTGGTGAATGCGGAAGGCCAGGACGCCGTCGATGCGCTCGTGAAGGAAGATCCATTCTGGTCAACCGGCTTGCGGCGCTCCGTCCGCATCCTTGCCTGGTCGCAGGTGTTCGCGGATGGCAAGCGCCTGATCTAGCCCGATGTTCAAGGCTAGGCCGGGTTCTGAAGTTGCAGCGTTCACTGGCGCTGCCTCTGCGCCATTGTATACTCACGGCGGAGGCCCAACCATGTTGCGAGGCATTGCGATAAGCCGAGTCCTGGCGCTTGCGACTATCACAGGCTCGCTCGCATCGGCTCCCGCGGCAGCACAAACGCAACCGGTCCCGAGCAGCGAAGCCGGGCCGCGCTTTCGAGCTGATGGGCCGGAGGCTGACGCCTACGGGCGGAGCGAAGGCTATCCGACCTGCACGGGGCTGAGCTATGTCCGCCAACTGCGCTGTCGTGTCGGCACGTTCAGCCATTTTGACGCGCACTTCCCATCACGCACCATTGCGGCCTCTAAATCGCCCGCCCCATTGGGCCGTGCCGCCAGCGAACCCGGCATTCGCTACACCTTCGCCGGGCAAAGCCGCACACTCGACCAGTATCTTGATGCCAATCACGTGACGGGCTTCTTGATCGCGAAGGGCGATTCCATTCTTGTCGAGCGGTATCAATACGCGCGAACCGACAAGCATCGACTCACATCCTTTTCGATGGCCAAGACCGTCATCGGACTTCTGATCGGCATCGCCGTGAAGGAGGGTGCCATCCGCTCAGTCGATGATCTGGCGGAGGTCTACGTCCCTGGAATGAAAGATACTGAATATGGACGCACGCCGATCAAGGCGCTGCTGCAAATGGCGTCGGGCGTCTCCTTCAAGGAGGTCTATACGGACCTTGACAGCGACGCGTTCACGCTTGCTCGTCTCACCCTGGAACAGGATCCTGCCGGCAGCCTTGCCGCCGTGAAGCGCTTCAATTCGCGCTATGCGCAACCGGGCCAGCGCTTCTCCTACTCGTCCGCCGAGTCTCTGGTTTTGGGTCTGGTGCTGGCCGCCGCAACCGGCCGCACCGTGTCGGACTACGCGAGCGAGAAGCTGTGGGGCCCGCTCGGCGCCGAGGCCGATGCGACATGGATCACGGACGCTACGGGACAGGAGATCACGTTCGCCTACATGAATGCGGTACTGCGCGATTGGGCGCGGCTCGGCCTCATGCTTGCCCACGACGGCATGTGGCGAGGCAACAGCATCGTCCCGCGGGAATGGCTACTTGCATCGACCTCGATCGAGCCGGGATCGCCGTTCTGGTCGAGCTCGATGAAGCCCGGGGCGCCTGCGCCGGGATACGGCTATCAGGTCTGGCTTCTGATGGCGGAGCGCCGGACGTTCGCGCTGCGCGGCTTGCGCGGGCAATTCGTGATCGTCGATCCCGAAACGAAACTGGTGCTCGTGCAGACGGCACTTCGAGACGGCGGCGAGACGGAGCTGTTTGCGCTGTGGGCGGCGCTGGCGTCGCAAATACCCTGATCGACGCTGGTTATTTGCATTGCGCTCGCCAAGCTTGCGCACTTTGGATGTGTCCACTACGTTGCCCGCGTCGCAAAGGGCCATTGCGCCAGGGGGAGCATCGTGAGCATCGAGTTCTTGTTGACGTCGCTGATTGTTGTCGCCTCGCCCGGCACCGGCGTTGTTTACACGCTGGCGGCCGGCCTGTCGCGCGGGAGCCGGGCCAGCATCATCGCCGCGTTCGGCTGCACGCTTGGCATCGTGCCACACATGGCGGCGGCGATCACCGGCCTCGCCGCGCTGCTGCATACGAGCGCGCTGGCGTTCCAGGTCCTGAAGTACTTGGGCGTCGCCTATCTGCTCTACATGGCCTGGAACACCTTGCAGGAGCACGGCGCGCTCAAGGTCGAGAAGGACATCGCGCCGCAGTCCACCGCTCAGGTGATCGTCTCGGGCATTCTCATCAACATTCTCAATCCGAAACTGTCGATCTTCTTCTTCGCGTTCCTGCCGCAGTTCGTGCACGCCGACGATCCCTCCGCGCTCGCTCACATGCTGGAACTGAGCGCAGTGTTCATGCTGCTGACGTTCGTTGTGTTCGTTATCTACGGGGTGTTCGCCGCCTCGGTCCGAAATCACGTTATTTCGCGTCCGCGCGTGCTGACTTGGATGCGCCGTACCTTCGCCGGCGCCTTTGCCGCGCTCGGTGTCAAACTAGCATTTGCCGAAAGGTCTTGACGTTGGTCGCTGGCGGCTCTGCTTTGCAGCATTCGCGTTGGTATGTCCGACACACCCTCAGGAACTGGGAGGCGGGCTGTGATCCCGTCGACCTGTGCAGGTGTGCGGATAGCGATCTCGCCGAGTGCCGTCCCGGTGCCCTCGCCAGCGACCACTCAAGTCACGAACGTGCGACCGTAGGTGTTGCGCAGTTCAGCCTTCTGCACCTTGCCCATGGCGTTGCGCGGCAGCTCTGCGACGACGAATATGCGCTTCGGCAGCTTGAATTTGGCGAGCCGCGACCCAAGCAGTTTCAGGATATCCGTTTCGCTCGGCGTCTTGCCGCCGGCCTGCGCCGTAATGATGCCGATCACGCTCTCCCCGAAATCTGGGTGCGGCACGCCGATCACTGCCGACTCGAGCACACCTGGAATGGCATTGAGCTCGTCCTCGATCTCTTTCGGATAGACGTTGAAACCACCGGAAATGATCAGGTCTTTTGATCGCCCGACGATCGAGATGCGGCCGTCCGGCGCCATCACCGCCAAATCGCCAGTGATGAAAAACCCGTCGGCGCGAAATTCCTTAGCCGTCTTGTCCGGAGCCTGCCAGTAGCCCTTGAAGACGTTCGGCCCTTTGACTTCGAGCACGCCGACCTGGCCGGCGGGCAGCGTTTTGCCATCATCGCCTGCAATCCGAACCGAGATGCCCGGCAAGGCATAGCCGACAGTGCCTGCGATCCGTTCGCCGCCGATGTAAGGGTTCGACGTGATCATGCCGGTTTCGGTCATGCCATAGCGTTCGAGGATACGGGTGCCGGTGCGGACCTCGAAATCGACGTGCGTTTCGGAAAGCAGCGGCGCCGACCCCGAAATGAACAGCCGCATGTCAGCTGCGTGCGCGCGGCCGAACTCCGGTTCGGCCAGCAGCCGTGTGTAATGCGTCGGCACGCCCATCATCACCGTCGCTTGCGGCAACTGTCCCAACACAGCCGCAATGTCGAACTTCGACTGCCACCTGACGCATGCCCCCGAAAGGAGCGCGGTGTTCAGCGCCGTGAACAACCCGTGCACGTGGAAGATCGGCAACGCATGCAGCAGCACATCACTCCGGTCGAAGCCCCAGTAATCGCGCAGAGTGAGGGCGTTGGAGCTCAAGTTGCCATGCGTGATCATCGCGCCCTTGGAGCGCCCCGTGGTGCCGGATGTATATAGCAATGCCGCCATATCATCGGTGGCGCGGGCCGCTGTGACGTGCCGATCCGGCTGGACAGCGGCAAGCGTGCAGAGTGATCCTGACGCGTCCGCTTCCATCGTCTCGACATGGGCGACCTCGGCCTTGCGGATGGCGGCTTTGAGAGCGTCGGCCTGGGCTGCGGAAACCACCAGAACTGTTGGCGCCGCATCGGTGATGAAATATTCGAGCTCGGCCGGCGTGTAGGCAGTGTTGAGCGGGTTGAACGCAGCGCCGGCCTTCAGACACGCAAGGTAAAGGTGAACATTGGCGAGGGATTTCTCCACCTGCGCCATCACGCGGTCGCCGGGCTTGACACCTCGGCGCTCCAGCGCATTTGCCGTACGTGCCACATCCGCCGAAAGCGCGCCGTAAGTAATCTTCGAGCCATCATCGAGGATGAACGCCGTCGACGCTGAATGTTCCGCAAAACGGTCCTCCAACAGCGCGTAGAGGTTGGCGTTCGTCACCATGACTTCGGTCTCCCGGGTGCCTCTTGATCAGCACTTGCCAGTTTCGGTTATAAGCCTGCATACAGGTGCGTCAAACACGACGATCCGCTTACCCGATGCTGGAGACCGCCGCGTGACCGACCTCTGCCGCCTGACTGCGACCGATGCCTCCAAGCTGTTGGCCGCGAGGGAAATCACCTCGGAGGCCCTGGTCAAAGCCTACCTCGACCGCATTGCGGCGCGCGAGCCGGAAGTGCAAGCGTTCGCTTATCTCGACCCTGAACATGCGATGGCTCAGGCCAAGGCCTCCGACGCTGCGCGCAATTCGGGCCGGGGCGTCGGCCCGCTCCACGGCATTCCCGTCGGTATCAAAGACATTATCGATACGGCCGACATGCCGACGGAGAACGGATCGGCGTTCTTCAGGGCGCGCCAACCAAGTGTCGATGCCGCCTGCGTGGCTGCCTTGCGCGAGGCCGGAGCCGTCATCATCGGCAAGACGGTCACCACCGAAATGGCGTCGTCGACGCCGGGCGCGACCCGCAATCCGCACAACCTCGGACACACGCCCGGCGGCTCGTCCTCAGGTTCGGCTGCCGGGGTTGCAGACGGCATGTTCCCGCTCGCGCTCGCGACGCAGACGGCCGGTTCGATCATTCGCCCGGCATCGTTTTGCGGCATCTATGGGTTGAAGCCGACATTTGGATTGATTTCGCGCGCCGGCGTCACGCTGCAGTCGCACACGCTCGACACAGTTGGCGTCTACGGCCGTTCGGTCGCCGATCTCGCGCTGCTTGCCGACACCTTGGCCACCTATGATGAGCGCGATGCCGGCTCCTACCTGCGCGGCAGATCGAAGCTCTCAGGAATTGCCGCCGAGGAAGTGCCGGTCGCGCCGCTGTTTGCCTACATCAGAACACCGGCCTGGGACGTTGCCGACCAGGTGACGAAAGATGCGTTCGCCGAACTAGTCGCGGAACTCGGGGATCGTGTCGAAACGCTCGACATGCCCTCGCTCGAGGCGATCACGGCCAATCAAAGGCTCGTAATGAGCGCGGAGAACGCATTCCACTATGGCCGCCTGATCGACACGGCCGGCGACGCGATGAGTGAGGCCCTGCGCAACCGGATCGCTGACGGGCGCAAGGTATCGGCGGAAACCTATATCAAGGCGGTACAGAGTCGCGAGAGCCACGCAAAGAATATCGATGACGTCATGATGGCATATACGGCGATCCTGACACCGGCGGCGCCCGGTCCGGCACCGAAGTCGCTGGCCTCAACAGGTAACCCGATCTTCAACGCACCCTGGACGTACCTCGGCCAGCCATGCGTAACCTTGCCTCTGATGGAGGCGGACGGGCTGCCGATCGGCGTGCAACTCGTCGGTGCCCGTCGCGATGATGGACGCCTGTTGCGTACAGCGCGGTGGCTGGCTGAACGCGTGGGGTCCGCTGCCGTTCAGTAAGTTGCGCGACCCCCGGATAGATCGAATACAGCTCCGGTCGTGAACGAATTGTCGGCGGATGCGATCCAGGCGACGAGGGCGGCCAGCTCTTCCACCTTGACGAAACGATTGCGCGGAATTTTCGACAGCATGTAGTCGATGTGGCTCTGCATAACCTGGTCGAAGATTGCAGTCTTGGCGGCAGCCGGGGTCACCGCGTTGACGGCGATGTCATAAGATGCCAGCTCCTTACCGAGCGACTTGGTGAGCGCAATCACGCCGGCTTTCGATGCCGAGTAGTGCGCCGCGTTGGGATTACCTTCCTTGCCGGCGATCGAGGCGATATTGACGATGCGCCCGTAGTTCTGTTTTACCATCATGGGCACGACGGCCTTCGAGCAAATGAAAGGGCCGTCGAGGTTCACGCGCATGACCTTGCGCCACTCCTCGACCTTGGTGTCCCAGGTGGTGGCATTGGCACCGGCAATGCCGGCGTTGTTGATCAGGATGTCGATGCGACCGTAAGCCTTCAACGTCGCGTCGCGCGCGGCCTCGACCGACGCCAGATCCGATACATCGCAGGCAAACGCCCGGACAGCTTCGCCGATCTCCTTGGCGGTCTTGTCGGCCAGCGCCTTGTCCTGATCCCAGATGGCGACCTTGGCGCCCGAGGCAACAAAGCGCTCGGTGATGGCTCGGCCGAAGCCCTGCGCGCCGCCAGTGACGACCGCGATGCGGCCCTTCAGATCGATATTGTTCATCGGAATTTCCTCGCTGAGTTATTGTTCTGTTCGGTCAATTCAGTAGATCCCATGCGCGCAGGAAAAAGTCGGGAGCGCCGAAGTTGCCGGACTTCAAGGCTAGTGCCAAGGGCTCGCCATCGAGGCTGATCGTCCATGGCACGCCAGGGGCAATCTCAGCGCCGATCGCGACGGCGTTGACGCCGAGCGCCGTCACCACGGCGCCGGAGGTTTCCCCGCCCGCCACGATGATGCGCGTGAAGCCTTTGGCGACCAGCGCTTTGGCCGCAGTCCCCAGGAGGTGTTCGACCATCGCGCCGGATTGCTCGCGACCAAACTCCTTTTGGACCTCGGCAACGCGATCAGGCTCGGCGCTGGAGGAGATCAGCACGGGAGCGTCGGCTGGTTGTTTGAGGGCCCAGCCGACAAGGTCGGCAGCTGTCGACCTGCCGCGGGCCACCGCCACGGCATCGACCTCGATCGTTGGAATGCCGGCGGCGATCGCCGCCTGTACTTGGCCTCGCGTCGCTTCCGAACAGCTCCCCGAAATGATGAGTTGCCGCCCCTTCGGCGCTTTCGTTTCCCTGGGGCTGGAGGCATGCTTCATCAAACCGCGTGCGATGAAATTCGCCGGCAACCCCAAGGCTATTCCCGAGCCGCCCGTGATCAACTTGTGGTCGGCCGCCGCTGTGCCGATATCGACCAGGTGCCGATCATGGATGGCATCGACGACGACGAACCGTTTGCCGTTCCTCGCTGCTGCGTCGAACGCGGCGCCAATCGCATTAGCACCCTGATCGACGATGACGAAGGGTATCAACCCAACCGGCAGGGCGGTTTGTCCCTGCAACACCCGCACGAGGTTGGAATCGCGCATCGGCGTCAACGGGTGATCCTTCATCGGACTGTCGGCCAGCGCCAGATCGCCGACGAACAGGTTGCCATGAAACACTGTCCGCTTATTGGCTGGAAAGGCCGGGCAGGCCAGCGCCAGTTCCCCACCGACCCTAGTCAACAGCGCTTGCGCCACCGGCCCGATGTTGCCCTGCCCAGTCGAATCGAACGTCGAACAGTATTTGAAGAACAGTTGTCTTGCGCCGCGATCAAGTAAAGCGTCAGCCGATCTCAGCGACCAGTCAACCGCCTCCGTGGCTGGATTTGTTCGGGACTTGAGCGCGACGACCACCGCGTCGAAACCATCGAAGCTGGCACTCCGTTCCGGCACGCCCATCACCTGAACCGTGCGCATACCCGCGCGCGTCAGCATTAGCGCCAGATCCGTCGCCCCAGTCAGATCGTCTGCGATGCATCCGAGCAACAAGGCTATTGACCCTTCCGGCTACCTTGTTCGAGGGCAGTCGGCCATGGAGCCGTCCCGAGCATTGTCCGTCGCTCCGGAACCAATGGCCGCATCCCGGTGTTCATCCTGCGCCTTCATCTACCGGCAGTACAACAGGTGTCACAATGATTTTGCAACTCGATCCGCCATTGCCCGTGGTCACCCCGAAGGGATCCGGTGTGGCGCATATTCTGATCGACTACGGAGCAGAATTCAATTTGATGTGGACTGTATTCATCGATGCCACCGGCGAATGCTGGACCTTCTCCAACCAGCAGATTCGCGCCTGCAAGAACGTGACGCTTGGGCGAACGGCGGTGTTGGCGTTCAAAGAGCCGGCGTCAGATACTGTCTCAACACGCCAAGCGGCCAAGAGTAATGGTGCGACACGCGTAGGAAGTAATGGTGCGGCACGCGTTGTTGAGCCGTGAAGCGAGTGACAAGCGCGCATTGCGCTACTCTCGCCTTAGCCATTCCCGCAGCTCGGTCTTCAGCACCTTGCCATAGTTGTTCTTCGGCAGCCGGTCGACAAAGCGGTAACTTTTTGGCCGTTTGAATCGGGCGATATTATCGAGACACAGGCGATCGAGGTCGGCTGCCGCCATGTCCGTACCCGGGCGCGCCACCACGAAGGCGATCACCTCTTCGCCCCAGTCGGCGTGCGGGCGGCTCACGACCGCGCATTCGAGCACGCATCCGTGCGTAAGCAGCACTTCCTCGATCTCGCGTGGATAGACGTTCGATCCGCCTGTGATGATCATGTCCTTCGAGCGGTCCTTGATGGTGAGGAAACCGCACTCGTCGACGGAGCCGAGATCGCCGGTCCACAGCCAGCCGTCACGCAGTGACGTCGCGTTGGCTTCTGGATTGTTCCAGTAGCCCTTCATCACGCAGTCGCTCTTGGTGATGATTTCGCCGACTCCTCCGAGCGGCAGCGTGCCGCCGCTCTCATCGACGATCTTGAAGGCAACGCCAGTGCGCGCCACGCCGGCCGATCCGAGCCGCGCTAGGTACTGCGGGTGATGGGAGTCGGCATGCATCGCCTTGGTCAGCCCGGTGATGGTCATGGGTGACTCCCCTTGACCGAACAGTTGAAAGAACTTGGCGCCGAATGCCTCGATGCCGCGTTTGAGGTCGGCAAGGTACATCGGCGCGCCGCCGTAGATGATGGTCTTGAGGCCACGCGGATCGAGCGAGCCCGCGGCCGGATGATTGAGCAGGCGCGTCACCATGGTGGGAGCTGCGAAGATCGACACGTTGCGGTACGTGGCGAACGCCTGCAACACCTGCTCCGGCTCGAACGACGGATAGATCACCTGGTTCGAGCCGCGCGCGATATGCGCCAGCGCGTAGAGGCCCGAGCCGTGGCTCAAGGGCGCCGCATGGAGCATCGTATCGGCCGGGCCGATAAAATCGATGTCGGCATAGTATACGTGCACGGCGAACATTAGGTTGCGATGCGTCAACACCGCGCCCTTGGACCGGCCTGTCGTCCCGCTCGTGTAGAAGATCCAGGCCTCGGCCTCCGGATCGGCTGGCGGGTCGCGGACCGGGGCTGCGGCCAGCAGCGCTGCCCAATCCGTCGTGCCGCTGACGATGACGCGCGGCCACGGCTCGTTCGGGTAGCCGGCCATCTTGTCGGCGAGTTCGGGCGACGCCAAAACCACCCGTGCCTCGCCATGCTGGAGGATCCAGCTCAGTTCCTTCGGATGCAACTTGGCATTGACGGGGATGGCGCACAGGCCGGCCCGCCAGATGCCATAAAGCGCAGGCAGGTAGTCCGGCCCGTTTTCCATGACAATGCCGACGCGGTAACTCGGCCGCAAGCCGTGCCGGTTCAACAGACCGCCAGCGATGCAGCCGACCTGATGTTCGAACTGCGCATAGTTGAGCTGGCCGGCATCCCAGGTGATCGCCGCCCGCTCCGGCAGATGCAGCGCCACGGTACGCAAAGTGAGCGACAGGTTCATGACGGCGGTCCGGTGGCGGTCGCATCAACCCGAACCTGCCATCCGATCACAGCTCCGCCGACTTGCTTGTATGCGCAAAAATCGGCACAAGCTCGCATGGTCATCACACGACAAACGCCTCTGTGCTGGATATGCGCCGATGCGGCCACGACCCGCGAGCACACAACCAGTCAATCTGTCGTCCGCATCGTTATGGGCGAGCCGGCGCCCGGGCAACCATGGTTCTACCATGACGACCGGAAGATCAACCGTCATCTACAAGGCGTGAACGGCAAATTGCTGAAGCCCCATCTTGATCTTTGCGATCTGGAGGCGAAAAGCAAAGGAATACCCATTCCAATCGATCTCACAACGGCTTCCACAGCGATTAAGACGGGTAAAGCGCATCCGTGCATTTATTTGAGATTTGGTTGCCGGTCCTCGGAGCACCCTCCGATTGCCCGCACAAAGGCGGACGCCGTCCATGTTGACGGGCGCTGCGTTGGCCTCGATTGGTGTCACACTTTGGCCATTACGCGGTACATGTCGTACACGCAGAACCAAAGATGAGGCATCATCCGATAGTGATAGGCGGCTGGCATCCCCGCTTTGGGTTGGGCAATTTGACATTCGCTTCAATAAATAAACTGATAGCGGTGACACCTCGCCCGCGCAGCTAGCGTCTTCGACGCGCTGCGCGACGCTGAACGCCGCGCTCGCCAACCGTTCCGGATTTTTCGAGGCCGCGCGTTGAGCCCTGGCTGGAATATGCTAGGATTCGCAATGCAAGATGATCGCTTCGAATGGGACGACCAGAAGGCCGCCAGCAACCGGCGCAAGCACGGTGTGTCATTCGATGAAGCCCGTGAAGTATTCGACGATCCGAATGCACTCGATGATGCCGATGAAAACCCAGGCGAAGAACGATGGAGACGCACTGGCGTGACAGCCAAAGGAGTCCTGATTGTCGCGTATGTGGAGCGACACGAACGCTTCAGGATCATTTCGGCCAGAAGGGCCAACAGGCATGAGCAAGATCGCTACTACCGGCAGGCGTTACCTTAACGGCGATGTCTGGCACGACGACAACGGTCCGATCCCGGGCACGCCCGACGCGTGGGAGCCGCCGATGACCGACGACGAGGTCACGGAAGCGGCGCGCTCGGACCCGAACAATCGACCCTTGACCGACGAGCAGCTGTCAAAAATGCGTCGCGTATCTCTAGCCCGCTTCGTTCGCCAGAAGCTTGGCATGTCGTTGGAAGCGTTCGCCGCCGCGTATGACATCCCGATTGCAACGCTTCGTGCCTGGGAGGGACATGAGACTGAGCCAACCCCTGTCGAGGTCGCCTATCTCAACGCGATCGGACGCGCGCCGCACGCCGTTCGCAAGCCGGCGGCATAGAGGCCCGCGATGAAGCTTGCATTCGAGACACTGCTGCTGTCGTCGCCGGCGCCGCACGTGACGGTCATCACCATGAACCGGCCGACCGCCATGAACGCGCTGAACACGGCGATGATGGGGGATCTGCGTGACTGCTTCGCGCAGTTCTACGTCGAGCCAGCCGCCGCGCGCTGTCTGATCCTGACCGGTGCCGGGGAAAAGGCATTCTGCGCCGGCGCCGATCTTAAGGAGCGCAACGGTATGTCGGACGCGACCTGGCGGCGTCAACATGCGATACTCGAACAAGCCATTCGTGCCCTGCTTGACTGCCCGGTGCCGATCATTGCCGCCGTCAATGGTGCCGCCTTCGCCGGTGGCTGCGAGTTGGCGCTGGCCTGCGATTTCATCTACGCCGCCGATCATACCCGCTTTGCCCAGACGGAGGTTGCGCTCGGCATCATGCCGGGTGCTATGGGCACGCAAAATCTGCCACGTGCCGTTGGCGTGCGACGGGCCAAGGAGGCGATACTCTCGGCCGAGCCTTTTACAGCGGCCGAAGCACTGGCCTGGGGCCTCGCCAATCGCGTGCTTCCAAGCGAACAACTCATGACTAACGCAATCGCGACCGCGACCCGGATTGCATCAAATGCGCCAATTTCAGTGCGCCAGGCGAAGAAGTCGATCGACAAATCCACCGATCTCGACCGCTCGAACGGCTACGCTTTCGAAATCGAGGCCTACAACCGCACAGTCGGCACTGAGGACCGGGCCGAAGGCATCCGTGCCTTCAACGAGAAACGCAAGCCGGACTTCAAGGGGCGTTAATAGTCAAATAGTCCTAGAACAGGCCTCACCTTCCCGCTTGGAACAAGCCGCCAAGGTCGTCTAGACTGCCGCCCGGAAACGCTGCAAACGGCCGAACCAGTCGTCAACATCATTGGAGTGTGTCGTTATCCAATCCCCCCGGATCGTCATTCCCGCGAAGGCGGGAACCCAGACAGGCCTCAACGAGTCTGGTGTTGGTTGACTGGATCCCTGCCTCCGCGGGGATGACGGTAGTGGGTGGATTTTTCTTCAATGGTCGTGGGCACCAGGGCGGCGCACGTTCGCTTGGAAAACAAATGGGAGGACTGACTGCCATGACTACATCGAAACGCTTGTCACGACGTGGCGTGCTGGGAGGATCGGCGGCGCTGGGTGTCGCGACCGCCGTTCCGACCGGCTGGGCCATTGCTCAGGCGAAGCCCCTCAAGGTTGGCCTGATGCTGCCCTACTCGGGCACCTTCGCCAAGCTCGGCGAGAACATCACCACGGCCATCGAGCTGCTGATCGCCGAGAAGGGCGGCAAGCTCGGCGGGCGCGACATCCAGATCATCAAGCTCGACGACGAGTCGAAGCCAGAGAACGCGCCGCAGAATGCCGACCGGTTGGTCAAGCGCGATCAGGTCGATGTGCTGATCGGGACCGTGCATTCCGGCGTGCAGATGGGTATCCACAAGGTGGTGCGCGAGAGCGGCACCCTCACCATTGTGCCAAATGCAGGCGCGGTGGGCGTGACTCGCGACCTGTGCGCGAAGAACGTGTTCCGGATGTCCTTTACGAACTGGCAGCCGGCCTACGGCATGGGCCTGGCGCTCGGCAAGCGCGGCGTCAAGAAGGCAGCCTGGATTACCTGGGACTACGCGGCCGGCGCGGAGAGCGGCGCAGGCTTCAAGGAAGGCCTCGAGAAGGGCGGCGGGCAGGTGGTCTCTACCCTGACGCTGAAATTCCCGGAGACGAATTTCCAGCCGTTGCTGGCGCAGGTCCCCGGACTCGGCGTCGAGGCGGTCGGCGCGTTCTTCGCCGGCGGCGGTGCGGTCCAGTTCGTCAAGGAATATGCGGCGGCCGGCATCAAGGTGCCGCTGTGTGGCTCGGGCTTCCTGACCGAGGGTACGCTCGCCGCCCAGGGCGCTGCCGCCGAAGGCATCGAGACCGCGCTGCATTACGGCGACGGCATCGACAATCCGAAGAACGTCGCCTTCCGCAAGGCCTTCAAGGACAAGGCCGGCCGCGATGCCGACGTCTACGCCGTGCAGGGCTATGACAGCGCGCAGCTGCTGGCCGTCGGCCTCGAGGCCGTCAAGGGCAAGATCGAGGACGAAGCCAATCTTTACAAGGCCATGCGAGCGGCCAAGATTGACAGCCCGCGCGGACCGGTGTCGCTGTCCGCATCCCAGGAGACGGTGCACAACATTTACCTGCGCAAGGCGACGGCTGGCGAGAACAAGGTGATCGGCATCGCCGCCGAGCAACTTGCCGACCCCGGAACCGGGTGCAAGTTGGCGTGATCAGAAACAAGGCAATAGGCAATGGGCAATAGGCAGTAGACGGGTTGGCACCCTGCTCGCCGACACGCTGTCTCGCTCCCATTGCCAACTGCCTATTGCCTACTCCCCATCTCCATGATCTCCGCCTTCCTCGCCCAACTGCTCAACGGCGTCCAGTACGGGCTGCTGCTGTTTCTGATCGCGAGCGGCCTGACGCTGATCTTCGGCGTGATGGGCGTGATCAATCTCGCGCACGGCTCGCTTTTCATGATCGGCGCCTACGCCGCGTTCGTGGTGGCGAAGGCAACCGGCTCGCTGTGGATGGCGCTGCCGGCCGGAATCATCGGCGGGTTGCTGCTGGGCGCGGTGCTGGAGCGCGGACTTTTCCAGCGCTTCTACACGCGCGAACATCTCGATCAGGTGCTGCTGACGTTTGCATTGATCCTGTTGGCGGAAGAAGGGCGCTCGGCCGTCGTCGGCAATGACTTTCACAGTGTACCGATCCCGCCTGCGCTCGATTTCTCCATTCCGATCACTGCCGGGTTCAGCTATTCCGCTTATCGGTTCGCCGTGATTGCCGTGTGCCTCGCGCTGGCGCTGGCGCTGTACCTGTGGATCGAGCGTACGCGATTTGGCGCCAATATCAGGGCGGCGGCCGAGAAGCCGGAAATGATCGATATTCTGGGTCTCGACGCGCGCCGCATCCGCACCACCGTGTTCGCGGTCGGCACCGCTTTGGCCCTCACCGCCGGCGTGCTGGCGGCACCGCTCTATTCCGTCTACCCGAACATGGGTGACGGGTTTTTGATCATCTCGTTCGTCGTGGTCGTGATCGGCGGCCTCGGCTCGGTGACCGGCGCATTCTGGTCGGCGCTACTCATCGGCCTCGTCGATACGCTCGGCAAGGCTTATCTGCCGAAGGTTGCAGGCCTTGCGATCTACGTGCTGATGGCGCTCGTGCTGCTGTGGCGGCCGCAAGGATTGTTCGGCAGGGATCTGCGCTAGTGCTGCCCGCCAGCAAAATCGGCTGGGTCGCGCTGGCGCTTGCGGCGTCAGCCTTGGTCCTGCTGCCGCTGTTCGCCACGTCTTACTACGTCGAACTTGGCTCGACTGCCCTGATCGCGGCGATGCTGGCGCTGAGCTTGCAACTGCTGGTCGGCTGCACTGGGCTGGTCAGTCTGGGGCACGGCGCATTTTACGGGCTGGCCGCCTATACGGTCTACCTGATCAGCCCGGACAGCGGCGGGCTCTCGATCGCACTGACGCTGCCGGCCGCCGTGCTCGTGGCGGGCGTTGCCGCGCTGCTGATTGGCTCGTTGTCCCTCAAGACCAAAGGTTTCTTCTTCCTGATGGTGACGCTGGCCTTCGGGCAGATGGTTTTTTTCGTGTTCCACGACACCAAGATCGGCGGCGGCACCGATGGCGCATTCCTGACGCGACCGGTGCTTGGTCTTTTGGGATACGACCTGGAGTTGACGCGCCGTCAGCGGCCTTACGCGATCTACTACGTCAATCTTATTCAACTCGTTTCGATGTACCTCGGCCTGGCATGGCTGCTGGGCACGCTCTTCGGCCGGGCGCTTACAGGGATTCGCGTCAACGAACATCGCATGCAGGCACTCGGCTTCAATACCTATCGCTATAAACTGATCGCTTTTGTAATTGCCGGCATGCTGGCAGGCGTTGCCGGTCACGCCTGGGCGTTGCATCGGGCGTTCGTCAATCCAGAGATTGTCGGCTGGCACCGTTCCGCCGAGGCCCTGTTGATGATCCTGATGGGCGGGCTCGGCTCGCTGGCGGGACCGATCCTCGGTGCTCTCGCCTACACCGGCCTGGGCGAGGTCGCGCAGTTGATAACCGAGCGCAAACTGCTGGTCGAAGGGCTGGTGATCCTGGCCGTCGTTCTGGTGTTGCCGAAGGGGCTGATGGGCATCAGGCTGTGGTCACCGAAATTGCCCGAGCCGGATCGAAACAAGCGGAACGATATTGAAGCCGATTACAGTCGATCGCCCGTTGACGCCGGGAGCTCGACTCATGACTAGCGCTCCCGGGCACGCCTCTCCCTTGCTTGTTACCGAGGGCCTCGGACGCAACTTCGGCGGGGTGGCCGCCGTGCGCGATGTGTCGCTAAGTCTGAATGCAGGCGAGCTGCACGCCGTCATCGGGCCTAACGGCGCCGGCAAGTCGACACTGGTCAATCTGCTGGCCGGTGACCTGATGCCAACCTCCGGCCGCATTAAGCTGGACGGCATCGACGTTACGGCGGCGCCAGCACACTCCCGTGCACATCACGGCATCGGCCGCTCGTTCCAGCGCACCAACATTTTCATGCCGTTGACGGTGCTGGAGAACGTACGGCTTGCGGCACAAGCCGTCGCGCGAGCGCGGGGCGGCCTGTTCAAGTCGGCGGCCAAGCGGATTGAGATGGTCGAAACGTCTCGCGCGGCCTTGAAGCGTGTCGGCCTCGAATGGTTCGAACGCCGCGAGGCCGGCACGCTTTCGCACGGCGGCCAGCGGCAGCTCGAGATAGCCATGGCGCTGGCTTCAAATCCGAAGGTCATTCTACTCGATGAACCATTGGCCGGCATGGGCCCGGAGGAAGGTGGCCGCATTGCCCTCCTGCTGAAAAGCCTCGCAGTGGAGCACGCCATTCTGCTGATCGAGCACGACATGGATTTCGTGTTCCAGGTTGCGGACAGGATGACGGTGATGGTCGATGGTCAAGTACTGGCCTCCGGAGCGCCGAATGCTATTCGCGCCGACGCGCGGGTGCAGAATGCCTATCTTGGGGGCCATGCGTGATGCGTGGCCCCGCCCCACCGCCGATTCTCAGTTGCGAAGACCTCTATGCCGCGTATGGCCAGAGCCAGATTCTACGCGGCATCTCGTTTGCCATTCACGCGGGCGAGACCGTCGGCCTGATGGGCCGCAATGGCATGGGAAAGACGACGCTGATCCGCACGATGATGGGGCTTGTGCGGTCGAGCCAAGGGCGCGTTCTTGTCAATGATCAAAACGCGGTGCGTTGGCCAACCCACCGGATCGCGGCCAGCGGTATCGCCTATGTGCCCGAGGGGCGGGGCATCTTTGCCAGCCTTTCTGTCGAGGAGAATATCGAGATCGCGGCGCGTCCCGGGCCCACAGGCAAGTCCGAGTGGACCAAGGGCCGCGTGCTCGAGCTGTTCCCGCGCATCGGACAACGCCTCTCGAACCGCGGCGATCAGTTGTCCGGTGGCGAACAACAAATGCTCGCAATCGCGCGCGCGCTCGTCAGCAATCCGCTTCTGCTCATCCTCGACGAGGCCACCGAAGGCTTGGCGCCACTGATCCGCGATGAGATCTGGCGGACGATCGGCCTGATCCGCGACACCGGCGTCGCGACGCTCATCGTCGACAAGACCGTGGCCGCCGTCACCGCGATTTCGGATCGCATCGTCGTCATCGTCAAGGGTGAGATCGTGTTCGAAGGCCTGCCTTCCGCGCTCACCGCCGACCCTGCGCTCATGCGGCGGCACCTGGGCGTTTGAACACCCCCCGCCTCAGCCTCTGCTCGCCATCGGCATATAATCCCGCTTCGGCGATCCGACATAGAGCTGCCGGGGGCGGCCGATCTTCTGCTCGGGGTCCTCGATCATCTCGCTCCACTGCGCGATCCAGCCGACCGTGCGCGC
>JBGTIU010000200.1:0-10073 GCA_041745515.1 Hyphomicrobiaceae bacterium | reverse complement strand
GCGCGACGCGTGGTTGAGCACGCTACGCAAGGTGGCGCCAAACGTGCGTGTGAGGCCGGTGCGCACCATGCGCACGCCCCACAGCAGCATCGCCACGCCGCCCAACAGCGTCAGAAGAAGTTCACTGCCAGCCATACCCACTTGCCCTGCATTGCCTCCAGCGGCCACCGCCAAATCAGCAAGTCTCTGTTGTGTCCGGAAGCTGAGCCCTATTGCAATAAAAATGTGGCCAAGGCGGCCCCGCGGGCTTCATTGCATAGAGACAATCAATACCTTGTATCGAAGCACTGCATTGGCTCGATGGGCTAAAGCGGACTAGTTTATGCTCAATGCATCAGGAGGAGCATCGCGGATGAGCCGGACTCAATCATTGACCATAGGGGTTTCCGAAACCGGCGACCCGCTGCTGCTGACGCCGGGGCCGCTGACGACCTCACGCGCCGTCAAGGCCGCGATGGTGCACGACTGGGGCTCGCGCGACGCGGCCTTTCTGCGTATCAACCGCGAAGTACTGGAGCGGCTGCCGGACATCATTCACGGGCGCGGAACCTTTGTCACGGTGCCGATGCAGGGCTCCGGCACCTTTGCCGTCGAAGCCATGCTGACGACGTTTGTGCCGCGCAACGGCCGCGTGCTGCTGCTGATCAACGGCTCCTACGGTCAGCGAGCCAAAAAAATCTGTGACATCGCAGGCCGGGCGGTCACGGTGCACGAGACGCCCGAGGATACCCCGCCCGATCTCGCCGAAGTCGATCGTCTACTCATCGCAGACAAGGGCATCAGCCACGTGTTCACGGTGCATTGCGAGACGACGAGCGGCATTCTCAATCCGGTGGCGGAGATCGCGGCGCTGGTCGACAGGCACGGCCGCCGGCTGCTGATCGATGCCATGAGCGCGTTCGGCGCCATCGCGCTCGACAGCCGCATTGTGCCCTTCGATGCCGTCGCCGCCTCGTCGAACAAGTGCATCGAAGGGGTGCCGGGGCTGGGCTTCGTGCTGGCGCGCGAGACCGCAATCGCGGAAACCAAGGGCAACGCCACGACGTTGACGCTCGATCTGCATGACCAGTGGCAGAATCTGGCAAAGACAGGCCAGTACCGTTTCACTCCGCCGATTCACGTAATCGTCGCCTTCCACAAGGCGCTGGAGGAGTTCTTTGCTGAAGGCGGCCAGCCGGGGCGCGGCGCGCGCTATGCCGAGAACGGCCGGGTGCTGGCGCGCGGCATGGAAGCGCTAGGCTTCAAGCCGCTGCTGCCGGCGGGGCTGCAAACGCCGATCATCTACACCTTTCACATGCCGGCCGACCCGAAGTTCAAGTTCCAGGCTTTCTATGACGCGCTGAAGGATCGCGGCTACGTGATCTACCCTGGCAAACTGACGGTGGCGGACAGTTTTCGCATAGGCTGCATCGGTCGTATCAATGCCGATCACATGCGCGCATTTCTGACTGTTGTTGCCGATGTGCTGGCGAAGATGGGCGTTTCGTCATTGTCGTCGGCGGCGTGACAGGTGCAAAGTCGAGATGAGGTTCGCATGAGGAACGTCACCTGCAACGGCCGGACCTATCGCTGGCCAAAAGCGCCGACGGTGGTGATCTGTCTCGACGGCTCGGAGCCGGGCTACATCGAGGCAACGATCGCGGCCGGACGCGCGCCGACGTTCGCGCGCTTCATGCGTGATGGTGCCAGCGTGCAGGCCGATAGCGTGATCCCGAGTTTCACCAACCCAAACAATCTGTCGATCATCACCGGCCGGCCGCCGGCCGTACACGGCATCGCCGGCAATTATTTCTATGATCCTGCGACCAAAACCGAAGTCATGATGAACGACCCGAAATTCCTGCGCGCGCCGACGATATTGCGCGCCTTCCACGACGCTGGCGCCAAAGTCGCAATGGTGACAGCCAAGGACAAACTCCGGCTGCTGCTGTCACATGGGCTCGACTACGCCTCGGGCCGAGCCATCGCGTTCTCATCTGAAAAGGCCGACAAAGCGACAGTTGAGGACAACGGTATCGACAACGTGCTGGCATTCGTCGGCAGACCGGTGCCGGATGTCTACTCGGCGGACCTCTCTGAGTTCATTTTCGCGGCCGGCGTGAAGCTGATGCAACAGCATCGGCCCGACCTGATGTACCTGTCGACCACGGATTACATCCAGCACAAGGCAGCACCCGGCTCGGCAATCGCCAACGACTTCTACGCGATGATCGACGGCTATTTGGCCGTACTCGACCGGCTTGGCGCCGTCGTTGTCGCCACCGCCGACCACGGTATGAACGACAAGCACGGCAACGATGGAACACCGAACGTCATCTTCCTGCAGACAATTCTGGACGGCTGGCTGGGCTCGGGGGTAGCTCGCGTGATCCTGCCGATCACCGACCCTTATGTTGCCCATCACGGGGCGCTCGGCGGCTTTGCCACCGTGCACGTGCCGCCGAGCATCGATAGTGCAGAGCTCATTTCTAGGATCAAGGCGATCGACGGCGTCGATGTCGTCCTCACCAGAGCCGCAGCCTGCGATCGGTTCGAACTGCCGGCCGATCGCATCGGCGATATCGTCGTCACTTCCACACGGCACATGACGATCGGCACCGCGCGCGAAAAGCACGACCTGTCCGGCCTCGACGAGCCGCTGCGCAGTCATGGCGGCTTGACCGAGCAGCGCGTACCAATGATCGCCAATCGGAAGCTGTCGCTGGTCACCGGCCATCGCTTACGCAACTTCGATGTGTTCGACGTGGCGCTCAATCGGATCGTCTGAGGAATACGACTGTGCAGGAAAATGCCGTCCGCCCCAAGCTACCGGTGAAATCACACGAGCAAATGCGCGTGGCCGGTAAGCTGGTCGATGCCGAGCGGCGCATCGAGGTGCTGAACCCTTACACCAATGAGGTGGTGGCAACGGTGCCGGCAGCCGACCCGCGCCAGGTAGCTGAGGCCTTCAGGATCGGCAATGCCTACAAGTCAAAACTCTCCAAATACGACCGCCAGAAGATTTTGCTGAACACCGCTGAAATCCTAGCGAAGCGCCGCGAAGAGATCGCTCGCCTCATCACGGCCGAGTCAGGTCTGTGTTTGAAAGACAGCCTGTACGAAGTCGGCCGAGCCTACGACGTGTACTCACTTGCCGGGCAGCTTGCGATCCGCGATGACTCGGAGATCTATTCCTGCGATATCACGCCGCACGGAAAGCAACGTCGGATCTATACGTCGCGCGGGCCGGTGCTCGGTTGCATCTCGGCGATCACACCGTTCAATCATCCATTGAACATGATCAGTCACAAGATCGCGCCGGCGATTGCGATGAATAACCGCATTGTCGCCAAGCCGACAGAGTTGACGCCGCTGACCGCATTACTGCTGGCCGACATTCTGTACGAGGCGGGATTGCCTCCGGAAATGCTATCGATCGTGACCGGCAACCCGCGCACGATGGGCGATGCAATGATCACCGATCCACACGCCGACGTCGTAACCTTCACCGGATCGGTGAAGGTCGGAAAGTACATCGCCGGCAAGGCGGGCTACAAGCGCATCGTGCTCGAGTTGGGCGGCAACGATCCGTTGATCGTGATGGACGATCTATCAGACGCCGACCTCGACAAGGCGGCAGAGCTTGCGGTGCAGGGAGCGACCAAAAATTCTGGCCAGCGCTGCACCGCTGTCAAGCGCATCCTCGTTTGCGAGAAGGTGGCCGACAAGTTCGCAGCCCTCGTGCTTGCCAAGGCAGGAAAGTTGAAATGCGGCGACCCGATGGACCCGACAGTCGATGTCGGGACCGTCATCCATGAGGACGCGGCGAAGCAGTTCGAGACGCGCGTCAACGATGCCGTGTTGAAGGGCGCGACGCTCTTGCACGGGAACAACCGCAAGGGCGCGCTCTACCCTGTCACCGTCGTCGACCATGTGCCTTACGCTTGTGAGCTGGTGCACGAGGAGACGTTTGGGCCGGTGGTGCCGATCATTCGCGTGCCGAGTGATGTCGACCGGATCATCGCCATCACGAACGCGACGGCTTATGGTCTGTCGTCGGGTATCTGCACCAACCGGCTCGACACGATCACGCGGTTGATCAACGGGCTCGACGTCGGCACGGTCAACGTGTGGGAGGTGCCAGGTTACAGGATTGAGATGTCGCCGTTCGGCGGCATCAAGGATTCGGGCCTCGGCTACAAGGAAGGCGTTTGGGAGGCGATGAAGAGCTACTCCAACGTCAAGACCTATTCCCTGCCGTGGCCGGAGTGAAACGTCTCATGACAGGCGTCGCGGGCACTTTATTGAATTACGATCCGGCGCGCATAACGGCGCTGAAGAATGCCTACGTGGCGGGAGGACCGCTGACTCGCGCCTTCTACACAAGCGGGGAGGTCTTCAACGCCGATCTCGATCGCATCTGGCGACGCCATTGGCTCTACGCTGGGCACGCCTGCCAGATTGCAAAGACCGGCGACTGGATGACTTGGGACGTCGGCGCCGCCAACGTCGTGCTCGTGCGTGGCGCTACAGGTGATGTCCGCGCCTTCCACAACACCTGTCGTCACCGCGGCTCGCGCATCTGCAGCGGCGAGCAAGGCCACAACCGTTTGCTCACCTGTCCCTATCACTCCTGGACCTATGAACTCGATGGCCGCCTGCGCACGCCGACCGAACGTGAATTCGGGGTGCATCAATCGAAGCTCGGGCTGCATCCGGTCGCTTTAAGGGATCTCGGCGGGTTGCTGTTTGTCTGTCTCGGCTCTGATCCAGTGGCGTTCGAGACGGCCGCCGCCGAGATCGCGGAACAGATGCAGCACCAGGGTTTCGCCGACGCGAAACTTGCGCATACGATCCGTTACACGGTTGCCGCCAACTGGAAGCTGATCTTCGAGAACAATCGCGAGTGCTATCACTGCGATCACGCGCACCCGGAGTACGTGAAGGGCGTCTACGACACGGCGTGGTTCAACGAGGCGAATGTCCCCGAGGTGGAACGGCAGATGGCGCTGGCCAACGGGCGGTTCGAAAAATTGCGGCTGGGATCGGCTGTGGCAACGTCGGAAATGACGGGTAGCTTCTGGCGTGTCACGCGCGCGCCGCTGATGAAAGGGTGGAAAACACAGAGCCTCGATGGCACATCCGTGGCGCCGCTGATGGGAGTGTTTCGCGAGCGCGATGCCTGGAGCCAGGGCACGCTTCGAGCAACCGTTTTCCCGAACTTCTGGCAGCACGCAAGCGACGATCACGCGGTCGCGACCCGGATCACGCCACTCGGTGCCACGACGAGCCAGGTCGATGTCTCCTGGTTCGTTCATAAGGACGCAATCGAGGGGCAGGACTACACACTCGATCGGCTTCTGCCGTTCTGGCAGCGCACTTCGGAGCAGGACTGGGCGCTCTGCTCAGCCAATCAGGCTGGCGTTTCATCTCAGGCTTATGCGCCCGGCCCCTACTCCAAAATTCGCGAAACCAACGTTCAGCAGTTCGTCGATTGGTATCTGACAGCACTTGAGCGGCCCGCGGCAGCGTCGGCCAAGGCGAAGTACCGGTCCCACGGCTACAAGGATCGGCCCCGTGCTTGACAAGCTGCCGCAATCCGCTGAGGTGGTGATCATCGGTGCCGGTGCGATCGGCTGCTCGATCGCCATGCAGCTTGGCTGCGCCGGATGCAGCGATGTGGTTGTGCTCGAGAAGAGCGCCATTACGCACGGCTCGACGTGGCACGCGGCCGGCCTCGTCGGGCAATATCGATCTTCCGAAGACCTGACACGGTTGATGCAAACCTCTGTCCAAATCTACGACGAGATCCAGAGCGAAACCCCGATCGACTGGCGGCCGGTCGGTTCGCTGCGCATAGCGTCGTCGCCGGCGCGGTTGGCCGAGTTCGTTGCGGCGCAGCCTATTGCACGCGGCTACGGCATCGACTTCGAACTCATCGATGCGTCCAACGCCAAGAGCCGCTTTCCCGATCTTTCGCTAGAAGGTGTCGCTGGTGCCGCATTCGTGCACGGCGACGGCTATGTCGATCCATCCAGCTTGACTCAGGCATACGCTTCGCGCGCGAAAGCGCAAGGCGTACGTTTCATCGAGGGCGTGACAGTTACCGGTGCAAATCGCGACGGTGCTCGCGTCATCAGCGTCGAGACCAAAATCGGGACGATGCGTTGTGGCACAATTGTACTGGCGCCCGGTGTCTGGGCACGTCCTGTCGGCCGCATGTTCGGTCTCGATCTGGCCGTCGCAGCGCTCGAACACCAGTACGCCGTCACCGAGAAGCGCAGCCGGCAATCGCGCGATCTGCCTGCGTTACGCGATCCAGATCTCAATTTTTATCTGAAGCCCGAGGTTGGAGGGTACGCGATCGGCGGCTGGGAGGCGGCAACGGTCGCCGTGCACAATAGCGAGATGCCGTTCGTTTTTGGACGCGAGCTGTTGCCCGACCAGTTAGAGCGCCTAGCCCCAATCCTAGAGGCTGCAGCGAGGCGGATACCGATCATCGCGGACCTCGGGTTGCCGACAATAATCAATGGACCGATTCCGATAACCCCCGATGGGGAGCCGATCCTGGGCCGCGCGCCGGGCCTGTCCAACGCCTTCTTGGCCGTTGGGTTTACATCGGGTATCGCGGCTTCTGGCGGGGCCGGCCGTGCGATTGCCGAATGGATTACGACCGGTCAACCCGGGTTTCCACTGCCAAGCCTTGATCCAGGCCGTTTTGGAGCGAGTTCGCTGACGCTAGACATGCTCAATGCGCGAGCCGTCGACGCCTATTCCAAGTACTACGCGCTATCTCGTTCCAATAACAAGTCGCTGGTGCAATGATACGTGGTCATCGTAGCTTCATGTGAAGACGATAGTTGGCCGCTAGGGCCAACATCGGTTTGGTCAAGCAACAACAAGGGAGGACAATATGCTCAAGAAACTACTGATCAGCGGCATAGCGAGCGCCGCAATGCTGACAACCGGGTTCGCTCCGGCAATGGCTCAGAAGACTGCCGTGACCGTATACACTGCGCTCGAAAACGACCAGCTCGGCCCCTACAAGGCTGCATTCGAAGCCGACAACCCGAACATTGAGATCTCCTGGGTACGTGACTCGACCGGCGTCATCACGGCGCGATTCCTCGCGGAGAAAGACAATCCGAAAGCAGACGTAATTTGGGGATTGGCCGCGACCAGTCTGCTGCTGTTCAAGAAACAGGGCCTCCTGGAGCCATACACTCCAGCATCCGCGGCAGCGTTGAAGCCGGCGTTTAAAGACAGTGACGGCGCCAGCGCGTGGACCGGCATGGACGCCTGGTTGGCGGTGGTGTGCTTCAATACCGCGGAAGGGACTAAGGGTAACAAGCCGAAGCCGGTATCTTGGGCCGATCTCGCCAAACCCGACTACAAAGGCCAGATCGTGATGCCGCATCCAGCTTCGTCCGGCACAGGGTACCTCGCCATCGCAGCCTGGTTGCAGGTGATGGGCGAGGAGAAGGGCTGGGCTTTCATGGACAAGCTGCACGACAACATCGCAGTCTACACGCATTCGGGTTCGGCGCCTTGCGTTCAGGCCGCCAAAGGAGAGCGCCTGATCGGTATCGGCTTCGACATGCGCGGTGCTTCCGAAAAGACCAAGTGCGCGCCGATCGATCTGATCGTTCCCTCTGAAGGCATCGGTTGGGATATGGAAGCAACGGCCATCGTCAAGGGCACGAAAAACCTCGACGCCGCCAAGAAGGTCGCTGATTTTTCTGCTTCCAAGAAGGCCAACGAACTCTATGCCAAGTATTACGCACTCGTTGCCGATCCTTCGGTGAAGGCCGCGCCCGCGAACTACCCAGGAGACGGCGAAGCAAAAATGGTGAAGAACAACTTTGGCTGGATGGCCGAGAACCGTGAGCGGATTTTGAAAGAGTGGTCCAAACGTTACGAGAGCAAGGCGCAACCCAAGTAATCTGCGCAACGATGTCGGGCAGGTAGGGTCAAGTGTAACCTGCCCGACACGAAAATCGGATCGGGGCGTGCCTATGCTGCAGCGATTGGACCTTGATACCTCGGTCGCAGAAGGTGGCGTCACAGCGACGCATCTGAAAATCCGCGACGTGACGAAGCGCTTCGGCGTGTTCACTGCCCTGAACGCCGTGTCGCTGGACGTACTGCGCGGCGAACTCGTGTGCTTCCTTGGACCCTCAGGCTGCGGTAAGACCACCTTGCTGCGAGCCATTGCCGGCCTCGACATCCAGAATGAGGGTACCATCGAGCTTGCTGGCCGCGACGTTTCGGGATTACCGCCGTCCGAGCGCGATTTCGGGATCGTGTTTCAATCCTACGCGTTGTTCCCGAACCTTTCGATCGCCGATAATGTCGGGTACGGCCTCGTCAATCGTAAATGGCCACGCGACAAACGCCGCGCTCGCGTGACCGAGCTGCTGGCACTCGTGGGGCTTGGCGATCAGGGAATCAAGTATCCAGTGCAATTGTCCGGCGGCCAGCAGCAGCGCGTTGCGCTGGCGCGCGCGCTGGCTACGTCGCCTTCGCTGCTATTGCTCGACGAGCCGCTGTCGGCGCTCGATGCACGCGTCCGCGTTCGGCTGCGCGACGAGATCAAGGCGCTGCAACGACGCCTCGGCATCACTACCATCCTGGTCACACATGACCAGGAGGAGGCACTTGCGATGGCCGACCGCATTGTAGTGATGAACCAGGGCGTGATCGATCAAGTAGGTACACCGGCCGAAATCTATGCGCGACCGGCGACCGCGTTCGTTGCGGATTTCGTCGGCACCATGACGTTCCTTGAGGGCGTCGTAGCGGCGCCGGGCATGGTGCGTGTCGGCACCGCCGAATTGAAATGTGCGGGCGACACCGGGGCCGTGACGGGCGCCAAGGTCACGCTCGGCTTCAGGCCCGAGGAAGTGCAGGTGCGCGGCCTTACTGATACCACCCCGAACCGGCTGCAGGTCCGCGTCGCGGCACTGGAATACTTGGGCGCATTCTGCCGTGCGACGCTCGACGTTGTTGGTGCGGATGGCGTTCGATTGACGGCCGACTTCTCGGCGAACGCCATGCGCGATGTCGGCATCGCGGTGGGTCAAACAATGCACATTGCTCTGCCGCCTGACGCACTGCGGGTATTCAGGTCGCAAGTCGGAGCGCCGGAGTGACGATTGCCGCGTCGCCATCGCAACAAGTACCCCAAGTCGTCCGCACGTTGTCGCGCGACGATGTCGGCATGCGCGTTGGCCTCGTCGCGCTGATTGCGTTCCTGCTGTTGGTGATCGCCGCTCCCCTCGGCCTCTTGCTGTCGAAGAGTTTCCAAAATGCGAAAGGCGAATTCGTCGGGCTGGCGAACTATATTGTCTATTTCTCGACGCCGACACTCGTTCAGTCGTTGTGGAACAGCATCTGGGTCGCGCTGCTGACGACCGCAATCGTCATCCCGCTGAGCTTCGGTTACGCCTACGCCTTGACGCGGACCACGATGCGGTTTCGCGGCCTGTTCTATGCGGTCATCCTGCTACCGCTGTTCGCGCCGTCGCTGCTTTCGGCAATCTCGTTCATCTACATCTTCGGCAACCAGGGCTTTCTGAAAACCTGGCTGCTGGGCCAGTCGATCTACGGGCCGATCGGCATTATCATGGCGCAGGTGTTCTATTGCCTGCCCTATGCGATGCTGATCCTGATGACCGCGCTCTCGCTCGCCGACGGCCGGCTCTACGAGGCGGCCGACGCGCTCGGCACTTCGTCGTGGCGCGTTTTCCGGACGGTCACCATCCCGGGCGTCAAATACGGTTTGGTCAGCGCGGCCTTCGTCGTGTTCACGCTGGTGGTGACTGACTTCGGCATCGCCAAGGTGATCGGCGGCCAGTTCAACGTGCTGGCGACGGACGCCTATAAACAGGTCGTCGGTCAGCAAAACTTCGAGATGGGCGCCGTGGTCGGCATGATCCTGCTGGTGCCGGCGGTGGCGGCCTTTCTGGTCGATCGCCTCGTCAATCGCCGCCAGGTGGCGCTGCTGTCGGTGCGCGCGGTGCCCTATCAGCCCGCCCCGAACCCCCGGCGCGACCTGGGCTTCATGATTTTCTGTCTTGTGGTGGGGGCGCTGC